>JBJTCN010000001.1:0-37583 GCA_046091905.1 Candidatus Nanopelagicaceae bacterium
ATATCGATATGGGTGCGAGAGCTGCCAAGATGGAAAAGTATTAGTTGAAAAACGAGAGTGGACAATCGCCATTGGCGATTTGACTCTTGGGTCATTTAAATCTGGATAGAACTGGCTTAACTGCGCTGTGGTAAGCATTCCTTTGTAAACGATTGTGGCGGTAGATAAAGATGAGAAGTAAATTGGAAGCGAGTGTTCGATTCGTTTGCGAAGACAGAAAGCCATTCGATCCAGAACTAAGCCTGACTCTCCATTCTTGCCCGCGATAAAGAGCTCTTCGAATTTCGGCATCACACTGATTGCGGTCTTGCCAAGAGTTTTATAATCTGTCGGCACTTCTCGCCAACCTAAAATAATTAAATTCTCTTCTGACGCTAACTTTTCAATTTCCGCACGGACGTTTGCGCCTTGTTCAATAAATGCAAGACCAGCTGCATACTTTCCGGCTTCTGGTAATTTGAAATCCACTACTCCTCTGAAAAATTCATCAGGGATTCGAATTAAGATTCCAGCGCCATCACCGGTGTCAGGATCTGCACCAGTTGCGCCGCGGTGCTCCATGTTCTCAAGTGCGCGTAGCGCTTTCTGAACAATTTCATGCTCAGCTTCGCGATTAAGAGTTGCCACCATCGCGACGCCGCATGCATCGTGTTCGTTGGCAGGATCGTAAAGACCTTGTGCTGCTGGGTAATTATTTGAAAGCATTCCAGAGCCCCCTCTTAATAAGTGATGGGACGACCTTGGCCCTGGTGAGTGCAAAGGTTAGCAACAAGGAGGCGAAAAGCGGTAAAGATTTCTAAAGATTACCCGTTGGAATCTGTCACGATCTCGCCTTCTGGATAGCCTATAGGCCAGCAGTGTGCGCAAATGCTCCGATAGCGCCAGTGATCACCATGCCGATGATGCCACCGATTACTACGCGCGCGGTTGCCTTTACTAAGTGAGTCCCGGCGGTTTTTGCCGAGATAAAGCCCGCCACCGTTAGCCCAACTATCGTTACCGCGGTAATGCGAATGGCATTGCTTTCAAATAACGGTAAGTAGAAACCAATAAACGGTATCAAGCCACCTGTAGTAAAACTAAGTGCGGAAGCAATAGATGCTTGTACCGGCCTTGCCATTGTATGTTCGAACTGACCAAGTTCATCTCGTAAATGAGTTCCGATTGCATTGTGTGCATGCATCTGCTCTGCAACTTGTTTAGCTAAATCTTCACTCAAGCCACGTTTCATATAAATTTGAACTAGCTCTAAGAATTCACCTTCTGGATTTGTTGCATGTTGATTCTCTTCTAAGGCGCGATCTGATTCTTCAATATCTACTTGCGAACGTACTGATACATACTCTCCGACTGCCATAGAAAGTGCGCCAGCTGCAATACCGGCTAGACCTGTCGTGATAATTACGCTATCGCTCTGCATTGCCGCTGAAACACCGACCATCAAAGATGCAGTTGAGATTAAGCCGTCATTTACCCCAAGCACTGCTGCACGCAACCAACCGGCCCGATGTGCGCGATGCTCTTGGTTGCTACGCATGGTTTCATTGAGAGGCATATTTAAATACTATCCTTTAGACCCCAGAATTTTTCGCAATTTTATAAGTGCCGCCCCGCCTATTATCAAACTCACCCATTGATTAAGACGCAGACCTAGCAAGGAGTGCGCAGTATCTATGCGGATTCCCTCGATAATGAATCTATAAGTGCAATAACCCACCACATACATCGCGAAAATTGAACCAGCCGGATATTTGCCAGTACGTTTTATCAAATAAAGCGCTAACGCAAAATTACAGATAGCTTCGTATAAAAAGGTGGGGTGATAGGTAAGCCCATTTGGTAGTTGTAAAGCCCAAGGCAAATTGGTCTGACTTCCATAAAGTTCAGCGTTAAACCAATTACCGAATCTGCCGATACCTTGTGCAACCAATAAACCTGGTGCCAATACATCTAAAAGAGAATCAAAAGAAATTTCGCGGTTATATTTCCAGTAAGCAATTAAAGCACCGCCAGCGATAGCACCCCAGATTCCAAGGCCACCCTCCCAAATCTTGTAGATATCAGTGATATTTCCATTTGCGCCAAAGAAATATTCCGGTGAAGTTATTACGTGATAAATTCGGGCACCAATTACTCCAGCTGGAATTACCCAGATTGCTAAATCGCTAATTACATGTGGTGAACCACCGGCAGCTAGATATCGCTTATTAGAGATCCAAATAGCGGCCGTTGCGCCTAAAATAATGCAGAGCGCATAGGCATGAATCGTTAATGGGCCAACAGTAAATTGCGATACTGAAGGTGTGGGAATATAACGCGCGATCAATTACTTCTTGAAAACCAGCTTAGAGAATGTAGCTGCATCAAAGTAGTTTGCTTGAGTGCGTTCTATCTCTTTGCCATTGATTAGCACGGTAGGGGTTGAATTAATCTTCTTATCCTGTCCATCATTTGCAATATTGGTAACCCAACCTTGGTATTTTCCATTAGTTACACAATCTGTAAATGATTTAGATGTGATGCCAACATTTGCACCAAGTGCGATCAGAGAAGCTGAATTCCATTGCCCAGAATTTTCAGCCGAAGCTTGGTTTGCATAAAGCGCTGCATGGAATGGCAAGAACTTGTCTTCATCAGCAGAGCAAGCTGCGGCATTAGCCATATATGCAGATTCGGCACCAATAAATGAGAGAGGATGGAAGACCGCCACAATCTTCTTGTTAGTAATCCAGTCGGTGATCTGCTGATTGTTTACCGCTTCAAAGTCGCGGCAGACTGGGCATTGGAAATCCTCCCAAATATCCACCTTCGGAACTCTGGCTAAGCCTTTATTAAAGACAATTCCATATCCTTCAGCTTTGTCAACTGCGGAAGGGGTTGCAACATTCGCCTTGGACTTATTGCTAGTGAAAGAGACGCTAACTGTTACTAGAACAACTAGCGCAATCATTCCAATCACCAAATTGCGAGTTACATTGTCTTTCTTTGGAGTCGCCATCATCTTCCTTTCGAGTTCCTAATCTTAACCAGTGATTCCAGCTTTGAGTTCTTCCGCCAATCTCTTAACGGCAGCGAGCCCCGCGGCGAAATCTGGCGCGCTTTGCACTGCATTAATAAATGCGCTGCCAACGATTACTCCGTCAGCATATTTAGCTACCCCTGCTGCTTGTTCTGGAGTCGATACACCCAAACCAACCGCAATTGGCAGCTTAGTAAATTTCCTTGCTCTGCTAACTAGCGTTTCTGCTGCATTAGAGATTTCAGTACGTGCGCCAGTCACGCCCATAAGTGAGGCGGCGTAAACAAAACCACCACAACTTGCCAGAACTTTTTCCAGTCGCGCATCAATTGTGCTTGGTGCAATCACAAAGATTGGATTTAACGACTTGTTGTTGCAGGCGGCCAGCCACTTATCTGCTTCATCAAAAGTTAAATCTGGAGTGATGGTTCCGCTGCCTCCTGCGGCCGCCAAACTTGAAGCAAATTTCTCAACGCCATATTTCTCAATCGGATTCCAGTAACTCATGATTACAGCTGGCACCAAGCTAGCGGCAAATTTTAAAGTCTCCATTACATCATTAGCTGAAGTGCCATTTGCCAACGCTTTATCTGCCGCAGCTTGAATAGTTGGACCATCCATAATGGGATCGCTATATGGAAATCCAACTTCGATAGCATCAACTCCACCATCTACCATCGCTTTAATAATCTCTTTAGCGCCTGCAATTGTGGGAAAACCTGCTGGTATGTAACCGATTAATTTAGTTCCAGGGTTTTTAAATAAATTATCTAAAGCGGTCATTCGAGTGGAATTCCAAAATACTTTGCTGCGGTTTGGACATCTTTATCTCCACGGCCTGAAAGATTAATCAGCAGGATTGCCTCTGGGCCAAGTTCTTTTCCAATTTTTATGGCACCAGCAAGTGCATGGGCTGTTTCAATTGCCGGAATGATGCCCTCGGTTTTGCAGAGTAATGAAAAAGCTTCCATCGCTTCGGCATCTGTAATTGATCGATACTCGGCACGACCGGTGTCATTTAAAATCGCATGTTCTGGCCCAACGCCTGGATAATCAAGTCCGGCACTTATTGAATGCGACTCAATAGTCTGGCCATTTTCATCCTGTAAAACATAGGTACGTGTACCGTGCAGAACTCCCACGCTGCCACCACTAATTGAAGATGCATGGCGTCCAGTTTCGATGCCATCGCCGCCTGCTTCCAATCCAATTAATCTAACTTGGCTATCTGAAATGAAGCGATGGAAAATTCCAATGGCATTAGAACCACCGCCAACACAAGCCAAAACAGCATCTGGTAATTTGCCAGTTAAATCTAGAACTTGTTGACGCGCCTCTTCGCCGATAATTTTATGAAAATCTCGCACCATCTCTGGAAATGGATGTGGTCCAGCAACGGTACCTAACAAGTAATGTGTGGTTTCAACATTAGTTACCCAATCACGCATCGCTTCATTGATGGCATCTTTTAAAGTTCGAGAGCCAGAGGTAACTGGAATCACTTCTGCGCCAAGTAATTTCATGCGCGCCACATTTAGCGCTTGGCGTTTAGTGTCCTCTTCTCCCATATACACAACACATTCAAGTCCAAGTAAGGCAGCGGCAGTTGCCGAGGCCACGCCATGTTGACCAGCGCCAGTCTCAGCAATAATTCTTGGTTTACCCATACGTTTTGTAAGTAGAGCTTGACCAAGCACATTATTAATTTTGTGAGAACCTGTGTGGTTTAAATCTTCGCGCTTAAGCAGAATCTGAGCGCCACCGCAGAATTTTGAGAAACGTTTGGCATCAGTGAGAATTGAAGGTCGACCTGAGTAAGTTTTATGAAGATGATCTAATTCGGATTGGAAAACTGGATCATTTTTTGCTGCTTCAAAGGCTGCCGCTAACTCTTCCAGCGCAGGAACCAACGCTTCAGGAACAAAACGGCCACCATACTGGCCAAAGTGTCCATCAAAAGTCATGGTCGGAATCCTACTTTGCGCCAAATAATTCGCGCATACTTGAGATTGGATCTCCCGCTCTCACCAGCGCCTCCCCAACCAAAATCACATTTGCGCCGGCAACTTCGGCCACCTGCACATCACTTCTAGTTGAGATTCCTGATTCGGCCACTCTGATTAACTCTGACGGGATCCGAGGAATCAATTCTTTAAATGCGGAAGTGTCCACTTCTAAAGTTTTTAAATTTCGTGAATTAACCCCCACAATCTCGGGGCTAATTTCCATCGCTGCCTCTAACTCATCATGCGTATGTACTTCTATTAGAGATTTCATACCCAATTCAGTGGCAAGTGCAAAATAATCTGATAACTGAGATTTTGATAGTCCAGCCACAATCAAGAGAACTAAATCCGCGCCATGTGCCCGCGCTTCATAGAATTGATACTCATCAACCATAAAATCTTTTCGGAGCAAAGGTAAAGCGATTTCACTTCTTACCGCATCGAAATCTGCCAAAGAGCCATTAAATCTACGCTGCTCGGTTAAGACAGACACTGCCGCGGCTCCCGCCTGTTGATATTGAACTGCCAATTTTGCGGGCTCAGGAATATCGGCTAATTCGCCTTTGCTTGGAGATTTTCGCTTCACTTCGGCAATAACCGACATTTTGTTTAACGGAAAATTCGGCAATATCGGTGCTGGTGCGGCCTCCAATAATTCATGCAATTTAGAGAGCGGCATCCTGCGCGCTGCTAAATCTTCACGCACTCCTTCAATTATGGAATCTAAAACGCTCATT
This sequence comes from Candidatus Nanopelagicaceae bacterium, assembly GCA_046091905.1. Taxonomy (GTDB): domain Bacteria; phylum Actinomycetota; class Actinomycetes; order Nanopelagicales; family Nanopelagicaceae; genus ZLKRG08. The sequence goes on from JBJTCN010000001.1 coordinate 5,763, forward strand.
TGGTGGGATCGATTCCGTTATCTAATTTCTGCCAATCTGTAGTCGCATGCGGTGTTCGTTCATATCTAGAACTTTTCTTACGCTTACTTCCGATATAAACAATGAGAGCTAAAGTTAAACCGGTCGTTACTAGAAAGCCTAATAAATCTCTCATTTGGCCACTCGCAAATTATTTGCGGCGTTGACCGCTCCAAGCACTGCCGCTGCCTTATTTAAGCACTCTTGATTCTCAGCGGAGGCATCCGAATCAGCGACAATACCGGCACCTGCTTGTACGTATGCTTTGCCGTCTTTTATTACTGCAGTGCGAATTGCAATACAGGTATCAATATTTCCGCGAAAATCTATATAGCCAAGTGCACCACCATAAAGTCCACGACGATTTGGTTCGAGCTCTTCAATTATCTCCATCGCTCGAGGCTTTGGTGCACCAGATAAAGTTCCAGCTGGAAAAGTGGAAAAGAGCGCATCGATTGGCGCTTTATCTCTCGCCAGATCTCCAGTTACTGTAGAAACAATATGCATAACATGAGAGAAGCGTTCGATATTCATAAATTCGACTACTTCAACAGTACCTGGATTGCAGACTCGACCCAAATCATTTCGTCCAAGATCAACCAACATTAAATGTTCGGCGCGCTCTTTAGGATCAGCGAGCAACTCCTGTGCGATTTTCTCATCCTGTTCTGGTGAATCTGAACGGCGACGAGTGCCTGCAATTGGATGCACCATTACCTTGCCTTCAGTAACTTTCACTAAAGCTTCTGGGCTAGAACCAACCACATCAAGCCCATCATCAAAGCGCAAGAAGAACATATATGGACTTGGATTATGAAGTCGTAGCATTCGATAGACATCGATGGAATCAGCACTGCACTCTGCCGCAAATCTTTGCGAGATTACCACTTGGAAGGCCTCACCAGATTTGATCTCTTCTTTTACCTGTGCGACTTTATTAAAAAATTCCGCTTCTGAAGTATTGCGCTCGTACTGAGGAGCGTTTCTCTCATCGACGAAAGCTAATAGTCCAGGTAGTGGAGTTTGTAAATCTGATTGCATTCGATCAAGGCGCTTCACTGCTAATTCATAAACTTCATCGACTCTTTCATCGCTGCCATCCCAATTAATTACATTGGCAATCAAAGTGATAGTGCCTTCGGCATGATCCATAACCGCTAAATCTGATGTCAACATAAATTCAAGTTCTGGAATCTTTAAATCATCTGGCGAAATGCTTGGCAACTTCTCTAACCGTCGAACACTGTCGTATGCCATGTATCCAACTAGTCCACCGGTAAGTGTCGGTGCACCCTCAATTTCAGGTGAACGTAAATGCGCCGCTGCCATTCGCAGCGCAGTCAATGGATCTACACCAGTAGGAGCGCCAGCTGGCATAGTGCCGCGCCAAAACACTTGGCCATCTTTCTCAGTGAAAGTAGCTTCCGAATCTACGCCGATAAATGAATAGCGCGACCAAACTCCGCCGTGTTCTGCAGATTCCAATAAAAAGGTATTTGTCTTTAATTTTGCCAATTTTCGATAGACACCAATCGGAGTCTCGCCATCGGCCAATAATTTGCGAGTTACTGGAATTACATTAAAACGCTTCGCGTATTCGCGAAATTCAGATAAGATCATTGTGAAAGCAACTCATCTTGCCGGTATGACAGGCAGCGCCAATTTGATTTACCTGCATTAATACGGCATCGCCATCGCAGTCGAATTTAATTGAGAGTACCTCTTGAAAATGCCCTGAAGTTTCGCCTTTAACCCAAAGTGAATTTCGTGATCTACTGAAATAGGTAGCTCGCTTGGTCTCTAAAGTTTTAAGAAGCGCCTCTTCATTCATCCAGGCAATCATTAAGACATCATGGCTTTGGGCATCCTGCGCAATTGCCGCGATCAGGCCCTTGGAGAGAGCCTCTTTGATTTGAGCTGGAATATTCATATCCGAATTTGCCCTATTTAAGAGCGCTCTCGCGCACGTTATATCCGCGCTGCTTTAGATAATTCTTGACATCTGAGATTCTAAAAGTTCCAAAATGGAAAACACTTGCCGCAAGCAAGGCATCGGCGCCAGCATCAAGTGCAGCGGCAAAATCTTCTAGCTTTCCGGCACCACCTGATGCAATCAGTGGCACCTGACAGATAGCTCTAACATTAGAAATCATTTCGATGTCATAACCTGCACGCGTCCCATCAGCATCCATCGAGTTAAGCAGAATTTCACCAACACCTAGATCACAAGCTCGCTTAATCCAATCAATCGCGCCAAGTCCTGAGCTCTCTCTTCCACCGTGTGTTGTAACTTCATATGACCCATTAGCACTCCTGGCATCAACTGATAAGACTAAAACCTGTGAACCAAAGTTATTCGCAATTTCTGAAATTAATTCTGGCCGATTTATAGCCGCAGTATTGATACTCACTTTATCTGCGCCGGCTCTTAATAATTTATCTACATCATCAACTGTACGAATTCCGCCACCTACAGTTAGCGGAATGAAAACGCGCTCCGCAGTGCGCTTCACAACCTCGATAGTCGTCTCTCTTCCAGAGCTAGAGGCAGAGATGTCCAAGAAAGTAAGCTCATCAGCGCCTTCATCGTTATAACTCTGTGCAAGTTCAGTTGGATTTCCCGCGTCGATTAGATTTACGAAATTAATGCCTTTAACTACGCGACCATCCGTAACATCTAGGCATGGAATTATTCGAATCGAAAGTGACATTTAATTTGCTGCTTTCAATGCTGCTTCTAAAGTAAATGCGCCGGCATAAAGCGCTTTGCCCATAATCGCACCTTCAACTCCAAACTCAACTAAGTTTCTTAAGGCTTGGATGTCCGCAATCGATGAGATACCACCGGAGGCGACCACTGGAGCTTTGGTAACTTCGCAGACACTCTTAAGTAGCTCTAAGTTTGGTCCTTTCAATGTGCCATCTTTAGTTACATCAGTTACTACGTAACGAGCACAACCATCTTTATCTAGGCGTTCAATAGTTTCGTAAAGATCTCCGCCCTCTTTGGTCCAGCCGCGCGCAGCTAAGGTGCGATCACGAACATCTAATCCAACTGCGATTCGATCACCAAATTCTGAAATTACTTTGGCGGTCCAATCTGGATTTTCAAGAGCTGCAGTCCCGAGATTTACTCGACGACAACCAGTTGCCAGCGCTTTTCGTAATGATTCATCATCGCGAATGCCACCAGAGAGTTCAACGCTAATATCTAATTTGCCAATTACTTCTGCTAACAGTTCGGCATTACTACCGATGCCAAAAGCAGCATCAAGATCTACTAAATGAATCCATTCTGCGCCAGCTCTTTGAAAATCAAGCGCGGCATCAAGCGGAGCTCCGTAATTTGATTCGCTACCTAGTTCACCTTGTACCAGGCGCACTGCCTGTCCAGCTTTGACATCAACTGCTGGCAATAACTCTAATTTCATAAACTCTCCACCCAATTACTAATCAATTTCAAACCTGCGGCGCCACTTTTTTCTGGATGAAATTGGGTTGCGCTAAGCGAGCTCTCTTCCAATGCCGCGATAAATTCTTCGTGGTAATTAGCAGTCGCAAAATTTTCACCTTGGTAATTCTTCACGCCATAAGAGTGCACAAAGTAGAAGGATTCTCTTTCAATACCTTTAAAAAGCTTTGAAGTTCCATGTAATTCAACGGTATTCCAACCCATGTGCGGCAGTACTGGTGCATTCAATCTCTCTACAGTTCCCTGCAGTGCGCCTACGCCTTGGAATGTTCCGTGTTCTACACCTTGTTGAAACATGATCTGCATTCCTACACAAATTCCCAAAGTTGGCTTACCGGCTGCAACTCGAGATTTAATAATTTGATCGCCATTTACACTTTTCAGTCCGGTCATACAGGCGCCAAATGCACCGACACCTGGAACTACCAACGCGTCAGCATTTGCTGCCATCTCTGCATCTGCAGTCAATGTGACTCGGCGACCAGTAGTTTCAAATGCGCGTAGCGCTGACCTTAAATTTCCTGACCCATAGTCAAGAATTGCAATCAAAGCGTTCCCTTGGTTGAAGGTATTCCCGCTACTCCATCTAATTGGATGGCATCTCTCAGTGCACGTGCCACCGCTTTAAATTGCGATTCGAATACGTGATGTGCGTTGCGCCCTTCTAGTACTCGAATGTGAATTGCAATGCGAGCTTCAGCCACAATTGATTCCCAGATGTGCTTACCTAAAGTAGTATCAAAGGTACCTATAAGTTCGACAATCTCTGGTTGGCGATAAACTAAGTATGGACGGCCAGATAAATCGATTGCTACTTGCGTAAGTGATTCATCAATTGGAACTAGCGCATCACCAAAGCGACGAATGCCAGACTTATCTCCGAGTGCCTCTCTTAACGCTTGACCGAATGCAAGCGAGGTATCTTCAACGGTGTGGTGAGAATCAACTTCTACATCTCCCTTGGTCTTGATAGTTAAATCAATTCCGGAGTGTTTACCTAATTGACTCATCATGTGATCAAAAAATGGCACTCCAGTTTCTACCGAAACATTGCCAGAACCATCCAAGTTAATTTCAACTAGGACTGATGACTCTTTAGTAGTACGTTCGACACGAGCTTTTCTCATAGCGCGCCTTTCAAAGCCGATAGAAATTGTTGATTCTCGGCATCATTGCCAATCGTTACTCGCAGATAACCCGCTAATCCTACATCGCGAATTAGCACGCCCTCAGCTAATAATTTCTCCCAAAGCTCATGTGAGCTCTGCTTAAAGCCAGTAAAGAGTATGAAGTTAGCATCAGATGGAATTACCTTTAAACCTAAATCGGTAAGTGCAGCTGCCAGCACATCTCGATCTTTGGCTAATTTGGCAACCTCTGCAAGCAACTCATCTTGAAAATCAAGCGCCACCTCTGCCGCTGCCTGAGTAATTGCCGATAAGTGATATGGAAGGCGAACTAATTGCAGCGCATCTATTACTACTTTATCTGCTGCTAGATAACCTAAACGGGCTCCTGCAAATGCAAAAGCTTTAGACATAGTTCTGCTAACTAGAATATTTGGATACTTAGAGATCAAAGTAATTGCAGAACTCTCTTTAGAAAATTCAGCATAAGCCTCGTCCACAATTAATAATCCATTTACTTCTGCGGCCGCCTTTGCCAATTCGGCGATCTCTGTAATAGAGATGGCGGTGCCGGTTGGATTATTTGGAGTTGTGATAAAGGTAAGGGCAGGTTTGAGCTCATTAATTTGTTTTAGCGCCATTTCTAAATTTAGAGTGAAATCGGAATTACGCTCACCATCTATCCAGTTGACATTTGCTACTTTGCCAATCAAGGGATGCATTGAATATGAAGGCACAAATCCAATCGCGCTAGCGCTACCGAATGCTAGAAATATAGATTGCAAAATTTCATTACTACCATTGGCAGCCCAAATATTTTCATAACCTAAATCAACACCGCACTGCTTCTTCAAGTAACTTGCTAAGCCTTTGCGAAGAGTTACCGCGTCCCGGTCTGGGTATCGATTTAAATTCTCTGCTACCTCCCCTACTCTCTTGGCAATTGCAGCAGCTAATTCTCTGCTTGGTCCATAGGGATTCTCATTGGTATTTAGTCGCGCGCTGGCAGCAACTTGTGGCGCGCCATAGGGAGTTAGTGGTTTGAGTTGGTCACGAAGCGGCAACCAATTTGGCCAATTACTCATTTTCAAACCTCGCTGTAATTGCCTCGCCGTGGGCTGGTAGATCCTCAGCATTTGCAAGCGTCACCACGGTTTCGGCAATCGCATTAAATGCAGCCTTGTCATATTCAATTAAATGAATTCCGCGTAAGAAAGTTTGCACTGAAAGCCCTGATGAGTGGCAGGCGCAACCACCAGTTGGTAAGACGTGATTTGACCCTGCCGCAAAATCGCCAAGTGAGACCGGCGCGTACCGACCGATAAATACCGCACCAGCATTTCTAATTTGAGCTGCATCTAGCTTTGCATTAATCGTTTGGATCTCTAAATGTTCTGCAGCGTATGCATTTACTACCTCTAAGCCTTGTTGAATATCATCAACAATCACAATCGCTGATTGTTGGCTAGATAGCGCAGTAGCCACTCGTTCGGAATGCTTGGTCTTTGCAACACGCACCTTTAGTTCTGCTTCAACTGCGGTAGCTAATTCTAAGGAGTCAGTTACTAAAACTGATGCTGCAATCACATCGTGCTCTGCTTGGCTGATTAAATCTGTGGCTACATCTGCCGCTAGCGCACTCTTATCTGCAAGGATGGCAATCTCTGTCGGGCCAGCTTCTGAATCAATTCCAATTAATCCTCGCAACGCTCTCTTAGCCGCTGCCACATAAATATTTCCTGGTCCAGTAACTAAGTCCGCCTTTTCGCAGACACCATTCATTCCATATGCAAAGAGTGCAACTGCTTGCGCACCTCCAATTGCATAAACTTCATCGATTCCCAGTAATTCGCAAGTTGCCAAAATAGTTGCATTTGGCCAACCATCATTATCGGCTTGTGGTGGTGAAGCCACTGCAATTGAAGGAACCTTTGCAATTTGTGCTGGGATTACATTCATTAAAACGCTAGAAGGATAAACCGCGCGACCACCCGGAACATATAGACCAACGCGATCAACTGGAATCCACTTTTCAGCCACAGTTGCGCCAGGTTCGACTTCTGAAATTTTAGTATCTCTAATTTGATCTCGATGAACTTTACGAATTCGTTGCGCGGCAATTTGTAGAGATTCTAAAACTTTTGGGTCCAGATTTTTAAACGCTTTACTTAACTCTGATTTAGGAACTCTTATAGATTTCGGTGCGATACCATCGAACTTCTCTGAAAGCGCAATCAAATCTGACTCATTGCCAATTCGAACTTGTTCCAGAATCGGTTGGACAACTGCCGTCGCAGCCACCACATCTAATTTGGCGCGCGGGATTACTTTATTTATCTCTGATTTGGAGCGGTGTTTCCCTCTTAAATCAAGTTGGCGAATCACCAGGTAATTCTACTTTACGCAGTCAGCTCCAAGGATTGCTTTTAAATCGGCGCTAAGCGATGGAGATGAGGTGACTTGGAAACTTAATTTATGTGTTGTGGTCTTACCTTGATCAGTTACTACCAATTGCACTTCGCGCTTACCTGGATGCATTCGCAAAGTCTCTTTGATTCTCTCGATCACCGGCTGCGTCAATTGATTGGAATTTGCACTAATAGCAAATGGTCCGACCGGCCCAGTAGTTAAGTCGATTGCCGTCATTTCCATGGCGGTAAAACGTAACTGTTCATCACGCCAATCTACGCGACCACGAATCTTTACTACTCGATCTTCGATAAGGCTCATTCCATATTGATTGTAAGTATTTGAAAAGAACATTACATCGATTGAACCTTCTAAGTCTTCAACCGTAACTATGGCCCAAGATGCACCTTGTCTGGAAACTTTTCTTTGGACGCCGGTAATTAGACCGGCGATATTTACCATGCGATCGGTGCCATTCTCTTCATCTGCCAGTTCAGAGATTGAGATATCGGAATTAGAACGAAGCACGCCCTCTACTCCAAGTAATGGATGATCTGAAACATATAGACCTAGCATCTCTCTTTCGTAATTGAGCAGAGTTGCCTTATCCCACTCTTCATTAGGGATATCTAATTCGACGGCAGCTACCCCTGATTCATTTGCACTTCCAAATAAATCGAATTGACCAATTGCTTCAGCACGCTTACTTTCAGAAACGGAATCAATCGCCATCAAGTGCACCGCCATCAAACCTTTTCGGGTGTGCCTCAATGAATCGAAAGCGCCACCTTTAATTAAAGATTCAATAGTCTTCTTATTGCAGACTGAGCCATCGACTTTGGCGAGGAAATCACCGAAAGAATTAAATCGACCTTTACTTTTACGTGCTTGCTTAATTAGATTAACGACACCTTCTCCAACATTTCTAATTGCCGCTAACCCAAAGCGAATATCTTCAGCGCGCGGTGTGTACTCCACATTTGATTCATTCACGTCAGGTGGCAAGACCTTGATGCCCATTCGGCGACATTCAGAGAGATAAAGCGCAGATTTATCTTTATCATCGCGTACCGATGTTAAGAGTGCGGCCATGTATTCAGTTGGGTAATTCGCCTTTAAATAAGCGGTCCAATAAGAGACCAATCCATAACCAGCTGAGTGCGCACGATTGAATGCGTAATCCGAGAAAGGAATTAGCGTTTCCCAGAGTCGATCAATGGCGGCATCCTTAAAACCATTCACCTTCATACCTTCTGCGAATGGAACATACTCTTTATCTAGAATCTCTTTATTCTTCTTACCCATCGCTTTACGTAACAGATCCGCTCGGCCAAGTGAGAATCCAGCTACTCTCTGAGCGATTGCCATAACCTGCTCTTGATAAACAATTAGACCAAAGGTGTCATCCAAGATCTCTGCTAACGGTTCTGCCAAGTCCGTATGGATAGGTTCGACTGGTTTACGTTTATTTTTGCGATCTGCGTAGTTGTTATGTGCATTTTCACCCATTGGTCCTGGGCGATATAGCGCAATTACTGCCGAGATATCCCCAAAGTGATCAGGCGCTAATGATTTAAGAAGTGAGCGCATTGGCCCACCATCTAACTGAAATACGCCAAGAGTTTCACCTCTTGCTAAAAGTTCGTAAGTTTTCCTATCATCCAATGTTAAATCTTCTAGAACTATTTCTACGCCTTTATTGATTTTAATATTGGCCAAAGCATCATCAAGAACCGATAAATTTCGAAGGCCTAAGAAATCCATCTTTAATAGACCAGTTGCTTCACAGGCACCCATATCGAATTGGGTAATGATCGCGCCATCATTTTCGCGGCGATGAATTGGAATTACATCAAGCAACGGTTCGCGAGAAAGAATAACGCCAGCTGCATGCACTCCCCATTGACGCTTCAAGCCTTCTAACCCGCGCGCAGTATCTACAACCCGTTTGGAATCAGGATCAGATTCATAAAGAGCCCTAAATTCAGATGCTTCACCATGTCTTGGATCTTTAGGGTCAAATACTCCGGCAAGAGAAATGTCTTTACCCATAATTGCAGGTGGTAGCGCTTTAGTTAATTTCTCTCCAATTGCATATGGATAACCAAGTACGCGGGTGGAATCTTTAATTGATTGTTTAGTTTTAATGGTGCCATAAGTAATGATCTGCGCAACGCGATCTTCTCCATATTTCTCAGTTGCATATTTGATCATCTCAGAGCGTCTACGTTCGTCAAAATCTAAATCAATATCTGGCATTGAGATACGTTCTGGATTTAAAAAGCGCTCAAAGAGCAGGCCATGTTCGATTGGGTCTAGTCCAGTAATCCCAAGTGAATATGCAACCAAAGAACCTGCGGCAGAACCACGTCCAGGGCCGACTCGAATTCCGGAACGCTTTGCATGTCCAACTAAATCTGCCACCACTAAGAAGTAACCAGGGAAACCCATCTTCTTCATAACATCTAATTCAAAACGTAAGCGTTCTTTGTATTCATCAGGTACCTGGCCATTGAAAATTTTAGATAGACCAGCTTCAGCTTCTTTAACCAGCCAAGAATCTTCGGTTTCGCCTGCGGGTACTGGGAATTGCGGCAATAAGTCTTCGCCTTCGCGCAGCTTCACATCTACGCGCTCGGCAATAAGCAATGTGTTATCGCATGATTCTGGATGCTCTTTAAATAGCTCGCGCATCTCAGCTGCGCTCTTTAAATAGAACTGATCGCCTTCAAATTTAAATCTTTTTGGATCGGCCAAAGTGGAGCCGGATTGGACGCAAAGTAAAACTTCGTGCGCCTGTGCATCTTCCTTGTATGTATAGTGCAGATCGTTTGTTGCAAGTAATGGGATGTTTAGCTCTTTAGCTAGTTTTAACAAATCACCTTTGACTCGATTCTCTACTTCTATGTCATGGTGCATAATTTCAACAAAGAAATTATCTTTGCCGAAAATATCCCGGAAATCTGAAGCTGCTTTTAGAGCTTCTTTGTAATTACCGAGTCGTAATCTGGTGGCTACTTCGCCACCTACACATCCGGTGGTTCCGATTAAACCTTTGGAATATTTATTTAATAATTCGCGATCTATACGAGGTTTGTAATAGAAACCTTCTAATGAAGAGAGCGAAGCCAATCGATATAAATTACTCAAACCCTCTTGGGTCTCAGCAAGTAGCGTCATGTGGGTATACGCACCACCACCTGAGACATCATCTTCTCCGCCTTCGGCCCATTGCACTCTACGTTTATCAAATCTAGTTTCGGGGGCGAGATAGCTTTCAAGGCCAATAATTGGTTTTACGCCAGCTTTAGTAGCTTGTTTATAAAAATCAAATGCGCCAAATAGATTGCCATGATCTGTCATGGCGATTGCTGGCATGCCTTGGGCAGCCACCTCTTTGACTAAGTCAGATATGCGCGCTGCTCCATCGAGCATTGAATATTCAGTGTGAACATGTAGATGGGCAAAAGATTTTTCGTTCACGGGCGGAAAGATTAGTCCTTAGTGAGGTCTATGGCAGGACGGCATCGCTTAGACGCGATAGCGAGTCAGTTAAATCACGAGGGTATTCAGCGCTTACGCTTATTGGTAGCCCGGAGATTGGATGGGTAAATTCCAGAGCTTGTGCGTGAAGCCAAGGGCGATTAACCCCAATCTCCGATGCCAAGTTGGGATCCGCGCCATATGTTAAGTCGCCAACTAATGGGTGGCGGATGGCAGACATGTGCACACGAATTTGGTGGGTACGACCGGTTTCAAGTTCTACTTTTAATAATGAGACTGAACGATAATATTCAATAACTTCATAGTGAGTGATACTTGGTTTGCCACTTGATACCACTGCCATTTTGTAATCCTCATTTGGATGGCGATCGATTGGCGCATCAATTGTTCCGATGGCAGGTTCAAGATGTCCTTGTGCAAGGGCGTGATATATCTTCTTTATCTCGCGATTTCGAAACATATCTTTTAATTTCAAATATGCACTTTCAGTTTTGGCTACCATCATCAGCCCGCTAGTACCAACATCCAGTCTCTGCACAATTCCCTGTCGCTCTGCTGGACCGCTCGAGGTAATAGGTATGCCAGCTGCAATTAGCGCGCCAACTACAGTTGGACCTGACCAACCTGGACTTGGATGTGCAGCGCAACCTACTGGTTTATTTACAATTACTAAATCTGTATCTTGATAGACAATTTTTAATTCTGCCAAAGGTGTTGGTGGAATCGCAATCCCACTGGGTGGCTCTGGAAGTAAAACTGAAATTAATTGTCCATTTTGAACTTTATCTGACTTGCCTAATTTGCGATGGCCCAGAGACACTTCACCAGAATCCAGTAATTTTACAATTACACTTCTTGATAATCCAAGCACTTTCGCTAGGGCGCTATCGATTCGCTCATTATCTAGCTCTACTGGAATCTCTATGTTTTTAAGCTCACGCATCTTTGCGTACCTGTGTAGGTGGAATATTTCTCAATGCGAGCAGAAAAGCAAGGATAGCGGCGCAGACTATGGCGCTATCGGCCACGTTGAAATTGGGCCAATTTGGCAAGACGATCCAATCGGTAACGCTACCTCGCAAGAATCCCGGTGAATTAAAAGCGCGATCGGTCAGATTGCCTAACGCGCCTCCTATAACTAGCGCCAATACCAGCGCCCAATAATTATTAGTAATTTTTGGGGCATAATAAAAGGCGGTTGCGCTAACTACGATGGCAAAGAGCCCAAGTAATACTCCAGCGCCATTTGCACCTAATCCAAATGCCGCGCCAGTATTAAATGAAAGTTCTAGTTTTAGAAAGAGAAATGAAAATTCTTTGCCAGGCAGCGCAGCCAAGGCCCAACGTTTAGTTAGAAAATCAATTAACCAAATTAAAGCTGCAACTAAATAGATGAGCTTTAAATGCTTAGCAGGGTTAACGACGCTCTTCCTTCTGCTTACATGACATGCAGAGCGTAGCGCGCGGGAAAACTTCTAGTCGAGCTTTGCCAATCTGATTGCTGCATACCTCGCAAACGCCATAGCTCTTATTGTCGATTCTATCAATTGCGCGTTCGGTCTGGATCACCATGTCACGCGCATTAATCAAAAGTGACATTTCATGTTCGCGTTCGAAAGTTTTATTTCCAGCGTCGGCTTGATCATCTCCGGCACCTTCGCCGCCATCTTTAATAAGTGAATCCATCTCTGATTCCACTTTTGCAAGATCTTCGCGAAGTCGTTCGAGCTCTTTAGCTAAATTGCTACGCATTGCCTTTAGTTCAGCTGCAGTCCAAGTTTCATTGTCACTAACTACCAGCGCAGCTGGCGCAGTTTTTAATGGCTTTAGATGAGCTTGCTTACCGCTCTTCTTTGGTGGCGGTGGCGGTGGCATCATTAAGCGCTTCTCTTCAACAATTGCTTCCGCCATTTGTGTTGATGCCATTGCAACTTGAACTGTGTTGTTCTTGGTATCAACCTTTAGAGTCGCTTTTGATCCTGCAATTGCCGAGGTCTTAATTGAATTATCTGGCTTCTTAACTGCTTTTGGCGCAGCCTTTACCGGTGCCTTTTTTGCAGGTGCCTTCTTTGCAGGTGCCTTCTTTGCAGCCTTTTTTGCAACCGACTTTGCCGCCTTCTTTGCAGGTGCCTTCTTTGCAGGTTTAACTGCAGCTTTCTTCGCCGCTTTCTTAACCAATTTTTTCGCTAGTTTTTTTAGAGCCATGAGGGGCGAAACTTTAATTTGTTATAGCTCACTGCGCCAATTAGGCGCGCGATTAGCCCTTCAATTAGAATTTCCAAATGACCGGCTACCGCGCAATTCCGGCCTCGATTGACCTCCCAAAGATGGAGCACGAGGTTCTCTCTTTTTGGCAGCGGAATGCGATATTTCATCAGAGCATAAGGCTGCATGAAGGTCAGAGTTCATGGACTTTCTATGAAGGCCCTCCTACTGCAAACGGTATGCCCGGAACTCACCACATTGAAGCGCGAGTTTTTAAAGATGTCTTCCCGCGATATCAAACAATGAAGGGCCACCAAGTAGTACGTAAAGCTGGCTGGGATTGCCATGGTTTACCTGTCGAAATTGCAGTCGAGAAGGAACTTGGTTTTTCAGGTAAAGGCGATATTGAAGAATTTGGAATAGCCGAATTCAATGCTAAATGTAAAGAGTCAGTACAGCGACATGTAGATGCATTTACCACCATGACTAATCGCATGGGCTTCTGGGTAGATTTTGATGAAGCTTATTGGACGATGTCTCCTGAATATGTGGAATCAGTTTGGTGGTCTTTAAAAGAGATTTGGAAACAGGGATTGCTGGTTCAAGATCATCGCGTAGCACCTTACTGTCCGCGTTGTGGTACTGGACTTTCAGATCACGAACTTTCGCAAGGATACGAAACCGTAACTGACCCTTCTGTTTATGTGCGCTTTCCTATTACCAGTGGCGAATTGAAAGATTTAAATGCGGCCTTTTTGGTTTGGACCACTACCCCTTGGACTTTGATTTCTAATACTGCAGTAGCTGCAAATGCGGAAGTTGATTATGTGGCGGTAAAAGTCACGAAAGATGATGCCGCTGAAGTTCTAGTTTTGGCGCAAGCGCTACTTTCGAAATTAGATGGCGATGCGGAAATATTAAAGCGCTACAAAGGTAAAGAGCTCGAGCACATTACCTATAGTCGTCCTTTCAATGTAGTGGATATTCCAAATTCGCACTTTGTGGTCTTAGCCGATTATGTAACTACCGAAGATGGTTCTGGACTTGTGCATCAAGCCCCTGCATTTGGTGCAGATGACTTACGTACCTGCCGCGCTTATAACTTGCCAACTGTAAATCCAGTGCGCCCCGATGGACATTTTGAAAGCGGTATTGAATTAGTGGGTGATCTCTTCTTCAAGGATTCCGATAAACCTATTGTGAAAGATTTAAAGCAACGCGCTCTGCTATATAAGCATCAGCCATACGAACATCAATATCCACATTGCTGGCGATGCCACACCGCACTGATCTATTACGCACAACCTTCTTGGTATATCCGAACTACCTCAATTAAAGATGCGCTAATTCGCGAGAATCAGAAGACAGATTGGCATCCCGAAACCATCAAGACTGGCCGATATGGTGATTGGTTAAATCACAATATCGACTGGGCGCTCTCTCGAAATCGCTATTGGGGTACCCCACTTCCAATTTGGCGCTGCGAAAATAAACATGAGATTGCGATTGGATCTTTAAAAGAACTAGGCCAACTTTCTGGCGCCGATCTATCTAATTTAGACCCGCATCGTCCATTTGTAGATGACATTAAATTCGCTTGCGCGGAATGCAAGCAAGAGATGGTACGTGTGCCAGAAGTTATTGATTGTTGGTATGACTCTGGTGCAATGCCTTTTGCGCAATGGGGCTATCCTCACAAACCAGGATCCGAAGAGAAGTTTAAGAACTCCTACCCAGCTGATTTCATCTGCGAAGCAATCGATCAAACACGCGGTTGGTTCTACACCTTGATGACTATTGGCACCTTAGTTTTCGATCAATCTTCATATAAGACGGTGCTCTGCCTTGGTCATATTCTCGATAAAGATGGCCGCAAGATGTCTAAGCACCTGGGCAATGTTTTGGAGCCAATGGCGCTCATGGATCAACACGGCGCGGATGCAGTTCGTTGGTTCATGTTGGCTGCAGGTTCACCTTGGGCTGCACGACGAGTTGGTCATGATGCAATTCAAGAAGTTATTCGAAAGACGCTCTTAACTTATTGGAACACCATCTCTTTCATGTCGCTCTATGCACGCGCCTCTAATTTCGATTTGTCGCAATCACCAGCACAGGTTGGCCGCCCAATTATGGATCGCTGGATTCTCTCCGAATTACAATTATTGGTTAAAGCTACCGATGCGGCTTATGCAGATTTCGATTCTCAAACCGCGGGGCGCTTAATTGCAACTTTTATCGATGATCTTTCAAATTGGTATGTCCGTCGCAGTCGCCGCCGTTTCTGGGATGGAGATCCGGCAGCACTTGCGACATTGCATGAGTGCATCAAAGTACTAACCCAGTTAATGTCACCGATGGTGCCATTTATTACCGAGCATGTTTGGCAAGAGCTAATTAAGCCAGTTGAATCCAACGCTGCCGCCTCAATCCATTTAACCTCTTGGCCAGTAGTTGATGAAGCGCTAATCGATGAAAATCTTCGACATCAAGTAGCGCTAACTAGACGCATTGTTGAATTAGGTCGCGCTGCGCGCGCAGAGTCATCGGTAAAGATTCGCCAACCTTTAGGTCGTGCTTTGATTGCAGCAAGCGGTTGGGCAAATTTGCCGGCCGATATGCGCGATCAAATTGCCGATGAATTAAATGTGCTCGAACTTGAAGATATCGCAAGCGCATCTGGAGATTTAGTTAGCGTCAGCATCAAAGCAAATTTCCGTGCGCTTGGAGCAAAATATGGTGGCGCAGTTCAGGAAGTTGCAAAGTTAATTGCCAACACAGATGCTGCCAAGTTTGTCGTTGAAGTTCGTGCCAAAGGAAGTGCTCTGCTTGGCAACTTCGAGGTCGCGGCTGAAGATTTAGTAATCACCGAACAGCCAAAGAGTGGTTGGTCGGTTGCAAGCAATAATGGCGAATCGGTCGCGCTTGATTTAACGCTTACCCAAGAGTTAATTAATGCTGGAAATGTCCGCGAAGTAATTCGTGCGCTCCAAGAGGGACGAAAGAGCGCTGGCTTTGAGATCTCAGATCGCATAAAGGTTACTTGGAACGCCACTTCTGAAATCGCACCGGCTGTAAATGAAGCTTTAGAGCATATTAAACGAGAGGTGCTAGCAGTTGAAATGACGCTTGATACATCATTGCTATGCGATACCGAACTTGGTTTTACCTTTAACTTAGCTAAAAATTAATTAGAGAAATTAAAGAAAGTTAAGCGCTAACGTCTGCAGAATCTGAACTGCAAAAAAGAGTACGATAAAAGATAAATCTAACGCTACGCCACCGATACGTAGTGGCGGAATAAATCGTCGGAAGAATTTAACCGGCCGATCTGTAAGTGTGTAAACGCTCTCAGCAAACCAGAGCATGAAACCTCTTGGAGACCAATTCGGTTTAAACATTCTTACATAATCAAGAATTAAGCGCGCAAAGAGCGCCAAAATAAAAACTTGTAAGAGACGTGCGATCCAAATACCGAGCATGCGTCAGCTTTGGTTAAAGAAACTCGCTTCAGCTGCGGCAGTCTTCACTTCTGATGAGACTGTTACATTTGCAGGTGAGAGCAAGAAAACTTTTGAAGTCACGCGTTCGATGGTGCCGTGATGGCCGAAAACCAAACCACTTGCAAAATCCACTAAGCGTTTGCGTTCTTCATCGCCCATGTCAGTTAAGTTCATGAGCACGGTATTGCCTTCGCGATAACGTTCTCCGATTACTCGAGCTTCATTGTATGAACGTGGGTTTACCGTAAAAATCTGATTAGTGGCAGGTGCTGCAACTGCTTGAGCCACTGACTGTGCTGGTGTTGCTTGCACTGCTGCAAATGAACGAGATTCCCGAACTCTAATTCGGGGACTCTCAGTTTCATGTGAGATCTCTTCGCTCTCGAGGTCATCTGTTAGACCGAGAAAATTTCCTAGTTTCTTAAGGCTAGACATGAGGAATATTTTAGATAATTTAGCTTCGCGAACCGAGGATTGAAGAGCCTACGCGAATATGTGTCGCGCCATGGGAGATGGCGGATAAATAATCGCCGCTCATTCCTGCAGATAAATAAGGGGCATTTGGATACCCGGATTTAAAGGATTGATGAATCTCTCCCAACCTTTCAAATGCACGATCTGGCTCTTCGCCAAGTGGCGCCACCGCCATCAACCCCTGTAATTTCAAATTTCTGGTAGCCAAAATCTCATCTGCAATCTCATTTAAATCTACTGGCAGCGCACCGCTACGAAGAGCTGAACCATCTAGAGATACCTGAATAAAAACTTCTAGCACTCTATTGGATTCGCTGGCTGCTTTTGAAACTAATTGGGCATATCTAGTGGTATCTATAGTTTGAATTACATCAGCCCACGAACAGATTGATTTTAGTTTATTGCTCTGTAGCTGACCTTGAAAATGCCACTTTCCTGGAACCAATGGAGCCTTGGCTTTGCCCTCTTGATCTCGATTCTCACCGAATTCAGATACCCCCAATTCATGAAGTATCTGGGCATCGCTTAGCGGAAAAGTTTTGGTAACTACTATTAAGTGAATTCCTTCAGGAATTGTTGACTTAACTGCTTCCAAATTGCGCGCCAAGGTAGCTCTGCGATCTAAAGCCAAATTACACCTGCTTGTCTACCGGTTGTGCCATCTCTGCGATAAGAGAAGGAGTTCTTATCTTCAAGTACGCAACTTGATAAATCTAGTTGCACCGTATCTTTTAGATCTTGCTTTAAGCCCACTACTAAATCTAAAGTACTTTTACCGGTACGTTTAGATGAATCAGAAGCCGGATACCTCGCAATTACCTCATTAAATATCTCTGCACTTACCTCATAGCAACCGCCACAGATATTAGGTCCGATATATGAATGGATGACCTCTGCGCCTAAGTCGCGCATCGCATCAATGGTTTTTCTGGCAATTCCGTTCATGAGGCCTTTGCGACCAACATGTACTGCAGCAACTGCCACATCTGATTTAAGTAACAATGGAATGCAATCGGCAACCATTACTGCAACTGCTAATCTTTGATGTGTAGTAATTAGCGCATCACAAGTTGGTCGTACATGGTGATCTTCTGCTAACACCACAGTGTCACCATGAACTTGGTTCATAAATACGATGGGCATCCCAATTTGAGTTTCTAGAGTTACCCGATTGGTGGCCACGTCATAAGGGTCATCCCCGACGTGCAGCCCCAAATTAGCCGAATCAAATGGCGCCTTACTTACCCCACCTAGACGGTTGGTAAAAATAAATGGCATTACTTCATGAAGTCGGGAACGTCGATCTCATCTTCAGCAACTAGCTCTTCAAATGAGATACGACGACGTGGAGTTTCTCCAGTAATTTCCATGGCGACCTGTAGCGGATCATTTTCAACTACTGGATTGGCGTTACCAGAAATCTCATTGGTCGTAATTACTGGTCGCTCAACTATCTTTGGTTGACCACCCTCAAAACCTGCAGCAATTACTGTAATTCGTACCTCATCGCCTAGCGCATCATCAATAACAGTTCCGAAGATAAATTTAGAATCCGGATGCGCTGCATCTTGAACTAATTGGCAAGCTTCGTTAATTTCAAAGAGACCAAGATCGCTGCCACCTGCAACTGAGAGCAGAATTCCCATTGCGCCATCAATTGATGCTTCAAGCAGCGGAGAAGAGATTGCAAGTTCTGCGGCACGAATAGCACGATTCTCACCGCGCGCAGAACCAATTCCCATAAGCGCAGCACCTGCGCCAGTCATTACCGCTTTAACATCTGCAAAGTCGAGGTTAATTAATCCTGGTTGGGTAATCAATTCTGTAATTCCTTGAACACCAGATAGTAAAACTTGATCTGCACTCTTAAATGCATCTAGCGCCGTAATTGCACGATCTGAAATTGCAAGTAAACGATCATTTGGAATTACAATCAATGTATCTACTTCGGAGCGAAGTGCTTCGATACCTGCATCTGCTTGAGTGGTACGTAACTTTCCTTCAAAGGAAAATGGCTTTGTTACAACACCAACTGTTAGCGCTCCAAGTTCGCGCGCAATCTTTGCAACTATCGGTGCGCCACCCGTACCAGTGCCACCACCTTCACCAGCGGTAATGAAAACCATATCTGCGCCACGAAGCGCTTCTTCAATTTCATCAACATTATCAAGTGCAGCTTCGCGACCAACTTCTGGCGCGGAACCTGCACCAAGTCCGCGAGTAATTTTTCTTCCGATATCGAGTTTTACATCGGCATCGCTCATCAACAATTGTTGAGAGTCGGTGTTAACTGCAATGAACTCAACACCTTTTAATCCGGCTTCGATCATGCGATTAATTGCATTAACGCCGCCGCCACCAATACCAGCAACTTTGATGATTGCTAAATAATTTTGCGGTGCCGCCATGATCTTCCCTTCGATGTAAACCTTTACTTAAGGGTTACAACTTATCCCAATTTGGTGGCGGAAAATTAGAGCGTAAGGGGTGAGTAATCAATAACCGACACGAGTTAAATTAACTGCAAATTAACCGTTACTTGACTGTGGGTTTTGTTGGATCACTTACATCCATTTGTTTAATTTTCTTATTCTCCGGAAGTGCTAATAAAGCCTTAAAAATCTTTACTTTTACCGCGCTATTTGCGGTATCTCCCCAATTAATCCGAAGACCACTATCCATAATTATTTGAAAATTATTTGCAGAGGAGGCTGTGATACTGGTTGCATCTGCGCGAATTTCTGTAGGCAGTGATAGGTAGAAGTCGACTGCGGCTGCTCTGGAGCTGGCATCTTTGGCGTTAATTTCCGCTAATTTCTTACTCACCTTTACCGGAGAGGTAAATATGACTCCCTTGGCATCGATATATCTACTACCAGAAGTTGCAATTGCATCTCGAGCTGCCAAGTTGATAGTTACCGCTCTGCTAATCCAATTCCTTGAAATATTTACGCTTTCAATCCAATCAATTCCAGCTAAAGCTAAATTAGATGAGATGGCTCGAGGTTCGATTCGAGCCAGCTTCTCTCCCTTCTGGATATCGGCTATCTGTAAAACTTGTTTGGTGATTTGAGTATTTGGCGAACCATAGACGGAAACGCTCTGCACCGTGAAGATATTGGTCCAGCCAAACAGGAAGGCCAAAGTGGCGATAAATAGGATTGAAATACCAAGAGCAAATTCGCGCTTAAGACGCACTACCAAACCTCTTATGTAACTCTTCCAAAATTAGAGATCCCAGCGAGCTCACATCACCTGCACCCAGAGTAATAATTACATCTCCTGGATTGGCTGCTTTGCTGATTTCTTCAGTTACCGACATGAAATTTGGTTCAAATTTTGCATTATTCATCAACTTAACAATATTGGCACTGGTAACACCGGTAATTGGTTGCTCACTTGCGGCGTAAACTTCAAGCATCCATACAAAATCTGCCATCGCTAGACTCTCGGCAAATTCTTTGGTAAATACTTTGGTGCGCGAATAACGATGCGGTTGAAAGATAACTAATAATTTTCCGCCGCCGGCATACCTTCTGGCCGCAGCCAACGTCACCTTGATTTCAGTTGGGTGATGACCATAATCATCGATTACCCGTACGCCGCCTATGCTTCCCTTTAACTCAAATCGCCTGCCGGCACCATGGAATTTAACTAGTCCATCGAGAAGTGCAGTTGCAGGTAGCCCTAATTCCAAGCCCACTGCTAGTACTGCCGCGGCATTTAAGACATTATGTTCGCCTGGAACTGAAAGTTCTAAAGTGCCAATCTTCGCGCCATTCCAAAGTACTCTGGCAGTAGAGCCGCCGACACCTAATTGGATTTGATCTACTCGAAGTGCAGCACTTTCGCTCTTTCCATATCCAATTGTTTTTACTTTGGCGCCACTTGCAACTTTTTTGGCACCTTCATCATCTGCACAAAAGACTAGAAATCCAGAGATGGTCTGCACGAAGTCTGCAAAAACATCAAAGACTTGCGCTTCACTTTCAAAATGATCAACGTGATCCCATTCAACATTTGTAATGATGGCAGCATGCGGGTGATATGCCACGAATGAGCCATCAGATTCATCAGCCTCTGCCACGAAATACTTTCCAGAACCGCGATGTGCGTTAGAGCCAGAGCTTTTTAAAATGCCACCGATTGCAAATGATGGGTCCGCGCCAGCACTCTGCATCGCAACGGTAGCCATAGAAGAGGTAGTGGTTTTGCCATGTGTACCCGCCACTGCAATTGAAATTGATTCTGACATTAATAGAGCTAGCGCTACTGCACGGGTTATTTCAGGAATACCTAAATTGATTCCAGCTTCCCGTTCTGGATTATTTGATTTAATGGCGTTCGAATATACAATTAAATCCGCGCCATTTACATGTTCGGCTTTATGATCAATAAAGATCTTTGCTCCTAGAGCGCGAAGTGCATTTAAGACAGAAGAGTCTGAAGCATCGGAACCAGAAACTTTGATTCCATGTGAGATCGCAATTCGTGCCAGACCACTCATGCCAGAGCCACCAATGCCAATAAAGTGAACTCGCTTGCCAACTAACTCCTTTAGTTGCATTTAGATCACTCGCTCAATGGAATCGGCAATTTGCGTTGCCGCATTTAATGAGGTGCCAAGTGGTTCGATACTTCCCTGCCGCAGTAAACGGGAGAGATTTGAATTAAGCCAGCTGCTAGTAAATTCGCGTTGCTCAATTAATTCAGCCTTGTGTGCCAAGACCAACTCATCGGCATTTAGAGCCTGCTCGCCATTTCCAATTGGCAGTGGGATAAAGAGCGCAAATTTGCCAAGGGCTGCAAATTCAGTACATGCAATTGCGCCACTCCTAGAGATCACTAAGTCCGCTGCCAATAACACGGTAGCCATATCTTCAATATAACTAACAGGTCGATAAGTAGCCGTGCTTGCTGGCAACTGATTCTCTTTACCCAAGGAATGGATTACCGTGCAATTTTTAAAGTCACTCTCTGCAATTACTTTATTAATAGCTTGAGATCCGGTTGATCCACCAAGAACCAATACTAAATCTCCATTAATTCCTAATTTTGCTTTGGCACCGGCACGAGCCGCTTTCCAATCACTCTGAGTGGCTGCTTGAATAATCTCGCTCTTCAAAGGATTGCCCACCACTTTTGCACCCGAGATCCCAGAATTTTGGTAAGCCACTGCTACCTCTTTGGTAAAAATAGCGCCAAATCTATTTGCTAACCCAACCTTTGCATTTTGATCATGCACCACTATTGGTTTACGTAAAATCACAGCGGCTATGTACGCCGAACCTGCCACATATCCACCAAAGCCAACTACTACATCAAAGCGTTTAACAATTTGGGCGCACTTTAGAATTGAATTAAAAAATCGAAATGGAAAAAGCAGAGCGCTTAAATCTAATTTTCTTGGTGCAACTACTTTTGGAATTAAGTAGAGGGTGCCACCGCGTTCTGGAATTAGATTAACTTCAAGTCCGCTTTTGGTACCTAGAAAGGCAACCTCATCGCCTGGGTAGCGCTCTCGCCAAATTTGCGCGACCGCCCAAGCTGGCTCAATATGACCCGCAGTTCCGCCACCAGCAAAGAGGATGCGATTCATTTATCTTGGCACCCCTTTTCGTTTGCGGATTCGAAACTCATTAGCAACTTGCGGATTTCGAAGCGCGATTCCTGCCACAAACCCTAGCGCGCCAACTAGTGCCAGAAGTGAAGATCCGCCATACGAGAGAAATGGCAAGGTCACTCCTACCACCGGAATCAAACTAGTAGCGGAGGCCAAATTAATTAGTGATTGAAACCCAATCCAGAAAGCTATACCTAACCCCAGATATCTACTAAAAGTATCTTGGGCAGTTAGCGAAATCTTGATAATGCAGATTACTAATAGCGAAATTGCAGTTATCGTTGCCAAAGTACCCAATAATCCAAATTCTTCGCCAATAACACCAAAGATAAAGTCTGTATGCGCCTCAGCTAAATTTCCCCACTTCTGTTTGCTCGAACCGATACCAGAACCAAAGAGACCGCCGCTACCTAGCGCCATCAAACTATGTGCTGGTTGCCAACCAGCGTTCTTATAAACATCTTCTGCGAAAGGATGCACAAAAGCAGTAAATCGCGCGATTCGATAAGGCTGTATCGCAACTAAAGCAGCAACTCCCAAAATACCCGCAACTGCAAGGCCGGCGATGTACTTGCTCTCAGCACCAGCTAAATAAATTAAGGTCGCAAGTACTAGACCAATAACTACGGCAGATCCTAAATCCCCACCTTTTAAAACCACTGCCAACACCATCGTAAAACCGATGGTCAGACGAATTGTAATTTTTCGGGGCTCGCCAAAGTTATTTTCAATTATGTAAGCAGACCAAAGTATCAAGAAAACTTTCGCAACCTCTGATGGCTGAAAATCAATCGGTCCGATGGCTATCCAGTTGGTATTTCCATTTACATTTCTGCCAAAGGGAATTAGCAATAGCATAAAGAGAATTGCAAATCCCAAGCTTCGATGTGCAAACCCTTTGATGGTCTGTAGTGGAAATTTAGAAATGAGCCACGCGAATGGCACAGACATCACTGATACCAAGATCTGCTTCCAACTGATGGAGAAGGAATTGCCTCCAGTGTTTAAGCCTAAGACTTGCGCGGCAGAGATCACCATAATGGCACCAAAAATTAGAATGGCAAATGAGAGCCAGAGAAAAGTTTTAAAAGTGCTGACCGGATTTTTTAACATTTAAGCAAACTTCTTAACGGCGGCAATAAATTGATCACCGCGGTCCGAGTAGTTTTTAAATTGATCCATTGAGGCACAAGCTGGCGCCATCAAAACCGTATCCCCTGGTTCGGCTAATTGAGCTGCCTTTTTAACTACCGCTTCCATTACATTTTCACTGTCGATACGGTAAAACTCTATGCCGTGTTTTTCTAACTGCGTAGCGATTAGTTCACGGTCAGCGCCGATGAGTAGCGCCGCTTTAATACGAGACTTACATTTTTCGATCAAACTCTCAAAATTGGCACCTTTAGCCAAGCCACCGGCAATCCAGATTGAACTAGTTGCTGAAAAGAGCGAAGCTTGTGCAGCATGAGGATTGGTGGCTTTGGAATCATTAATCCAGCGGATGCCATTTTTCTCGAGCGCTAATTCGATGCGATGGCGCCCTGGTTTGTAATCTTTAATGGCAGTACGAATACTCTCTAAATCAGCCCCAACTGCACGCGCTACTCCAGCTGCAGCCAAGGTGTTGGAAACGGCATGTGGCACCGTTGGCTGAACCTCACTTAGTTGGCAAATTTCGCCGGCTTCATTTAAGTCATCAACAAATGCACGATCAATTAAAAGTTCTTCAACTAGGCCGAGTTCACCTTTGGCTGGAGTGTCCAAACCAAAATAGATTTTCTGGCCAGTCCAGCCACTAACTGCTTGAACCAGATGTTGGTCTTGTCCGTTAATAATCCCGGTATCAGTGTGTGCAAGTAATTTAATCTTTGCCTGAGTGTAACTTTCAAAAGAACCATGCCAATCGGTGTGGTCATCTGCAATATTTAAAATCGCCACCGCAGCAAATTCAGGATCTTCCATCCAATGAATTTGAAAACTAGAGAGTTCAAGGACTAGAACTTCGAATTTGGTTTCACTCCAAACTGTCTCAATTACGGTAGTACCCACATTTCCACACGCGCTTGCTGAAATGCCTGCTGCATTTATCATTGCAGCAGTTAATTCTGTAGTTGAGGTTTTTCCGTTAGTGCCGGTAATCGCCACCCACTTCTGATTGGGGCGATGTAAATTGCGAAAATGCCAAGCAATATCAACTTCATTTGTAATTTTTATCCCAGCGCTTGCTACCGCTTTAACTAGCGGATGACTTGGTTTCCAACCTGGCGAAACAACTGCTAAGTCATAATCTAAATTGGTTAAATCATTTATTGAATGGGTTGAAAAATCCGGTAGAGGTTTATCGTCTGCGATTTTTACAGAAGCGCCAAGTTGCTCAATAATCTTGGCAACAGCGCTGCCGGTTACCCCGCCACCGAGGATTAATACTTTCTTGCCAGCGAATTCCATTTTAATTAGGCAGCTACCCACTGCGCATAGAAGAGCCCGAGTCCTAGCGCAACTGAAAGCCCAGCAATAATCCAGAATCGGACCACGATAGTAACCTCGCCCCAACCCTTTAATTCAAAGTGATGTTGCAGCGGCGCCATCCTGAAAATTCGTTTTCCGCCAGTTAATTTGAAGAAAGCTACTTGTATGATCACCGATAAGGTAATTAATACAAATAGCCCACCAATTGCAATCAATAGAAGTTCGGTTCGCATTGAAATAGCTAAACCAGCTAGCGCACCACCTAGTGCTAATGATCCGGTATCTCCCATGAAGATCTTTGCTGGTGAAGTATTCCACCAGAGAAAACCGGTACATGCCGCTGCCAGCGCTGCCGCTAAAACCGCTAAATCCATCGGATCGCGAACTTGATAACAATTTGGCACAAGTTCTGCTCCACATGATTGACCAAATTGCCAAACACCGATTAGCACAAATGCTAAAAATGACATCACTGATGCTCCGGTAGCTAAGCCATCAAGACCATCAGTTAAATTCACGCCATTGCTGGTAGCGGTAACCATGAAAATTACCCAGATTATTAAGGCGACAATCCCTAATTTAATTGAGGTATCTCGTAGAAAAGAGAGATTATTAGAAATCGGAGTTAGGCCATTACTGTCTGGAAATTTTGTTCCGAAATATGCGAATAATCCGGCAACAATAATCTGCCCAATAATCTTCTGCTTGCTATTTAGCCCTAGTGATTGTTGCTTTACAACTTTCAAATAATCATCTATGAATCCAACTAGCCCAAGCCCGGTAAATAAAGCGATAACCAATAGTGCGGATGCGCTAAATGCGATACCCAGCAACAAATGTGCCAAGGCATAGCCAGATATAGATGAGAAGATAATTGCTATTCCACCCATAGTTGGAGTACCGCGCTTTAAATGGTGGCTCTTAGGGCCATCTTCGCGAATCATTTGACCGTAACTATTACGCGCCAATATTTTAATCAATATTGGAGTGCCAAAGAAACTAAAGAAAAGCGCGAAGACACCTGCAAGTAGGATCTCTTTCATTTAACATCCCAACTTTCTATCAGCGCTTGGGCTAATCTCTCTAAACCTTCAACACGTGAAGCCTTCACTAGAACTACATCGCCTGGCGCAAACTCATTTCTAAGCTCCAAAGCATCTTCCCACTTTTCATAATTAAGTGCGGCGCCATACTCTTTTGCATTGATTGCAACTAAATGATCTACACCTAAATCTCGGGCAAGGGTGCCAATTTTCTCGTGAGCTTGGTTGGAGGACTCGCCGAGTTCATGCATTTTTCCTAAAAATGCCCAGGCTGCGCCGCCACGCTCTTGTGCAAATAATCTCAATGAAAAGAGCGCCGCTTCCATCGACTCTGGTGCGGCGTTATAGGCATCATTAATAATTAATAGGCCAGGAAGTTCATGTAATTGCATCCGCCATTTGCTGCGATTTTCTGCCGTTGAGAGCGCAGTTGCAATGTGATCATTGGAAATACCTAAAGCAATTGCAGCTGCCGCTGCAGCTAGCGCATTTGGAATCTGTTGCGCTCCGATTAAACGCATACCAACCGAGACTCGACCTTCGCCATCCACTAAGTCAAAGTGCGGTGAACCTTCGCGGATCTCTACATCTGCAGCCCGGACATCGGCTGCTGCACTTTCGCCAAAAGTAATTACGCGTCCGGCAAATCCATCAGCCATTCTTGGCGTAAATTCATCATAAAGCCCCAAAATGGCCACGCCATCCGATGGCAAAGTTTTAATTAACTCTCCCTTTGCTTTTGCAATGTTCTCTCTGGATCCAAACTCTGACAAGTGCGCACTGCCTACCTTTAATACAATGCCCACATCTGGTTTCACAATTGAAGAGAGATTGCCAATATCTCCCAAATGTCTAGCACCTAACTCTGCGATGCAGTATTTAGTCTGCTCATCGCAGCGCAATAGATTTAAAGGCGCACCTAATTCATTATTGAAGGAATTCTCAGGCGCAATGGTGGGACCAATACTCTGCAAAATATGATGAAGTAAATCTTTGGTAGTGGTCTTGCCTTGAGAACCAGTAATGCCTATGACTTTTAAGTTTGGCAGTTGTAATCGAACATAAGCAGCTAACTTTCCTAACGCCACCAGCACATCGTCAACTTTGATATTTGGAAAATTAACCGGCTTTGAAACTAGTGCGAAGACTGCACCATTATCCAGCGCATCTTTAATGTAATTATGTCCATCAGCTTGTTCGCCAACTAATGCCAAGAAGAAGGAACCTGGAGTTGCTTTGCGAGAGTCAAAAACTGGCGCTACCCAGACCTCTTGATTTGCCTCCACGTTTAAAGTCCCACCCACAATCTCTGCAATTTGCGCGGCTTTTAATCTAATCATTTAATACTCGCAATCTCTTCCGCTAGAACTTTGCGATCATCAAAAGGATGTTTTACGCCAGCAATCTCTTGGCCAACTTCATGACCTTTTCCGAGAATTGCTACTACATCACCAGGTTTTGCCATAGCCACTGCCCTAGCAATTGCGCTACGGCGATCCCCAATAACTTCACCAACATGGGTTAATCCGGAGACCATCTCTTTCAAAATAACTTCCGGATTTTCGCTTCGTGGATTATCGCTGGTGAAGATTGGAAAATCTGCTGCAGTTAGCGCGCCACCCATAAGTGGTCGTTTGCTCTTATCTCTATCTCCACCGCAGCCCAGGACTGCAATTACTTTGCCGTTGGTCATTGCGCGTGCGGCGTTAAGTACATTAGTAACTGCATCAGGTGTATGTGCATAATCGACGAAAGCTAAGAAATCTTGTCCTACATTTACTTGCTCAAGTCTTCCTGGGGCGCCGAAGTAAGAAGATAAATTGGCTGAAATTTCGATTGGATCTACTCCACTGATTACTGCAAGTGCAACTGCCATTAATAGATTATCTAAATTGAAGGAACCAATTAATTTAGTGACACCTTCGATTAACACACCATCTGTTCCTCGAATCTTAATTTGGGTGCTGCCACCGAAAGAGGTAATCTCTTCGTAATACCAATCCATTTTTTGATTTCGGGAAATTCTAATTACTGGAATCTCAATCGATTTTGCCAACCGCTGACCATAAGCGTCATCAACGTTTATTACTGCTAGATCACTTCGGCCATATTCAAAGAGTTTGGCTTTAGCTTTGAAATATGACTCCATATCTCCATGGAAATCGAGATGATCTTGGGTTAAGTTGGTAAATCCTGCCACTTTAAAATGAGCGCCAGCTACTCGATATTGAACTAAGGCGTGGCTTGATACTTCCATTGCCACCGCGCGACAATGTTGCTCTTTCATGGTGGCAAATAAAGATTGCAATGGCGCTGCTTCAGGAGTGGTATGCGTGGAAGGCAGAATCTCTTTATTGATTTGAGTATTCACGGTACCAATTAATCCGCTATCCCAGCCAGCCTGCTGCCATATTTGATGCAACAAGGTAGTTACAGTGGTCTTTCCGTTGGTGCCAGTGATACCCACAGTAAACATATTTGCACTTGGGTCATCGTAAATATGTGCCGCAATCTCGCCCAAGTGTTTGCGTGGATCTGCTAATAGCAAGGTAGGTAATTTTTGGTTAGCGCCTCTTTGATCCGTGATAACTGCAACTGCACCATTTGAGATTGCTTCGTTTAAGAATTCAATCCCATGATGATTTGACCCTGGTAACGCAATAAATAGATCGCCAGCTTCAACCTCCGCTGCATTTTGCGCAATTCCTGTGATCTCAAGATCTTGGTCAAATTCAGCACCTACCAACTTTGCAATATCTGCAAAGCTAATTGATGGCGAATTAATTGGCCTAATCATGCTTGTTTTTCTTTTTTAACTCTCGTCGCTTCTGCAGCAGCAACTTGCGCTGCATTTAATGGAATCGGAGTAACTTTAGTATTGGTAGGCGGAATATGTTTTGCTTCCAAAACGTAACTCATAACCTCTTTAAATACTGGGCCACCTAAAACACCGCCCCAGTGCATACCTTGTGGCGCTTGAATAGTTATGCTGATTACATAGCGTGGCTTATCTGCCGGTGCAAAACCAATAAACGACGCGGTATATCCGCTATAACGGCCATTGACAACACGTTGAGCAGTACCGGTCTTGCCGGCAACTCGATAACCCGGAATTGCGGCGCCTGGCGCAGTTCCGTTTGCGCTAACCACGCTCTCCATCATCAAACGCATTTTTGAAGCAGTTTCTGCGCTGATAACTCTGGTGCTCTTTCTAGGTTTTGCAGGTGTGTAGTGACCTTGCGCATCTGAAGTACCTGCTATCACCGTAGGTTCAACGCGCACTCCATCATTTGCAATTGTGGCAAAAATTGAGGTTGCTTGCATCGCAGTTACTGAATATGCCTGTCCAAATGACATTGCTGGCTTGGTAGTACCGCTCCAATCCTTTGGCGCATTTATTAGACCAGCAGACTCTCCCGGCAATCCAGAGTTAGTTGAACTTCCTACACCAAATGATCGCAAATAATCGTAAAGTTTTTGATCACTTAACTTGGCTCCAATTTGAATAGTTCCGGTATTACTTGATATTGCCAAGATGCCAGCCGTAGTTAAATGTTGAATAGGGTGACTTTCATGATCTTGAAATACTTTGTATTTGGTGTGCAGTTTGTAAGGCACTGTAAATACTGTAGTTGGCGTTACCAACTTCTCTTCTAGCGCGGCGGCGAGAGTCATTACCTTTCCGGTAGACCCTGGTTCATAAACCTCTTCTACGGATGCATTATGGACATCAGTTAATTTAACGGGCTTATTAGGATCAAAAGTTGGCGCAGTGGCGTGGGCCAAGATCTGCCCAGTCTTTGGATCCATAACAATAACGGTGCCGCTCTTAGCGTTAGTTGCTCGTACCGCTTTGGCAATTGCATTTTCAGCAATAAATTGAATATCTCTATCAATTGTTAATCTAATTGAATTGCCGGCTTTAGCTTGCACAATCTGTTGCTGGGTGCCTGGAATCTCGGCCCAGATACCATTTGCATAAACATACTTGCCATCTTGGCCCTTTAGACTTGAATTTAGCGCAGATTCAATTCCGGCTGCGCCATCACCTGCTTGATTAGTAAAACCGACCAATGAGGCCACAATCGAACCCGCTGGATATTCGCGGGTGTAATTACGTTCTGGAAAGAATCCCACAATACGTTTATTGAAATCGATTCTTGCTAAGCGATCGTTGTAATTGGCAAAGGCATCTTTTAGTGCGCTCCATTGGGCCGGGGTGGCATTACGCGCCACTAAGTACCAACGCTTCTCACCCACTATCTTGGAAAGAATCTCATTTGGCGTCATCTTTAAGATCGGTGCTGCAATCTCAGCGGTAATTTGTGGATTGGTAATCATCTTTTGATCAACCACAATATTTATGCGACTGACGCTGCGCGCAAATGGCACCCCGTTGATATCTGTTATTTCACCGCGTGGTGCAAGCAAAGTACTAACTCGATAAAGTTCATTTTCAGCGCGAGATTTATAGTCCCCGGCATTTACCGCTTGGACGTCAAACAAACGAATCAATAGCCCTAGTAGGCAAGCAAGAAAAATTACAATTAAACGCGTGATGCGCTGTTGAAATTGATTTCTGGGCATCTTACCTAGCCATTTACTTGTGAGTCGATATCAATAAAGCGAGGTTGAGAATTAGGACTCATACCTAGTTTGCGCGCTTCTGAAGCTAACGCCATTGGGGAGCTCTTATGAGCAATCTGACTATTGATTGCTTCGCGCTCATCGCTAATTAATTGCGCTTCGCGTTGCAATTTGGCCAGAGTAAATGCATCTTGAGTCGACATAGAAGTTATGGCGAACATCAACAAAATCATAATTAAACCTAGAACGGTACTTAACATGGTAAGTGAACGTCTGGAAATTCTGGAACCAGTCTCAAGTTCCGGAACAATCTTGAGTATTGCACGTTGTGAACTCTGTGCAATAGCAGCTCTAGTTTTAGTAAGAGCTGGAGAGATTATAGGAAGCGCCATTTAAGCTGCCACCCTCTCCACGCCACGGATTCGAACTGATTGCGCTCTTGAATTTTCAGAGATTTCCAAATCACTTGCGGCTTCACCTTTTGCAATTAACTTGAATTTTGCTTCATGACCTGGAAGTTCGATTGGGAGTTCGCGAGGTGAAGTTGATTGCGTTACTTGGCTGAAAGCCTCTTTAGCGATTCGATCCTCGAGCGATTGGAAAGAGAGCACTACTAAGCGGCCGCCTACTTTAAGTAATTCCAGCGCCTGTGGCAGCGCTTGTTCTATAACCTCTAATTCATTATTTACCGCAATGCGTAGCGCTTGGAAAGTTCGTTTAGCTGGGTTACCGCCGGTACGTCTGGCCGCTGCTGGAATTGCGCTCTTGATTAATTCAGCAAGTTTTGCAGTTGATTGAATTGGTGCAATTTCACGCTCACGAATAATGAAATCAGCAATTCTTGATGCAAATTTCTCTTCTCCGTATATTTTTAAAATTCGGGCAATTTCACCATGTGACCAACTGTTCACAATTTCAGCTGCGGTAATTCCTTGGCTCTGGTCCATTCTCATATCAAGCGGCGCATCTTGGGAGTATGAAAAACCGCGTTCTGCTTGATCTAATTGCATAGAAGAAACACCAAAGTCAAATAGCGCCGCATCAATTTGATTAAACCCAAATGATTTAACAACTTCTTCAAAGTGATTAAAAACTGAATGTGCAATGTGTACTCGATTACCAAATTGTGAAAGTCTGGCACTTGCTTTTTCGATTGCAGATTTATCTCGGTCAATTCCAATCAAAGTTAAATTTGGAAAGCGATTTAACATTTCAAATGAATGTCCACCAAGTCCAAGGGTTGCATCTACAAAAATTGGAGAAGAAGAATTTTCAATTGCTGGAGTTAGTAATTCAATGCAGCGATCAAGTGCTACAGATACGTGCATGTTCTTCCCCCTTTCTGGTTTTACATTTTTAAAACTGCTAACCCCTCAGGTCACTGCCGTCC
>JBJTCN010000002.1:0-2037 GCA_046091905.1 Candidatus Nanopelagicaceae bacterium
CACTACATCCGTGTGATCCAACCACTGCACATCAGCGGTGACCATCGCAGCACCTTCTTGCCAAGGAATATAGCGAAGCGTTGAAAGATCAGGAATCATCGCGAAATCTGAATATCCACGATCCCAAGATGACATGTCATATCCACCAACGGTGTTCATATCCACGTCGACCGCTAAAAGATAATTACAACCTTCGGTGCCATGTTTGACGATCTCATCTAGAAAGAATTGTCCCGCGATGCGCTTTCCGACTAATCGACCTTGCATATCTGTCATTACAACCACGACAGTATCGATTTTGCCTTCAGCAACATCTTTCATTAATTGTTCAACGCTTAAATAGCCTGTGCTCATGAATTGAATTTAGCCCTAAATTCAATAATTTGGAATACCGCGCTTGAGTTTCGGCCGTTTAAAATTATTTAAAGAAATTTAACCTTTAGGTTCTTTATTTTTAAAGTGTCTACCCTCACAATAGGGGGCAATTCTGGGTAACTGGCCCAGGAATCCCAAGGAGGGGATATGAGCAGTAATAATCAAGATGACGAGCACCGCTTAGCGCAACTCGGCTATAAACAAGAATTGAGTCGTTCATGGAGTGCTTTCTCCAACTTCGCAATTTCTTTTTCAATCATTTCGATTCTGGCAGGATGTTTCACAACATTTGCACAAGCCTGGAATAACGGTGGACCAGTAGCAATCTCTTTAGGTTGGCCTTTGATTTCTGCATTTATTTTAATCATCGGCTTTTGCATGTCTGAACTTGCATCAGCTTTTCCAACCTCAGGTGGTATTTACTGGTGGGCTTCAAAACTAGGTGGCGCAAAAGCGGGTTACTACACCGGTTGGTTGAATTTAATCGGATTAGTTGCGGTGACTGCGTCAGTTGGATACGGAGCTGCAACATTTCTAAATATTGTGCTTGGCGCGTTATCGCCTGATTATGCAACAAGTTTCATGGGTGGCGATTACATCAAACAGCAATTTGCACTATTCATTATCATCATGGTTTTGATTACTGTAATCAATATTTTCAGCAGTCACCTACTTGCAGTAATTAATAATGTCTCAGTTTGGTGGCACGTATTTGGCGCGGCAATCGTGGTTGCGATTCTGCTATTTGTGCCTGATCAGCACCAGTCATTTAAGTGGATGTTTACTGAAAGAATTAATAATTCTGGTTTCAGTGACAATGCATATTGGATTTACGTGTTACCGCTTGGTTTCTTACTAACCCAATACACAATTACTGGGTTTGATGCCTCTGCTCACCTTTCTGAGGAAACACATCAGGCACATATGTCAGCTGCTCGCGGCATTTGGCAATCGATTTGGTATTCCGCAATCGGTGGTTATGTCCTACTACTTTCATTCTTATATGTAGCGACAAAAACAGATGTGATCAATTCATTTGATCCAAAGGTGAATCCATACGGTGGAGGTTCAATCATCGCCGTGCTCTGGACAGCACTTGGAGATGGAATTTGGTTCAAACTACTCATGATTATCACTACTTCTGGACAGCTTTTCTGCGTAACTGCGTGTTTAACTTCTTGCAGCCGCATGATGTTTGCTTTCTCAAGAGATGGCGCGGTTCCTGGCTCAAAGCGCTGGAGAAAAGTTGATAAGAATAAGACTCCAAAGAATGCGGTATTAATCTCTTCATTTTTTGGCGTGCTAATCACATTGCCAGCACTTTGGAAGAGCCCATCAGGCGCACCTACCGCGTTTTATGCAGTAGTTTCAATTTGCGTTATTGGACTGTATCTGGCATTTATGATTCCAATTTTCTTACGTTGGAGAGCTGGAGATAATTTCAAAGTTGGCGAATGGAACAATGGCAGCAAATATAAGTGGATGAATTTAGTTGCTACCGCTGAAATTGCGGTAATTTCTATCTACTTCATTCTTCCGTTTGCTCCTGCAGGTACACCAGGAAATAAAGATTTCACCTGGACTGCCGTTAACTATGCACCAATTCTTACCGGTGCTGCCCTGATCTTCTTGTGGATCTGGTGGCATGTATCAGTCAAGAAG
>JBJTCN010000003.1:0-28268 GCA_046091905.1 Candidatus Nanopelagicaceae bacterium
TCCTCGCCATCAATGCGATGTAACTCCGCATTCTCACAAATGTCCGCCACATCTTTGAGCGATTTTCCTGCAAGCCCAAGTTTGGCTGCCGCTTTATGCATGCGATCATTAATTCGCGCTAAATCTTCTAAGCCCCATTGATAAGTTTTCTTCAAATCTAAATCAGCACCAGTGAAGAATGCTGCCCATGGTTTGTAGCGCTCTTCACCAACCGCATCATGTTCATTAGAACGTGGTGTATGAACATCTCGAAGCCATTGACTCATTTGCCCTGAAGCATTGGCAGCGTTCTTGGCCGCAGTGTGAAGTTCCGGGTATTTATTAAATGGATCTAGCTTCTGAGCCATTTTCTCCCAGCCGCCTGATGCATAAGTTTTTAATTGATCCGCAACCACAAATACCTGTCTGCGAGCTGTCTTGTAACCTAGCGAATCCATCTCTTGAATGGTGCTCTTCCAACCATCCAATGCTTTACCAACTAGATTTAAGCGAGCTGCAATGTTTGCAATGGCCTTGTCGCCTTCGGTAGGCATGATGGTAAAAATCTGCCGAATCTCTGAAGCTGGATTTACGATAGGGGAGTAAGTAATAAAGCCCTCTTTTGAATCATGAATTCGTAGACGTGCTTCAGTACGTTCTACTAGAACCGCTTGCGAAATTCGATCTATCTCATCTGTTGGAGTTAGCGCTTTCGCTTTCTTTATAACTTCACGTTGGTATACCGCAACCTTGTCTGCTTCTTCTATTGTGAAATCATCAAGTTGATCATCAAAACCTTTTAAACCTAAAGCAGTTGCACCCATTGGAGACATACGTGCAGTTTGTTCAACGTAAGTATCTGCAAGTTCGAAGAGCGGAGAGCGGTGTTCAGACATTTAGGTTCCTTTTCTTGATGGCTCTGGATAAGCCCTGGTTAATGTTATGGTTCTTAGCATGCAGAAGCGAGTGATTTTAGCTCTGAGCCTCATTCTTGTAAGCACCCAACCTGCGATTGCTGCTCCGAATTACGCATTTCCAGTTTCTGGTTGCACTTATAAATATTCCAGATACCACCATGATTATCCAGCGACCGATATTTTGGCAAAAAAAGGTTGCAAATTTATTGCAGTGACAAGTGGCATAGTTGATGAAATAAGAAGAGTTGATACCTACAATTATAAAAAACCAACTCCGCTAACAAAAGGTGGAATATATGTATCCATCATTGGCGATGATGGTGTGCGTTATTACGGATCACACTTAAAGAAAATTGCCGAGGGAATTGAAGTCGGAACGCGAGTTGAAGTTGGAACGCTCTTAGGTTATGTAGGAGATACCGGTGATGCTCGCGGGACTGCGCCGCATGTACATTTTGGAATTAGCTGGCCCACAACTGCGCGCGATATTTGGTGGGTGCGCCGCGGGGTGGTTTTCCCATGGAGGTATTTAGATAAATGGAAAGTGGGATTAGATAGATCACCAGCAGCAGAAGTTAAAGCCCTGCTGGATAAGAGCGGCGAAATTCCACCAATTCCAAAAAAGTAAGTAGACTCCGCGCTAGTTCTGGGGGTCGGTGAAATTCCGAACCGGCGGTTAAAGCCCGCGACCCGGTGCCACCTCGTAACTGAATTGGTATCGGTTGACTTGCAGTGAAATTCTGAGGCCGACAGTAAAGTCTGGATAAAAGAACTATTGGTGATGCGCTCTGCGCATTTTCCTTGCCCTTGGAACCGCAAATTACAGTTACCGAGGAAGGAAAAAGAGAATGTCAATTCTTCAATGGCTCTTTGAAGCCACCATCAACTTCGGCAGCAAATCAATTGCGGTTCGCGAAATCATCGGCGGTGTACTGGGTTTGACCAGTGCAGTGCTGGGAGCGCGTCGTTTGGTTGCTGCTTGGCCAGTTGGAATATTTGCCGACGCCTTGCTATTTACAGTATTTCTTGGCGCGGTCTTTTCATTTGGCGATGATTCACAACA
Organism: Candidatus Nanopelagicaceae bacterium; assembly: GCA_046091905.1. Lineage (GTDB taxonomy): Bacteria > Actinomycetota > Actinomycetes > Nanopelagicales > Nanopelagicaceae > ZLKRG08. The sequence continues at coordinate 1,960 of JBJTCN010000003.1, forward strand.
TGCAAATTTCTATGGTCAAGCAAGCCGTAACTTACTTTTAATTATTGTAAGTATTTATGGTTGGGTACGTTGGTCTCACCATAAGCGTTTAGGAAAAGATGTACCTGCAGTGGTACCACGTTGGACAACTACTAAAGAGAAGATGTGGTTAATCCCTGCAATAATTCTTTTCTTTCTTATCTCCATGCAAATCTTCAAGAGCTTAGGAGAGAGCGGACAATGGCTCTTTGTTGATACTTGGATTTTCACCGGAACTGCACTTGCCACATTTGGCATGAGTCGTGGTTACGTTGAATTCTGGTTGGTTTGGATCGCAGTAGATCTAGTTGGTGTGCCATTTGCGCTAAGCAACGGTTACTATCCAACTGGAATCCTCTACGCGCTCTACCTACCATTTGTAATCTGGGGCTTTACCAATTGGCTAAAGATTTCAAAGTTAGAGAAGGAATTAGTTTAAAAATAAAGAACCCCGGTGAATTATCACCGGGGTTCTTTATTAAAGTGTTACTTAGTTAGCTGTTACTTGATCAGCCTGAGGACCCTTAGGACCCTGGACTACCTCGAACGATACTGACTGACCCTCATTAAGAGACTTGTAACCATTGCCCTGGATAGCTGAGTAGTGAACGAATACATCCTGTCCACCGCCATCTACTGCAATAAAGCCGAAGCCCTTTTCAGAGTTGAACCACTTAACTGTGCCTGTTGCCATTAAATATTTTTCCTATTTCTTTAAACTTAACGAAGCTTGGATTTGGCTTCGTTGGTCTTCCTATCTAGCTAAATTTTTAAAACTTACCTTTGAGTGTCCGACTGCGCGCAAGCCTACCTGTCACATGCTTATTGACCAATTAGAGCGCCTAGGGAAGTGGACAAATAGCGCTCAATGAGGCGAAAATTAGCCATCGACTTCGAGCGAATTGGCTTACTGGACTGGGGAAGGTGCAGTTAAGCGCCTTGCTAGGAGTTGTTTAGTGAGTCAATCTATTCGTGGAACTTTGACGATCCACTCATGCCCAATGGCGTTAATTCGCCATGTCGAATGGTCAATTGAATCGATACTTGGCCGAGTGCAAATTGAATGGCGTAATCAGCCATTAGTAGCAGGAACCCAGCGCTCTCAAATCGAATGGCGTAACTCCAAAGATTTATCCGCAACGCTTGCCAGCGCGCTAAAGAGTTGGCATTACTTAAGATTTGAAATCACATCTGACTCACAGTTTTTTAGACATACACCAGATTTAGGTTTGCACCGTGCTGAGATAGATGAGATTGGAAATATTCAATTAATTGAGAATCAAGTTAGATTCGCAATGACCAAGAGTGATGATCAGATGAGAGAATTACTTAATGTGGCGCTTGGAACAGAGTGGGATGTGGAATTAGAGCGCTTCCGTGGAGTAGATTTGCAGGAGATAACGCACCTACGTGCGATCTAGTTAGAAAGAATAAAAATGGACGAAATGATTGAAAAACGTAAAGGTGCCACAATTCTGATTGCCTCAGTAATAGTTTCTCTTGCACTAGGTGGAGGTTTAACAAAAGTAGGTAGTGGATTTGCAACACGATCAAGCGACGGAATCATCGTAACTGGATCTGCCAAAGTTGCCGCCAAAGCAGATAATGTGGTTTGGACACTCTCGGTTCAAAATAATGGCAAGACACCTGGAAGTGCAGTTACCGGAATTGATTCAGGTATCAATGCGTTGCAAAAATATTTAACAGATGGCGGAATTTCTTCAGATCAATTGACACTCGGGCCAATTAATTCTTATCCAACTGAAGAATACATAAATGGAAATCCAACGGGTCGAATCCTGAATTACCGTGCAAATCGTGAAATTACTGTTCGCACCAAAGATGTGCAACTGGTTTCCAAACTAAGTCAAAATATCGGTGCGATTTTGCAGAAGGGTGTAAATGTCAGCAACTACGGTCCACAGTATTATGTTTCAACTTTAAATAAGATCCGTCCTGATTTGCTAAATAAGGCTACTCAAGATGCGAAAGCACGTGCAGAAGCTATGACTAAGGCGGTCGGCGGAAGCGTTGGTGCCATTACTTCTGTAAAAGCTGGGCCAATTCAGGTTACAACACCTGATTCCACAATGACCTCTGATTTTGGAATGTACGACACATCAAGTATCGACAAGACAGTTACGGCGACAGTAACCGTTACTTTTAAAACGAATTAGTTTATTAAAGCGGAATATTGCTATGTGCGCCGCGGAGATAAGGTGCCGCGGCGATTGCACGAGCGATCTCTGATCTGGTTACATTTGGCTCAATCACCGAATCAACAACGCCAATTTCTATAGCGCGCTTTACGCCACCAGATTCTTGTTCATGTTGCGCAGCTAATTCCAATTCCATATTTTCACGTTGATCTGCGGATACATCTGCTAAAAGTCTGCGGTGAAGCACTCGTACTGCCGCCACGCTTCCCATAACTGCAACATCAGCATTAGGCCAAGCAAAAACTTTAGTCGCACCAAGTGCGCGAGAATTCATTGCAACATAGGCGCCACCATAGGCATGGCGTGTAATTAAAGTTACCCGAGGCACCACGGCTTCGCCAAAGGCATGGAGCAATTTTGCGCCGCGTCTTACCGCGCCTTCCCACTCTTGTCCTGCTCCTGGCAAAAATCCGGAGACATCTGCAATTACAATCAGAGGAATTCCAAATGCATCACACATGCGGACAAAACGTGCAGCTTTTTCGCCAGCTGCCGCATCAAGCACACCGCCAAGATGTTTAGGGTTGTTTGCAATAACTCCAACTGTGCGACCACCTAATCGACCAATTGCAGTTAACATATTTGGTGCCCAATCGGCGTGTAGCTCCATAGATTCATCGTGGTCAAGTAGTTCTTCAATTAGTGGATGCACTTCGTATGCTCGTTTACGAGAATCAGGAACGAATTGCGAGAGATCTATATCTTCAAGTTTCACATTTAAGTGGCCTTGATTAGCAAATAGCGAAGCAAGTTTTCGGACATCATCAAATGCCTTATCTTCACTAGATGCAATGATGTGAGCCAAACCAGAGTTCTTTTTATGAGCTTCTGGTCCACCCAGTTTTGCCATATCTACATTTTCGCCAGTCACACTTTTAACTACCTCTGGGCCAGTAACAAAGATGCGACCTTCAGGTGCCAACACCACCACATCGGTAAGCGCCGGACCATAAGCACCGCCACCTGCAGTTGGCCCAAGGATCAATGAAAGTTGCGGAATTTTTCCGGATGCAGTGATGAAACTTTGGAAGACTTCGCCGAATGCATGAAGTGAGAGCACGCCATCACGAAGACGTGCACCACCTGAGTGCCAAATTCCAATTACTGGCAGCTGTTCTGCCATCGCAACTTTGTAGGCTTCAACAATTACTTTGGCACCTTCTGGACCTAGCGCGCCACCTTGGACAGTTGGGTCAGAAGCGAAAACCACGACTTCATTTCCATTAATTTTTCCGCGAGCTGCAATCATGCCACTTTGATTACGTTCTGTAATTAAGAGATTTGTTCCTGGGTCAAGCAGCTTCGCGATACGAAGCTCTGGATCTTTTGGATCGATCATTTAGATGCTTTTAAACACCAAGACTACGTCGTGTCCGCCAAAACCAAATGAATCATTAAGCGCTGCGATATCACCCTTTGGTAATTCACGTGCTTTGTCGCGAACTACATCGACCGTAACTGCAGGATCAAGATTTTCAATATTAATAGTCGGAGGAGCAAGTCTCTCTTGCAGAGCCTTAACAATAAATACAGATTCAACCGCGCCGGCACCACCAAGTAAGTGGCCAGTCATTGATTTGGTGGCTGAGACTGCAACATGATCTGCATCTGCACCGAGTGCGCCACGAAGTGCATTGGCTTCAGCGACATCTCCAGCAGGGGTAGAAGTGGCGTGTGCATTTAAATGAAAAATATCTTTAGTGGAAAGCCCTGCATCTGTTAACGCTAATTGCATGGCACGGATTACTCCGCGACCTTCAGGATCAGGAGCTGCAATGTGATAGCCATCGGAAGTTAAACCTTGGCCAGCAATTTCGCAGTAAAATTTGGCACCACGCGCTTTTGCATGTTCATACTCTTCAAGAATAAGTACGCCGCCACCTTCACCAAGTACAAATCCATCGCGATCTACATCGTAAGGTCGAGATGCTTTTTCTGGTGCCTCGTTACGAGTGGAGAGCGCTTTCATCGCTGCAAATCCCGCCATTGGTAGCGCATCAACTGAAGCTTCAACGCCACCTGCAATCACCACATCTGCACGGTTATTTCGAATCATGTCGAAGGCATATCCAATTGCCTCAGCGCCTGATGCACATGCAGAAACTGGTGTATGAACACCGGCTTTTGCTTTAAATTCCAATCCCACATTTGCCGCGGGTCCATTTGGCATAATCATTGGAACGGTATGCGGCGAAATAAGTCGCGCTCCCTTTTCCATCAAAATTCGGTACTGCTCTAAAAGCGAAGTCACGCCACCTATACCGGAAGCGATAACTACACCAAGTCGTTCCAAATCCAATTCCGGATTTCCGGCATCCGCAAATGCTTCCCGTGCTGCAATTAGCGCAAATTGTTCGGATCTATCCAAACGTCGAAGTTCAACTGGTTTCATAACTTCGGATGGTTCGACCGTTACTTCGGCTGCGAAGTGAACTGGCAAGGTGCTTGCCCACTGGTGCTTCATTAAATGCGCGCCAGATTTACCAGCAACAGCATTTGCCCAAGTGGTTGCAACATCTCCGCCTAGCGGAGTAGTGGCACCTAAACCAGTTACAACTACGCGTCGTGACATTTGTTAGTTTGAAGCCTTAACGATGAAATTAACTGCATCGCCAACAGTTGCAAGTTCTGCTACCTGATCATCAGGAATCTTTACGCCAAATCGTTCTTCAGCTGCAACCACAACTTCAACCATTGATAATGAATCAACATCTAGGTCTTCAGTGAAGCTCTTGCCCATTTCGATAGATGCAGCTGGTACGCCAGCAACCTCTTCAACGATCTCTTTTAGACCAGCAAGTACATCTGCTTCGTTTAGTGCCATTGATATTTCTCTTTTCGTTTAGTTCAGTTAACGCATCGCTTCATTGCTTGGTGCCAGGTAGATATTGTGCAGGGTAGGAGGGCTTACTTTCGAGTAATAGGACTTTAATCAGGGCAATTTAATGACTTGGGCCGCATAAGCGAGACCTGCGCCATATCCAATAATTAGCGCCAGCTGACCATGTAGTTCTGGATGTTCATTTAAGAGCGCATCCATTGCCAATGGAATTGAAGCCGCAGAAGTATTTCCATTGGTGCGAATATCATCGGCAGTCAAAATATCAGGTTCTAGCTTCATATCCTTTGCCATAGATTCGATAATTCTCAAATTTGCTTGATGCGGAATGAAAGCTTTCAAGTCACTTGGAGCAAGTCCGGCTAATTTAATTGCTTCGCTCCCAACTTTACTAACTGAAAATACTGCCCAACGAAAAACTTTCTGACCTTCTTGAACAATATCTGGCCAAGCAATGGTGTTGGCTGGTGCAGAACTATCTTTGTAATCTAACCAAGATGACATGGTGATTGCATCGCGCTGATCTGAATCCGAACCCCATGCAGTAGGTCCAATCCCAACTTCATCACTTGGTCCAATTAATACCGCACCAGCTCCATCGGCAAAGATAAATGCAGTTGCACGGTCATTCGGATTAGTGAAGTCACTTAATTTCTCAGAACCAATTACCAATACATATTTGGCGGTGCCACCTTTAATCAAATCTTTTGCTAGTCCAACCCCATATGCAAAACCGGCACAAGCTGCTGATAAATCAAAGGCCGCAGCTTTATTAGCGCCAATGTTTGCCGCAATTCCCGAAGCGCCACTTGGAGTCTGGTGCGGATAGGAGATTGTGGCCATGATGATTACATCTACCGCTTCAGCGCTTACTTTGGCTCTATCTAGCGCTTGCTGGGCTGCGGCCGTACCCATGTCAACAACTGAAATTTCTTTATCTGCAAAACGTCTAGTTTCAATACCAGTGCGCTGCTGAATCCATTCATCAGTGGAATCGATTTTTTCAACAATTGCAGAGTTAGGAATTAAATTGGTAGCTCGATAGATTCCAACTGAAAGAATTGCGGAATTACTGCCAACGTTTGATTTAATCATGCGCCACCATGTTTAATTGCAAATTCTTTAGCGGCTGCTAAATCAGCTGGTGTCTTCAGAGCGAATGTTTCTATGGTTGGAGTGGCACGTTTTAATAGGCCAACCAAAGTTCCAGCAGGCGGAAATTCAATTGCGCCCGTAATTCCAAGTTGCACTAAAGATTCCATGCAGAGATCCCATCTGACTGGGTTTGCAATTTGCTTTACGATGCGATTGATTGCATCCACACCACTTGTCACTACGGAACCATCTTTATTAGATAGCAATTGTGATCTAGGTTCAGTGATCTGAAGCTTACTTACCAACTGTGAAACATGTGAGACCGCAGATTTCATGAAATGAGTATGGAATGCTCCGGCAACGGCAAGTGAACGCACTCGCGCACCAGCAGGTGGATTCTCGATTAATTTATCGAGCTGCTCTAATGAACCGGCGGCCACAATCTGCCCAGCGCCATTGTCATTTGCAGGAACTAATTCAAATTTTGAAATGGATTCTAAAACTTCGCTTCGTTCGCCGCCGAGTACTGCAGCCATTCCTGTTTCTACCTGACTTGCCGCTTTAGCCATTGCAATTCCGCGCTGACGAACTAATTCCAGCGCATTTGCTGGAGATAGAACTCCGGAAATTCCAGCAGCAGTGATCTCACCAACTGAATGTCCTGCGACAACTGCGAACTTTGAAAGTTTAAGTTCATGCGCGCCTATTAGCCCGGCAGCCACAATTAGTGGTTGCGCATTAGCCGTATCTTTAATCTCTTCTGCCGAAGCGGTTGTTCCTAATCGCGCTAGATCTAAATCAATATGTAATGACCAGGTATCTATAAGTTTCTGGCTCTCATCATTTAGCCAAGGCGTAAGCATTCCTGGCGTCTGCGATCCTTGACCAGGAAAGAGCAGTGCGAGCATGTGTTTAGTTTAAAGCGGTTACCAAATACTTAGAAGTAATTAACGATTTACCAGCCAAACTTGTAGAGAATGTGGGGAGACTTGCACTTTATCTCCAGGGGCTGCAAGTGCGGGGTTGTATGTGGCGGTAGTTTCGAATGAATCGAATATGCAACGCATGCCTTCACCCCAAGCTACACCCGGCAATGTAAAAGTAGTCTCCTCACCAAAAGAATTCATAAGAAGCACCAACCCAACTTTAGGGCCGGCCTCAAAGAAAACAGTTAACGAGCGCTTATCGCCATCAGACCAGTGTTCGTCATTCATTTCATTGCCAGACAAACTAAACCAAGCAATATCTTTTCGCTCAGTTCCAAAATCAACTCGTCCAGTAAAAAATTCTGAAGTGATATCTGAAAGATATGTTTTTCTAATTCTAATTAATTCGGTAAAGGCATCTTGCAAATCTTTTTTATCATCAGTGGGATTCCAATCAAGGGTCCAGCCGCCAAACCAAGCGCTCTCTTGGTTCCAATTATTTTGATTCAAATCTATTGGAAGCGTAAAAGCATTATTTGAACCATGCTGGGTGCGACCAACTTCATCTCCCATAGTGACCATTGGAACGCCAGATGAGAGTAAAAGCGTTGCCAGCATAGATTTCTGGAGCGATTGCCGTATTTGATTGATCTTTGGATCTTGGGTAGGACCTTCAATTCCTACATTCCACGAGCGATTGGTATTAGCTCCATCTCGATTGTCTTCACCATTAGCTAAATTATTTTTCTGATGATAATTAACTAGATCATTCATTGTGAAACCATCATGCGCAGTAATGAAATTTATTGAAGATGTGGGACCGCGGAAGTAAAAGATATTGCTAGAGCCAGAGATAGAAGAGGCCAGCGCACTAACACCTTCACCGTAACCGCGAGCAATATCCCCTAACCAGAACTCACGGACTGCGTCGCGGTAATAGTCATTCCATTCGCGCCATGGATATTGAAATTCGCCGAGCGAATATCGCGAAATATCCCAAGGTTCAGCAATTAATTTCAGCTGACGTAAAACAGGATCTGCTGTGATTGCGGCAAAGAGGGCAGAATCAATCATATTTCCGGTGCGATTTAGAGCGGGCGCTAAATCAAATCTAAATCCATCCACTCCAATAACTTGCGTCCACCAACGTAGCGAATCAATTATTAATCGGACTCCGTGAGGTTTACCTGCAGAGAAAGTGTTTCCACACCCAGTGTTATCAATGTAATGATTGGTACCACCATGGCGATACCAATTTCGATTATCAATTCCTTTAAATGTGATGTGTGGACCGCCCGGCCCACCCTCTGCAGTATGGTTATAAACAACATCAAGAATTACTTCAATTCCATTTTCATGTAATCGATCAACAGCATCTTGCAATTCTTTGATTGGATTATCTGTCGCTGCGTATGCTCTATGTGGTGTCGAAAATGCAATTGCGTTGTAACCCCAGTAGTTACGACGACCGCGCGACAATGTTGCCGGTTCAGTGGCATGTTCATGAATCGGCAACAATTCAATTGCATTTACGCCTATATTTTTTAGGTAATCAATGGTTGATTGATGGCCAAGTGCTTTGTAGGTACCACGTTCTGATTCTGAAATTGCTGGATTTGCCCAGGTAAAACCTTTGACATGAGCTTCGTAGATAATTAAGTCCTGCCAATTTATATGGGGATGATTTACATGTCGTGGTGCAACATCGGTAACAACTGAATGTGGAACAAATTTTGCGGAGTTACGTTCGTCCATGACATTGGAATCACCGGCACCATAACCATCTTCGGCAATGTGACCATAAATTTCTGGCACATATGGAAGTTCGCCGGCTAATTGATGTGCATAAGGATCGATTAATAATTTATTTGGATTGAATCGAGAACCTCGCTCTGGTTCCCATGGTCCATAAACTCGAAAGCCATATCGCTGACCTGGGCGAACCCCTTTTAGATATCCGTGAAAGATTGGACCGTTACGGTGCGAGAGCGAGTACCGGGTCTCGACCTGCTTGCCATTGACCTCATCAAATAGGCAGAGTTCAACGGCATCGGCGGCCTCCGCCCAAATCGCGAAGTTGGTGCCCTCCTCAGTCGGGATCGCGCCAAGGTATCGCGGGTCGGCCTGCAGCATGGCGGTAAGTCTGCCCTGAAACCAACTGCAATTCGGTAAAAAACTAGTAAAGAATTGCTACTGGCAAGTAACATCTGACACGTGAAAATAGCTGTGACCGTCAAACAGGTGCCAGATTCTTGGGCTGAGAAGAAATTTATCGATGGCCGAGTCGATCGCGAGAGCGTTGATGCGGTACTAAATGATTTAGATGAATATGCAATTGAAGAGGCGCTAAGAATCTGCGAAGCAAATGGCGGAACAATCGATGATGGCGGCGCAAACACCATCACCTTAATTTCGATGGGGCCAACCCGTGCACAAGAGGCGGTTCGCAAGGGGCTATCAATGGGCGCAACCAATGCAATTGTGATTACCGATTCCGCGCTCGCAGGCGCAGATGCGATGGCCACTTCAGAAGTTTTAGCAAAAGTGATTGCTGATGGCGGATATGACTTTGTAATTAGTGGCGTGGAAAGTACCGATGCAAGAATGAGCGTAATCCCAGCGATGATTAGCGCTCGCTTAGGTTATGCGCAATTAACTTTTGCAAACAAAGTTGATGTCGATGTAGCCGCAAAGAAGATTGCAATTAATCGAATCACCGATTCTGGTCAAGTGGAAATGGAAGCTAATTTTCCGGCAGTAATTTCGGTGGTTGAGAAAATTAACGAACCTCGTTACCCCGCATTTAAAGGAATTATGGCGGCAAAGAAGAAAGAGATTTCTACTATTTCATTATCTGCGCCATCTGGAACAATAGTTTTAGATGCCACCGCCAAACCAGCCCGCTCAGCTGGAATAAAGATCGAAGATGATGGTAACGCTGCGGAGAAGTTAGTTAATTTCCTAGCAGAGCGGAAATTGATATGAGCAAAGTATTAGTGGTTGCAGATAATGAAAAAGTAACTGCAGAATTGGTAAATGCCGCTGGCGATGCCGTGCTTGTTGAATCGAAGTCAGCTAAAGCAGTTGCCGAATACGCAAAGAGTAATAATTTTTCTGCTGTTTTTGTAGCGGCCACTATGGATGGTAAAGAGTTTGCTGGTCGAATTGCAGTAGCGCTTGATTCAGGAATCATTACTGATGCCATTGCAGTTGATAGCGATTTTGTAACTACGCAATCTATTTTTGGCGGTAGCTACACCGTAAAGGCAAAGGTCAGCAAAGGCATACCAGTTATCACTTTGCGTCCTAATTCAGTAGAACCTGCAGCAATTGTGCCTGTGCCAATTAAATTAGAGGGCGATGATAATTCGCTAGTCACTATCAAGAATGTAAAACCTAAAGTAAAAGGCGCGCGTCCCGAATTAAGTGAAGCAAAGATCGTGGTCTCTGGCGGCCGTGGAATTGATGGAGATTGGTCGAACGTTGAGAAATTTGCAGATTCGCTTGGTGCGGCAATTGGCGCATCACGCGCTGCAGTTGATGCAGGTTGGTGCAGCCATGAGATGCAAGTGGGCCAAACTGGAAAAACCGTTAGCCCTGATTTGTATATCGCTTGCGGAATTTCCGGTGCCATTCAACATAAAGCAGGCATGCAGACCTCCAAGAACATTGTGGTCATTAATAAGGATCCCGAAGCGCCACTCTTTGAAATTGCAGATTTTGGCATCGTAGGAGATTTAGCAAGCGTGTTATCTAAGGCGAGCGAACTCATAAACGCACGCAAGTAGAATGCCGTAGTGGCGATTTACTTAGATCATGCGGCGACCACGCCGATAAGTGAAATTTCGCTTGCCGAATTTAACAAACAACTATCAAAGATTGGCAATCCATCTTCGCTTCATAATTTTGGAAGAGATCAACGTCGCGCGCTAGAAGAGGCGCGTGAAAAAATTGCAAATTTTATTGGCTGCGAAGCAAGTGAAATTATCTTTACCGCATCTGGTACCGAAGCAGATAATCTCGCAATTAAAGGTTTGTATTGGAAATCCGGTAAAAAGGTAATCGTAATCTCGGCATTTGAACATAAGGCAGTACTCGAACCAGCGGAGTGGTTGGTAGAAAAAGAAGGTGCTGAGCTAATTCAAATCCCAATTACTAAAGCTGGCGTAGTAGATTTAGGTTTTCTAAAAAAATTGGTGGTAACGCGCGGGTCAGAAATCGCGCTAATTTCAGTGATGCATTCCAATAACGAAATTGGCGCTTTACAACCAATTGACCAGGTAATTGAAATTGCAGGAGAGATTCCAGTGCATTGCGATGCGGTGCAGTCGCTACTGAAAGTACCCGTTTCGTTTAAAGGTTTAACTGCGCTAAGTGTCAGCGCTCATAAAGTTGGTGGACCGGTAGGAGTAGGTGCGCTGGTATTAAAACGAGGATTAGATATTCCAGCGCTTTTGCATGGCGGCGGTCAAGAACGTGAAATCAGAAGTGGCACCTTAAATGCTCCGGCCATTTGTGCTTTTGCAGCCGCGTTAACTAATTATCCATCTGAGCAAGTAGCAAAACTTAGGGATCAATTGATTGCGGGCATCAAAAGCAATATTCCAAATTCAATAATCAACACGCCAACCAAATCTCTGCCTGGAATTGTGAATGTTTCCTTTCCGGGAACTAAAGGTGAAACGCTACTTTTATTAATGGATATGGAAGGAATTGCATGTTCAACTGGATCAGCATGTAGCGCAGGCGTGCATCGTCCAAGTCACGTACTGATCGCGTTAGGCCGCACCGAAGATGAGGCAATAGGCACGCTTCGATTATCACTTGGTGCGCAAAGCACGGAATCAGATGTTCAGAAAGTATTAGCGGTATTGCCAAAGGTAGTTGAAAAAGCGCGGTTAGCTAAATGAAATTAATTGCAGCGATGTCAGGAGGCGTGGACTCTGCGGTTGCAGCAAGTAGAGCAGTAGCTGATGGGCATCAAATTGTTGGAGTGCATTTAGCTTTAGCTTCCAACCCACAGAAATATCGTTCCGGTGCAAGAGGCTGTTGCACGATTGAAGATTCACATGATGCGCGCAGAGCGGCGGATGTAATTGGGATTCCTTTTTATATCTGGGATATGGCTGAAGAATTCCATGATGGAGTAGTTGAAAATTTCTTATCTGAATATGCAGCTGGACGTACCCCAAATCCATGCTTACGTTGTAATGAGAAGATCAAATTTGCGGCAGTTTTAGATCGCGCTAAAGCAATGGGTTTTGATGGCGTAGTAACGGGGCATTATGCAATTATGCGCGAAACGAATGGCGAACGAACTTTGCATCGCGCAATTGATAACAGTAAAGATCAATCATATGTTTTAGCGGTTTTGAATCGAGAGCAACTTCAAGGCGCATATTTTCCACTAGGAGATACTGAGAAAGTCGATATTCGAAAAGAGGCGGAGCGTAAAGGGTTAGCGGTTGCAAATAAGCCGGATAGTCATGACATCTGTTTCGTGCCAAGTGGAGATAATGCAGGTTGGCTGCGAGATCGTTTAGGTAGTGAAATCGGACCAATTGTTGATAGCGATGGAAATGTAATCGGCCAACATAAAGGTGCCTACACATACACGATCGGGCAACGAAAAGGTTTAGGTTTAACGATTCCGGCTGCAGATGGCAATCCACGATTTGTTTTAAAGATCGAGCCAAAGACAAATACCGTTGTCGTAGGTGCGCGCGAAGATTTAGCCGTGAATCGTATCGTTGGTGAAAAACCAGTTTGGTGCGGATCCAACCCTGGTACTGATTGGCAGAGTGGCTTTGTTCAGGCCCGTGCACATGGTGCGGCCTTGGAGTGCAAGTATCGCGAAATAAATAATGGTGTTGAGATTCAATTAGCAGCGCCACTTTTAGGCTTGGCTACCGGCCAAGCAGCGGTTATTTACGATGGTGATCGCGTAGTGGGTTCATCAACAATTTGTGAGACCGAATGAATCCGCGTCAAAGAATCGCAGAGTTAACCGATGAGCTTCGCGATCATATCTTCCGCTATTACGTTTTAGATAAACCAATTATTACCGATGCACAATTCGATAAATTATTACGCGAATTAGAGGATTTAGAAAAAGCGCATCCAGAGCTTCGTGCAGAAGATTCACCAACTTTGAGAATTGGCGGCGGATTTTCTACCACTTTCGAACAGGTTGATCATCTAGAAAAGATGATGAGTCTTGATAACGTCTTTGATCAAGATGAATTAGCTGCCTGGTTTGAGCGTGTTGCAAAAGAGGCACCGGATGCAAAATGGCTATGTGAATTAAAGATAGATGGATTGGCAATCAATCTTCGTTATGAAAAGGGGGTATTAACCAAAGCCCTAACACGTGGAAATGGCACTACTGGCGAAGATGTAACGCTAAATGTTAAAACTATAAAAGAATTGCCACACGAATTAAAAGGTAAAAACCTGCCCGAACTAATTGAAGTGCGTGGTGAGGTCTACTTCCCATTAGCTGCCTTCAAGGAGCTAAATGATTCGTTAGCAGAGGCCGGTAAGCCCACTTTTGCTAATCCACGAAATGCGGCAGCGGGTTCGTTAAGGCAGAAAGATCCACGAGTAACTGCTTCTAGACCTTTAAGTATCTTGGTGCATGGAATTGGCGCTTCGGCTACTGAATTTTCAAATCAGAGCGATGCATATGAATTATTAAAAGGTTTTGGCTTTCCAACCAGTAAGTATTTTAAAGTCTTAAGTTCACGCGCAGAGGTTGCTAAATTCATCGCGAATTTTGCAGCACATCGCCATGATTTAGAGTACGAAATTGATGGCGTAGTAATTAAAGTAGATCAAGTTGAGTTGCAGAAACGCCTTGGTGTCACCTCGCGTGCGCCTAAGTGGGCGATTGCATTTAAATACCCACCAGAAGAAGTAGTCACAAAATTACTTGATATTAAAGTTTCAGTTGGGCGTACCGGTCGCGTAACACCATTTGCAGTTATGGAGCCGGTGTTGGTAGCTGGCACAACAGTTACACATGCAACTCTTCATAATTCTCAGGAAGTTGCACGTAAAGGCGTCTTAATTGGTGATTACGTTGTGATAAGAAAAGCAGGAGATGTTATTCCTGAAGTGTTATCGGCAGTTGTCGAGAAGCGAACTGGCAAAGAATTTTCATTTCAAATGCCATCTACTTGCCCAGATTGCGGCAGTAAATTAGTTGAACAGTCGGAAGGCGATGTTGACCTCAGATGTCCAAATGCGCAGAGTTGCCCAGCTCAGTTGCAAGAACGTCTCTATTACATTGGATCACGCGCTGCACTTGATATTGATATTTTAGGTTATGAAGCGGCCAGCGCTTTGTTAGATGCCAAAATCATTACCGATGAATCTGAGTTATTTGATTTAACAGAAGAGGCGCTAATGACCTCGCCATTTTTTACCAAGAAAGATGGCAGCGCCGGTGCTAATGTTAGAAAGTTATTAGATGCGCTAGAAGGCGCTAAGAGCAGACCACTTTGGCGAGTTATCGTTTCGCTTTCAATTAGACATGTTGGTCCAACCGCCGCCCAGGCCCTTGCCAACCACTTCAAATCCTTAACTGAAATTTCTAAAGCCAGCGCAACTGAGCTATCAGAGGTCGATGGAGTAGGCGGAGTAATTGCAGATTCCATAGTTGAATGGTTCAAAATTAAATGGCATCAACAGATTGTGGCGCGTTGGGCAAAAGCTGGCGTAGCTATGGAATTGCAAGAGAGTAATAGCGCACCACAAACTCTCGCGGGATTAACTTTCGTAGTCACGGGAAGCTTGGAATCATTTACTCGAGATGGAATTAATGAAGTCATCACAGCGCATGGTGGCAAATCTGCATCCTCGGTATCGAAGAAGACAGACTATGTATTGGTCGGCTCAGAACCCGGTTCCAAGGCTAAAAGAGCGGAGGAGTTGGGTGTGAGCATTATTGATGAGGCGAAATTCCAGGAATTGCTGGCGGGCAAGTAAGATTTAGGCATGTTACATCTCGAAGCAGCAACTCGTGAACTTCCGCTCCACCCTGTCGTTTTCGGACTAGTTGCCTTTGGCATCTTCAGTCTGTTGCTTTATTTAACGCTCCGACTAGATCGTTAATTATTGTCATTAACGCCAAAAAGTTAGGTATCTATGGGGGAACGTTCGACCCGATACACAACGGACACCTGAGAGTAATTGTTGAATTAATTTCCCGAAAAATTGTGGATGAAATTATTTTGGTTCCAGCAGGAGCTCCGCAATTACGTGAAAGCGCACCAAATGCAGATGGAATTTCCAGATTAGAAATGTGCAAATTAGCAGTTTCAGATTTACCTGGTGGCATCCGAGAAAAAGTGTCGGTTAGCGATATTGAAATTAAACGTAACGGTCCAAGCTATGCAATTGATACCGTCGAAGCGCTGGAAGAGAATGAATTAGAACTATTTTGGATTATTGGTAGCGATGCATACGCAAAGATCGACAAGTGGCACCGGGCTGAAGAGTTAAAGGAGAAGGTAAGTTTTATTGTGATTGACCGGCCAGGTGATGATGGTTATGGGTTGGATATTGGAGCTTTAGATATTTCGGCTACTGAAATCCGCAAGGGCAAAGAATTTAGTAATACCCCACCAAGTGTTCGAACCTATATAACTGAAAGGAAGTTGTATGCCAGTAAGTGATTTGGTTCGCAAAGAATTAGATGTTGCAGCCGCAGCTGCCGAAGAAAAACTTGGAACTAACTTAGTAGCGATAGATCTTTCCGAGCAAAGTCTCTTATCTGAGGCTTTCTTAATTGTTTCTGGCAACAATCCAAAACAAGTTGAAGCCATCGCTGATGAAATTGAAGAGAAATTAAAGAGTATCGATGAAAAACCGGTACGCCGTGAAAATGGCGAAGAGTGGATTTTGATTGATTACTCAGATTTAGTAGTACATATTCAAACGGAAAATTTGCGCCGTTATTACATGCTTGATCGCCTTTGGAATGATTGCCCAACAATTCCGTTACACGTGTCTGAGAAACGATGAAACACGACCATAACAAGATTGTGCTTTGGCGACATGGCCAAACTGATTGGAACATTGCCAATAGATTTCAAGGCTCAACCGATATTCCATTAAATGAAACCGGCAATGCGCAAGTACTTCGTGCTGGAAAATTATTAACCGGATTATCGCCAACTCAGATTATCTCTAGCGATCTGTCGCGAGCATATTCAACTGCGAAAGTACTAGCCGATTTAGTGGGCCTTGAAATTAAGAAAGATCAGCGACTTCGCGAGACTGATGGTGGCAATTGGGAAGGCAAGACCGGAGATGCGATTCGCGAAACTGATATTGAAAATTTCATTCGTTGGATTGATGGAGACGATAATCCTGCAGGAGATGTTGGTGAACGCCGAAGCGAGGTAGCTGCGCGCGCAACGCAGGCTATTTATGATGCGCTTGCCGGAAAAACAAATGAAAGATTAATTGTGGCAACACATGGTGGTACCGCTCGTTGCATTTTAGGTTCGATGCTAAATCTTCCAATGACCACCTGGGGATCAATCGGCGGCTTATCAAATGCATCGTGGTCAATACTTTCGACAACGCCAAAGGGTTGGAATTTAGTAGAACATAATTCGGGCTCTCTGCCTGAGCCGATATTTGGCGAAGAATCAGGTGGCGAGAAGTAGTTTTATTCGCTTGTAGAATTCTCGCGCTACAAGCATTGGGCCTGTGGCGCAGCTGGTAGCGCACTTGCATGGCATGCAAGGGGTCAGGGGTTCAAGTCCCCTCAGGTCCACCATTTTGAGTAAAGAAAGAGGATTCAAATGAGCACCGAACATCAAGCGTATGACTTCGCTTATGTTCAAGAGAAGTGGTTACCAATTTGGGATCAATTGGTGCCATTTCGTTCTGGCCGTGCTGACGACTCTCGTCCCAAGAAATATGTATTGGATATGTTTCCTTATCCATCCGGCGATTTACATATGGGCCACGCAGAGGCTTATGCGCTTGGCGATGTAATTGCTCGTTATTGGGCGCAAAAAGGTTTTAATGTAATGCACCCAATTGGTTGGGATGCATTTGGATTACCAGCGGAAAACGCCGCAATTAAACGCGGAGTAGATCCAGCAGGTTGGACTTATGAAAATGTCGCAGTTCAAAAAGCATCAATGCGCCGTTATGCATGTTCTTTTGATTGGGACCGTGTTTTTAACACCTGCGATCCAGAATATTACAAATGGAATCAGTGGCTATTTTTAAAGATGTACGAACGTGGTCTTGCATATCGCAAAGATTCCGCGGTTAATTGGTGCCCAGATTGCCAGACAGTTTTAGCAAATGAACAGGTAGTTGCAGGATTATGCGAACGCTGCGACACCGCAGTCACCAAGAAAAAGTTAAATCAGTGGTACTTCAAAATTACCGATTACGCAGATCGTTTACTTGATGACATGCAACAGCTTGAAGGAAAGTGGCCAGATAAAGTTTTATTAATGCAACGCAATTGGATTGGTAGATCTTCGGGTGCAAATGTAATTTTTGAAATTGAAGGTCGCACCGAACCAATAACTATTTACACCACTCGCCCAGATACTTTATTTGGCGCAACCTTTATGGTGGTGGCAGCTGATTCTGAATTAGCTGCTGAATTAGCAGGTGCATCTCCTGCAAAGGCAGAATTTGAAAAGTATTTAGAAAAAGTGCGTGCGGCATCCGATATTGAACGATTAGCGACCGATCGCCCAAAGAGTGGTGTTTTCTTACAGCGTTATGCAATTAATCCAGTTAATGGCGAGAAATTACCGATTTGGGCTTCAGATTACGTATTAGCTGATTACGGAACTGGCGCAATCATGGCGGTGCCGGCTCACGATCAACGAGACTTAGATTTTGCAAAGGCGATGAATTTGCCAGTACGGGTAGTAGTTGAAACCGGTGAAGAGGATCCAAATACAAGTGGCATCGCAACGACCGGTGATGGCAAGTTAGTAAATTCCGGCGAATTAAATGGTCTAAATAAAAGCGATGCGATTGCCAAAATTATTTCAATTCTTGAAGCCAAGCAGCTGGCAAAGGCATCAAATAATTATCGTTTACGTGATTGGTTAATCTCTCGCCAACGCTATTGGGGAACTCCAATTCCGATTATTCATTGCCAAGTTTGCGGTGAAGTTCCAGTTCCGCTTGATCAACTTCCAGTTAAATTGCCAGCCGCTACAGATTTGGATTTAAAACCAAAGGGAAGTTCGCCACTTGGCGCGGCTGAAGATTGGGTAAATGTTTCCTGTCCGAAGTGTGGCGCAGCGGCAAAACGCGATGCCGACACCATGGATACCTTTGTGGATTCATCTTGGTATTACCTACGTTATGCAGATCCAAATAATGCAGATGTGCCATTTGATCCAAAGAAGATTGAAGAGTGGTTACCGGTCGATCAATATGTTGGCGGCGTTACCCATGCGATCTTGCACCTTTTATATAGTCGTTTCTTCACCAAAGTTTTACACGACATGGGAATGGTGAGATTTAATGAACCATTTACCCGTCTTTTAAATCAGGGCATGGTCATTATGGATGGTTCAGCGATGTCAAAATCTCGCGGCAATCTAGTTCGACTCTCTGATGAATTGCAAAGTCATGGTGTTGATGCGATTCGATTAACCATGGTCTTCTCTGGTCCGCCAGAAGACGATGTTGATTGGGCCGATGTTTCACCATCAGGTTCGGTTAAATTCTTATCGCGTGTCTGGCGTTTATCTGGTGATGTTACAAGTGCGCCAGGTGTTGACTTTACCAAAGGTGATTTAGAACTTCGAAAAGCTACGCATAAAGCGCTTAATGATGGGGCATTTGCCGTCGAATCCTTCCGCTTCAATGTGGCAGTTGCGCGCGTTATGGAATTGGTAAATGCCACTCGTAAAGCAATTGATTCAGGTTGCGGCGCAGCCGATCCTGCGGTTCGTGAAGCCACAGAGGCAATTGCAATCATGTTGTCACTAGTTGCGCCATTTACCGCCGAGGAGATGTGGGAACGCTTAGGGCACAAACCTTCGGTCGCACTTGCTGGTTGGCCAAAGGTTGAAGAGTCGCTTCTGGTCGCAGATTCCGTAACTGCCGTTTTGCAAATAAATGGAAAGATTAAAGAGCGTATCGAAGTATCACCAGATATTTCTGATTCTGAATTAGAAGCGTTAGCCCTTGCCAACCCAACCATGGTGGCAGCCCTTGCCGGAGCAAAGCCGGTAAAGATAATTACCCGTGCGCCGAAGTTAGTTAACTTAGTTATCCCCAACTAATATTTTTTGCAAGTAATCCACAGCGCAAAGTTGGTTTATTTGCGCCATGCAAACCAAAACTATTGATGTGCTACGTTTATGGTGGCGCGATATAAATTTCACAGCTGGCCAGCGAAAAGCTTTAGCAATCTTGGCAATTAGCGCAGTTGCTTTTAGCGCGTTTTATATATTTAAACCGCATAACGCATCGGCTAGCGCCCCAGTGGTGCCAACCATTGTTGCTTCACCACTAATGATTGTTGATGTACAAGGTGAAGTTAAAAAGCCAGGTGTCTATGAATTACCGATTAACTCTCGGGTTACTGATGCAATTAAAGCAGCTGGCGGAGCGCTACAAAGCGCTGACCTTTCTTACTTAAATCAAGCTCGCTTAATCAGAGATGGCGAACAGATTTACGTCGATCGAAAGATAAGTAATTCGATTTCTCGAAGTTCAACCAGATCAAGTTCTGTAAATGGCATTTTGAATTTAAATCGTGCAACTGCAAAAGAGCTAGAGAAATTGCCTGGCATCGGGCCGGTATTGGCCAGCCGGATTATCGAATATCGCAAAATAAATGGAAATTTCCAAAGTATTGACGATTTACGAAAAGTTCAAGGGATTGGCGCTTCAACATTAGAGAAGTTCAAGTCCAAGATTCGCGTTTAGCTTTAATTGGCGTATCAATATGGATTGGTGCGCTACTGCAAAGTTGGATTGCACCGTGGCGCATCTGCTTAATTGCAGGTGCGCTCACACTTTTTTCTCTCAAATTCTCGCGAAAAAAGTATGCGGTGGTCTTGCTAGCTTTTTTGGTTGGTGCAAGCGTGATGAGTATCAGGCAGAGTTCGCTGTCAGCTTCGGAGATTCATAAATCTATTGGGCAGCAAGTCACGCTTACCTTTACTGCCACGACTGATCCAAAGCGAATTAAGAATGAGAAAATCAGCCTAATTGCCAAAGCCAAAGGTGTTCCAATTAGAGTCATTGGATTTGGCGATGAGTATCTGCCTTCGACTAAATTTCAAGCTACCGGAAGACTTTTTGAAAGCAAAGAGCCTCGAGTTGCCGCGCTATTTATCTCTTGGGAGAGATTTAAATTGATTGCAGATGCCAATATTTGGCAGCGCAAGTTAGGTCAGATTAGAGCAGGTTTACGAAGTGCATCAAAGAGTGAACCGCTAATTCCGGGAATGGTGTTAGGTGATACCTCGCTACAGAGCGTGGAATTTTCTAATGCGATGCGCAGATCCGGTTTAACGCATTTAACCGCAGTCTCTGGTGCTAACTTTGCAATCATTAGTTCATTTCTGTTATGGCTAATGCAATATCCGATTAGGCGAGTGCGCTTAAGATTATTAGTTACTTCGATTGCATTAATTGCGTTTATCGGTTTGGTACGACCGTCGCCTTCAGTATTGCGTGCAGCTGCGATGGCTGCAGTCGTGATCTTTGCTAGATCTCATAAGGCGCAGAGCGACTCCATTCCCTCGCTAGGTTTTGCCATTGCAATCGTGGTGATTGCAGATCCTTGGCAATCGCGCGATCCCGGTTTTGCTTTATCAGTACTGGCCACCGCAGGCTTGCTATTAATTGCACCTAAATTAAAGTTACCTAAAGGTTTTGCCGAACCAATTGCAGCTACTTTACTTTGTGCGCCAATTATTGTGGCCTTAAGTGGTTATCTATCAATCACTTCAATTCTAGCTAATGTGTTAGCGGCACCTTTGGTTGCGCCTGTAACCATCTTAGGCTTTATTGCGGCGTTAGTTCCGCCAATGGCTCCAGTGCTAATTTCACTTGCAAAAATTCCAGCTGGGTTGATTACCAAAATTGCTTATCGAGCTGCAGATTTTCCAGTGATTCATTTAAAAAGCGCCCTCTTAATAATTATATTTGGCGCATTGCTTTATTTTGGGAGAAGATATTGGATTTTAATTTTTCCTTTGATTTTCCTTTTAACATATCTGCAACGTTGGCCTAATAATGATTGGCAGATTGCAAATTGTGATGTCGGACAAGGTGATGCCATGGTTCTAAAAGTAGCCCCAAAGCAAGCGGTAGTTATTGATGTCGGGCCAGAGCCTAAATTGATAGCTCAATGTTTAAGAGAGCTATCAATCGAAGAGATTCCTTTACTTATTCTGACCCATCCGCATGCTGATCATATTGGCGGGTTATCAGGTGCAATCCAAGGTCGGAAAGTGGGAAGTATCTTGCAAGAAGCGACTCGTGGCGAAGTTTTACAGGTCGGTCAGATGCGAATTGAGATTCTATGGCCAGATGGCGCAACGCATAATTTTGCGGAAAACGGTGGTGAGGGAAGCGTCATTAATAATCAGAGCATCATGGCACTTATTACAACGCCGGACTATTCATTACTAACTACCGGTGATGCCGAACCTGATGTTCAACAAATAATTTCGCCACCAAACGTTGATTACTTGAAAGTGGCACACCATGGCTCTAAATATCAAGATCTACGCTTTAATAAATTAGCCGATCCAGCTTTGGCCATAATTAGCGTAGGTCAAGGCAATAAGTATGGCCATCCGGCTGATACCACCGTGCGGCTTTTTAAAAACGTGGTTCGAACTGATAAGAATGGTGCAATTGCAATCGACCCGATTACAGGTAGCGTTTCATCTAGTAAGGTCGGCGCATTCGGCTGGCCAGTATGGTGGAGGATCACTTGAAGGATATTTATCTCTTGCTCGGTTCTGAGGCCGCGCTTGCAGATAGAGCGCTGTCTAAAATAATTGCCGAGCTTCACATTGAAAACGCGCAAATCACAACCTTATTTTGCGGAGAGGTTGCAGTTGGCGAGATTTCAGATGCGCTTTCGCCATCTCTATTTTCTGAACGTCGAGCTTTAATTTTGCGAGAGCTGCAAGATTTACCCGATGAAGCCAAGGTGGAAATCACCAGATACTTAGATGCAATTGATCCGACTCTAACTTTGGTCTTAGTGCATAAGGGTGGGGTAAAGGGTAAAGCCTTATTAGATCAGATAAAGAAGATAAAGCCAGAGTTGATTATCTGTGATCCCTTAAAGAAAGAATCAGAGAAAGAAGAGTTCGTTAAGAATCTATTTCTAGACTTACGTAGAAAAGCATCTCCAGCCGCAATTAGCGCGCTAGTAAATGCGACCGGTACGGACCTTCGAGAATTAAGTGCCGCAGTGTCACAACTTGCATCGGATTCTCCTGCCGGAGTAATTGATGAAGCACATGTGAATAAATATCATCAAGGTAAAATTGAAACCACAGGGTTTGATGTGGCAGATAAGGTAATGGAAGGTAATTTCGCAGAAAGTCTAATTACTTTGCGCCATGCAATTACTACCGGAACTGATCCCGTCATGATTACTAGTGCGATTGCATCTAGTTTGCGCGGAATTGCAAAAGTATCTGGGAGTAATCGTGCACAGAAATCATTTGAATTAGCGGGCGAATTGGGAATGGCTCCTTGGCAGATAGATAAAGCGCGCCGCCAATTAAGTGGTTGGAACGCCAATACTTTGACGGTAGCAGTTGAGGCGATCGCAACATGTGATGCCCAAGTAAAAGGCGGGGCGAGCGACCCGATTTATGCGCTAGAACAGGCGCTCTCTCGCATCTGCAAAGCCCGCCAAGGGAGCATTTAGTCGGATTTGAGCCTGCGCTGATTGCGCTGGTAGCCTTTGCGACCTGTCCGCTTTAGGGCGGCACCCAATAAATGCAGCGAATAAGATTTAAAACAGGAGTTATATAAGTGGCAAACATTAAGTCGCAGGTTAAGCGAATCAAGACCAACGAGAAGGCTCGTCAGCGTAACAAGGCAGTCTCATCGGGTCTAAAGAGCGCAATCCGTAAATTCCGCGATGCAGTTGCCTCAGGTGACTCTTCAAAAGTTCAGAGCGAACTTCGTAGCGCTTCACGTCTTCTAGATGTTGCAGTTGCAAAGGGTGTTATTCACCGCAACAACGCAGCAAATAAGAAGTCTGCAATGGCTAAGGCCGCTGCAGCTAAGAAGTAAATAGTTAATTACTAAGCCGCCATGCCGGCAATTCCATTAAGTAAGGCGCCACAGCCTGCTTCAACTGATCCCGCACAGATTCGTAACTTCTGCATCATCGCGCATATCGATCACGGTAAGTCAACACTTGCTGATCGCATGCTTCAAATTACCGAAGTTGTAGATCCGCGCCAGATGCGTGCGCAGTATTTAGATCGCATGGATATCGAGCGTGAACGCGGCATCACCATTAAATCTCAAGCGGTACGTCTTCCGTGGAAATCCGGTCGTGATGGCAAGGAGTACATCCTTAATATGATCGATACGCCAGGTCACGTTGATTTTACTTATGAAGTATCGCGCTCGCTTGCCGCGTGTGAAGGTGCAATTTTATTGGTCGATTGTGCTCAAGGTATCGAAGCCCAAACACTCGCTAATTTATATTTAGCAATGGAGAACAATCTCCAGATAATTCCCGTTATAAATAAGATTGATTTACCAGCTGCACAACCAGATAAATTTGCAGCCGAACTTGCAAAGTTAATTGGATGTCAGCCAGAAGATGTTTTACGCGTTTCGGGAAAAACTGGTGAGGGTGTTGAAGAGTTACTAGATGAAATTGTGGCGCAAATTCCGGCGCCAGTAGGAAATAAGAATTCAGAGACTCGCGCACTAATTTTCGATTCAGTTTACGATGTGTATCGTGGAGTAGTTACCTATATTCGCGTAGTAGATGGCAAGCTCTTACCACGCGATCAGATTCAAATGATTTCAACTGGTGCCCGCCACGAGTTACTAGAAATCGGCGCGATCTCTCCAGAGCCAATTGCATCTCAAGGGTTAGGCGTGGGCGAGGTAGGTTATTTAATTACCGGTGTCAAAGATGTTCGCCAATCACGAGTAGGTGACACGGTTACTTTGTATCAGAAACCTGCTAAGGAACCGCTGGCTGGATATAAAGATCCAAAGCCAATGGTTTTCTCCGGTCTATTTCCAATTGACGGCGCTGAATTTCCAATGTTGCGCGAAGCGCTAGATAAGTTGCAGCTTAATGATGCCGCGCTAGTTTATGAACCAGAGAGTTCTGCTGCGCTTGGTTTTGGTTTCCGGTGTGGCTTTTTAGGTTTATTACACATGGAAATTGTTCGTGAGCGCCTCGAACGAGAAGCGGGTCTAAATCTAATTTCAACCGCGCCAAACGTAGTTTATGAAGTTGCTTTAGAAGATGGTAAGAAATTAACCGTTACTAATCCATCAGAATTCCCAAATGGGAAAATTGCAGAGGTGCAGGAACCAATAGTGAAAGCCACCATTCTTGCGCCTAGCGAGTACATCGGAACCATTATGGAACTCTGCCAAGATCGACGAGGCACACTCTTAGGAATGGATTATTTATCCGAAGATCGTGTCGAGATTCGATATGACTTGCCGCTTGCAGAAATTGTTTTTGACTTCTTCGATCAACTTAAATCAAGAACTAAAGGTTATGCCTCACTTGATTATGAAGATAAGGGAAATGCGCCAGGAAATCTGGTGAAAGTTGATATTTTGCTAAATAGTGAAACGGTTGATGCATTTAGCGCGATTGTGCATCGAGATAAAGCTTATGCATATGGAGTGATGATGACCCAAAAACTGCGCGAACTAATCCCAAGGCAGCAATTTGAAGTGCCGATCCAAGCCGCGATTGGCGCGAAAATTATCGCGCGTGAAAATATCCGCGCTATCCGTAAAGACGTTTTAGCTAAATGTTATGGCGGTGATATCACTCGTAAGCGCAAACTTCTGGAGAAACAGAAGGAAGGTAAGAAGCGCATGAAGATGGTGGGCCGCGTTGAAGTACCTCAGGAAGCATTCGTAGCTGCGCTGGCCACTGATGCGGACATCGAAAAGGTCAAAGCAGCTAGAGACAAATAATGTCTAACCTTTCGTTCTACGTTCATATTCCTTATTGCGTAAAACGTTGCGGCTATTGCGACTTTAACACTTATACGCCGACCGAACTTCGCGAAGGCGGTACTTTGGAGAGTGTTTCCGAAGGTTTTGTAGATTCATTAATTGCAGAGGTCAGCTTTGCAGCTCGCACCAATACCACCACTATTCCAACAATCTTCTTTGGCGGCGGCACGCCTTCATTAATGCCAGCAAAGGAGCTGGGTCGAGTAATTGAGTTATTGAAACAAAGATGGGAATTTGCGCCAAATATCGAAATAACTATGGAGTGCAATCCAGATACTTTAACCCTGCAATCACTAAGTGAATATCGCGAAATTGGCATCAATCGAATTTCGATGGGCATGCAGTCTGCAAATTCATCAGTGCTTAAAGTCTTAGATCGTACTCATAATCCCGAAAATGTTTTGAAGTCCGTTGAAAATGCACGCAGCGCAGGATTTGGAAATATCAGCCTTGATTTAATTTACGGCACTCCTGGTGAGACTTTAGAACAGTGGGAGAGTACGGTAAATAGTGCACTCTCATATGGGATAGATCATCTATCAGCGTATGCATTGATTATCGAAGATGGCACCAAATTATCTGCCAAAATAAAACGAGGTGAAATTAATCGTCCAGATGATGACTTGATGGCACAGATGTACTTAAAAGTTGATGAATTTGCAGAGCGCGCTGGACTACCTTGGTATGAATTAAGTAATTGGGGAAGACCAGCTGCTCATAACTTAGTTTATTGGCGCAATATGAATTGGTGGGGATTAGGTCCGGGAGCGCATTCGCATTTAGATGGGATCCGTTGGTGGAATGTCAAACATCCAAGTAAATATTCAGAGAAATTGTTAACTTTTGAATCTCCGATGCAAGATCGTGAAGTATTGGGAGAGGTAGAAAAGCGCGAAGAGCAGATTATGTTGCAGATTAGATTGCGCGAGGGACTTAAGCTATCTGAATTAACTGCATCACAGATAAGAGTTTTAGAGAGCTATCCAGAGC
>JBJTCN010000004.1:0-10427 GCA_046091905.1 Candidatus Nanopelagicaceae bacterium
CCACGAAAGGACCCTTCTTCAAACTACGTGGCATTCGGGTCTACTCCTTATCGATTCTTATTCGATTTACGACGACGGACAATTAACTGATCAGACGCCTTCTTTTTACGAGTGCGCTTCTCAGGCTTACCCCAAGGTGAAACTGGGTGACGGCCACCAGAGGTACGACCTTCACCACCACCGTGTGGGTGATCAACTGGGTTCATAACTACACCGCGAACGGTTGGGCGAATACCCTTCCAACGGTTACGTCCAGCTTTTCCAAGATTTAAATTTGATTGTTCTGCATTTCCAACTTCACCAACAGTTGCGCGGCAACGAACATCAACGTTACGAATTTCGCCGGATGGCATACGTAGTTGAGCAAGTGAACCTTCTTTTGCAACTAACTGAACTGAAGCGCCGGCAGAACGTGCAATTTTTGCACCGCCACCTGGGCGAATTTCAATTGCGTGAACCACGGTACCTACAGGGATATTGCGAAGTGGCAAGTTATTGCCAGGCTTGATATCTGCATTTGGACCATTTTCGATTACATCGCCCTGTTCTAATTTATTTGGAGCAATGATGTAACGCTTTTCGCCATCTGCGTAGTGCAAAAGCGCAATACGTGAAGTGCGATTTGGATCGTATTCGATATGTGCAACCTTTGCAGTGATGCCATCCTTATCGTTACGAAGGAAATCAATTACGCGATATGCGCGCTTGTGACCGCCACCTTGGTGACGAACAGTTACACGACCTGATGCGTTACGACCACCCTTTGAGTGAAGTGGACGAACTAGTGACTTCTCAGGTGTGGTGCGTGTGATCTCTTTGAAATCAGCAACCGATGCACCGCGACTACTTGGAGTCACTGGCTTCAATTTACGAAGTGCCATTTTTTATCCTCTCACCAGTTTCAATTAAGAAACTGGGCCTCCAAAGATGTCGATGCGCTGACCAGCTGCAACTTTTACGATTGCGCGCTTGGTGTCTTTACGCTTGCCAATACCGAAACGGGTACGAAGTGACTTACCTTCGCGATTAAGGGTGTTAACTGAAACCACCTTTACATTGAATACCTTCTCAACTGCAATCTTGATCTCAGTCTTATTAGCATCAGGTGCCACGATGAAGGTGTACTTATTTTGATCAAGCAAGCCGTATGACTTTTCAGATACAACTGGCGCGATCAATACTTCGCGATGGTCTTTCACGCTGATACCTCTTCACTCTCGCGAGCAACAGACTTAGCGCCCTTGCCCTTTGCATTTCCATTTAGAAGATCCTTGATTGCTGCATCTGTGAACACAACATCATCAGACTTCAAAATGTCATAAGCATTTAACTGATCTGGAACTAGCAAGTGCACGTTGTCAGCATTACGTAGTGAACGCCATGCCACATCTTCAGTGCGAGCTAGTACAACTAATAGATTCTTGCGATCGCTGAACTGACGCGCAGCAGCAATTGCAGATT
Organism: Candidatus Nanopelagicaceae bacterium; assembly: GCA_046091905.1. Lineage (GTDB taxonomy): Bacteria > Actinomycetota > Actinomycetes > Nanopelagicales > Nanopelagicaceae > ZLKRG08. The sequence goes on from JBJTCN010000004.1 coordinate 1,462, forward strand.
TGGTATTTGGATTTGCACCAAATGCATCAAGTACGTGAATACGTTCGTTGCGCTGACGATCTGAAAGCACTCCAGCAAGAGCTGCCTTGATCATCTTCTTTGGTGTGCGCTGTGAATATTCACGTGGACGAACTGCGTGCGCCGCACCGCCACCACGTTGTAGTGGAGCACGAACAGAACCCTGACGCGCGCGACCGGTTCCCTTCTGCTTAAAAGGCTTCTTACCGGAACCAGAAGTTTCGCCGCGGTTCTTTGCCTTCTGTGAACCCTGACGAGCAGCTGCAAGTTGTGCAGTTACTACCTGGTGAATCAACGGCACATTTGTCTGTGCATCGAAAAGTTCTGCTGGAAGATCAACGCTTCCAACTTTCTTTCCTGCTGCATCTTTAACATCAATATTAAGTGACATTATGCGTGCGCTCCTTCAACACTCTCAACGATTGCCTTCTTCGCTGCAGAGCGAACAAAAACTAATCCGCCATCTGGACCTGGAACTGCGCCCTTGATAAGAATTAAATTACGATCCTTATCAATTGAGTGCACAGTTAAATTCTGTGTGGTTACGCGATCAGTTCCCATAACACCAGCCATACGTAAACCTTTAAATACGCGACCTGGTGTAGAGCATGCTCCGATTGAACCTGGCATACGGTGCTTCTTATCAACACCGTGTGCTGCACCGATACCACCGAAACCATGGCGCTTCATAACGCCAGCAGTTCCTTTACCGATTGTGGTTCCGGTTGCATCAACAATTTCGCCAGCTTCGAATACATCAGCACCAAGTTCTTGGCCAACTGTGTAAGCAGCTGCATTTAATGTACGTAGCTCTGCAACGCTGCGACGTGGTGTCACGCCCGCCTTTGCAAAGTGTCCAGCTTGTGGCTTTGTAACCTTCTTAGGATCGATTGCACCGAATGCAATCTGAACTGCTGAATAGCCATCCTTCTCTGGGGTGCGAATCTGTGTAACTACGCATGGACCAGCTTCAACAACTGTTACTGGAACGATGCGATTGTTGCTATCAAAAACTTGTGTCATACCAAGCTTCTTACCAAGGACGCCCTTGATAGATGAGCCGTAGCTTTGTGTGTTCTTCATTGGTTTCGTCCTTTCTCTTAGAGCTTGATCTCGATGTCAACGCCAGCTGGCAAATCAAGGCGCATCAATGAATCCACGGTCTTAGGTGTTGGATCGATGATGTCGATCAAACGCTTGTGGGTGCGCATCTCGAAATGTTCGCGGCTGTCCTTGTACTTATGTGGAGAGCGAATAACACAGTAGGTGTTCTTCTCTGTAGGTAGCGGAACTGGACCTGCGACAGTTGCACCTGTGCGCTCAACAGTTTCGACAATCTTCTTTGCCGAAGTGTCAATCACCTCATGGTCATATGCCTTGAGTCGAATGCGGATCTTCTGTCCCGCCATGTGTATCTCCTTAAATTCTTTTCTTATGTCCAAGCTATTTAATTTATTCATTTGGCAGGGGTTCCTCGTAAATTAACGAGGAACACCCACCGAATGTTTACTTCTTTATTCTTTTTTTCCCTGCGATTACTTGGTGATCTTTGTAACGCGACCTGCACCAACTGTGCGGCCACCTTCGCGGATAGCGAACTTCAGACCTTCTTCCATCGCAATTGGCTGAATTAGCACAACTGAGATGTCAGTGTTATCGCCAGGCATAACCATTTCGGTACCTGATGGAAGTGCTACTACACCAGTCACGTCAGTTGTACGGAAGTAGAACTGTGGACGGTAGTTATTGAAGAATGGAGTGTGGCGTCCGCCTTCATCCTTTGAAAGGATGTAAACAGATGCTGAAAACTCAGTGTGTGGTGTGATTGAACCAGGCTTGCAAACAACCTGACCGCGCTCAACATCTTCACGCTTTGTTCCGCGAAGTAGTAGACCTACGTTCTCGCCAGCCTGACCTTCATCAAGCAACTTACGGAACATTTCAACGCCGGTAACAGTGGTCTTCTGAGACTCTGGCTTAATACCAACGATTTCAACTTCTTCGTTAACCTTGACGATACCGCGCTCGATACGACCGGTGATAACTGTTCCACGACCTGTAATGGTGAAAACGTCTTCAACTGGCATCAAGAATGGCTTATCAACATCACGAGCAGGTGTGGGGATAAATGTATCCACTGCGTTCATTAGCTCCATAAGAGCATCCATCCACTTTGCATCGCCTTCAAGAGCCTTAAGAGCTGAGATGCGGCAGATTGGTGTGTCATCGCCAGGGAATTCATACTTATTTAGAAGTTCGCGAACTTCCATTTCAACTAGTTCTAGGATTTCTGCATCATCAACCATGTCTGACTTGTTTAGAGCAACAACGATTGATGGAACGCCAACCTGACGAGCAAGAAGCACGTGCTCCTTGGTCTGTGGCATAGGACCGTCGGTCGCAGCAACTACAAGAATTGCTCCGTCCATCTGAGCTGCACCAGTAATCATGTTCTTGATGTAGTCAGCGTGACCTGGGCAGTCAACGTGTGCGTAGTGACGCTTCTCGGTCTGGTATTCGATGTGCGCGATCGAAATGGTGATACCACGCTGACGCTCTTCTGGCGCTTTATCGATCTGATCGAATGGAGTAAATGGGTTTACATCTGGGTACTTATCGTGCAACACCTTTGAGATCGCCGCAGTAAGAGTTGTCTTACCGTGGTCGATGTGACCAATGGTTCCGATGTTGACGTGTGGTTTGGTTCGTTCGAACTTTGCCTTTGCCACTTTGGTTCCTCTTTCTTAAATAGTGCGTTTTATTTTTTGTTATTAGGGTTTTGGTTCTTTGTTACTTATTAGGGTTATTCGCCGCGTACTTTCGCAATGATTTCCTTTGAAACTGCTGCAGGAACTTCTGCATAAGTTTCGAACTCCATTGAGTAGCTTGCGCGGCCTTGTGTTCTGCTTCGAAGATCTCCGACATAACCGAACATCTCTGATAACGGAACTAGCGCCCTAACAACGCGGGCACCTGACCGCTCATCCATGGCCTGAATTTGGCCACGACGACTATTTAGATCGCCGATGACATCACCCATGAAATCTTCAGGGGTGGTGACTTCAACTTTCATAACTGGTTCTAGCAACACTGGACCAGCAAGTTTTGCTGCTTCCTTAAATGCTGCGATACCAGCAATCTTGAAGGCCAATTCAGATGAGTCAACATCGTGATATGCGCCGTCAAGAAGAGTTACACGTACATCTGTTAGTGGGAAACCAGCAAGAGGACCAGCCTGCATTGCTTCATGGCATCCATCGTCAACTGAAGGGATGTACTCCTTCGGAACGCGTCCACCTGTAATTTTATTTACGAACTCGTAGCCCTTTTCATTTTCGCCAGGCTGTAGTGGTTCGAGAGCAATTTGAATCTTTGCGAATTGACCAGAACCACCAGATTGCTTCTTGTGAGTGTAATCGTGACGCGCAACTGGCTTACGAAGTGTTTCGCGGAATGCCACCTGTGGCTTACCAACGTTTGCTTCAACTTTAAATTCGCGCTTCATACGATCAACAAGAATTTCAAGGTGAAGTTCGCCCATACCAGCGATGATTGTCTGTCCGGTCTCTTCATCGGTCTTAACGCGGAAGGTTGGATCTTCTTCAGCAAGACGTTGAATCGCAATACCAAGTTTCTCTTGGTCGCCCTTGGTCTTAGGTTCGATCGCAACTTCGATAACTGGATTAGGGAATTCCATTGATTCGAGAATCACTGGCTTATCGATGTCGCAGAGAGTTTCGCCAGTTGTGGTGTCTTTAAGACCCATAACTGCGCAGATCATGCCTGCTGAAGCTTCGTCGATTTCTTCGCGCTTATTAGCGTGCATTTGATAAATCTTGCCGATGCGCTCCTTGCGATCCTTATTTGAATTTAGTACCGCGGAGCTGGTCTTCATTACGCCTGAATAAACTCGGATAAAGGTGAGTTTACCTAGGTGTGGATCGGTCATGATCTTGAAGGCTAACGCTGACATTGGTTCGTCGTTATTTGGTTTACGAGTAACTTCAAGTGAAGAGTCTGCAACATTATGGCCAACAATCGCTTCAACATCCAGAGGTGATGGCAGGTAACGAACTACCGCATCAAGTATTGGCTGTACACCTTTATTCTTGAAAGCTGAACCAGTTAGGACTGGGACTGCCTTTGCCGCAAGAGTTGCACGGCGAATTCCAGCGATAATTTCATCTTCTGAAAGTTCCGCACCTTCTAGGTACTTCTCCATAACCTGATCATCAGATTCTGCAAGTGTTTCAATAAGCTCGTGACGAGCTTTATCGGCTGCATCTTTTAGATTAGCTGGGATCTCTTCAATTACGTAATCTTCGCCCTTTTTAGTTTCGCCCGGCCAAACAAGTGCCTTCATTGCGATCAAATCAATTACGCCAGAGAAGTCGCCTTCTGCGCCGATTGGAATTTGTAGTACAAGGGCAGTTGCGTTCAAACGTGTGCGAATCATGCCAACGCACATGTCGAAGTTTGCACCAGTACGGTCTAATTTATTTACGAAGCAGATACGTGGAACTGAATACTTATCAGCTTGACGCCAAACTGTTTCTGATTGTGGCTCTACACCAGCAACACCGTCGAACACTGCAACTGCACCGTCAAGAACACGAAGTGAACGTTCTACTTCAACTGTGAAGTCAACGTGACCTGGTGTATCGATGATATTAATTGTGTGGTTCTTCCATGCACAGGTAGTTGCAGCAGAGGTAATGGTGATACCGCGCTCTTGCTCCTGCTCCATCCAGTCCATGGTCGCAGCACCTTCGTGAACTTCACCGATCTTGTAATTGATACCGGTGTAGAAAAGGATGCGCTCGGTTGTGGTGGTCTTACCCGCGTCGATATGCGCCATGATTCCAATGTTGCGCACCTTTGCTAGGTCTTGTGTGGCCACTTTATCTCTTCCTTATCTCTTCTTTAATTCCGTTAAAACTCTATTAACCGTCAGTTATCTTTACGATGTCTAGGCGATTACCAGCGGTAGTGAGCAAACGCCTTGTTTGCATCCGCCATCTTGTGGGTATCTTCACGACGCTTTACCGCAGCACCAAGGCCATTGCTTGCATCAATTAATTCATTTGTTAAACGCTCTGCCATTGACTTTTCGCGACGCTGGCGTGAGAAATCAACTAACCAACGAAGTGCAAGTGTGGTTGCTCGTCCTGATTTAACTTCAACAGGTACTTGATAAGTAGCGCCACCAACACGACGTGACTTAACTTCAATCTGTGGCTTGATGTTATCTAGTGCGCGCTTAAGAGTAATGATTGGATCAACTTGAGTCTTTTCGCGAATGTTTTCCATTGCTGCATAAACAATTGCTTCAGCAGTTGAACGCTTGCCGTGCAAAAGAATCTTGTTAATTAAAGCGGTAACAACCGGTGAGTTATAAACTGGATCAGCAATAACTGGTGACTTAACTGCAGGACCTTTACGTGGCATTAGCTGGCCTTCTTCTCTCGCTTAGCACCATAACGTGAACGTGCTTGCTTACGATTCTTAACACCTTGTGTATCAAGTGAACCGCGAATAATTTTGTAACGAACACCTGGCAGATCTTTAACACGACCACCGCGAACAAGAACGATGGAGTGCTCTTGTAAGTTGTGACCTTCACCAGGAATGTATGCAGAAACTTCCATGCCGCTTGTTAAGCGAACACGTGCAACTTTACGAAGTGCAGAGTTCGGCTTCTTAGGTGTTGTTGTGTAAACACGTGTGCAAACACCGCGACGTTGTGGACTACCTTTTAGTGCAGGTGTTTTTGTTTTGTCGCTCTTTTCAGCGCGACCACGACGCACTAACTGTTGAATCGTTGGCATGTTTCTCCATCTTGTTTCGTTTTAATTTTGACTTTAATAAAAAACTTCTCCGACCCACGCGGTCGGGTGTGTTGCACCCTTCACGCAAATCTTTCGCATAAAAATTGCATGCGATAGACATGGTTCAAAAAAGCCCTCTAAAAAGGCAGGGGTTAAGCGTAAGCGAGCCCCCCGTGATACTCCAAATCGGGCTCTTTTACTCCTATTTCCTTAGAGTGGCCCGCGACACGCCGATGGGCGTGTCGTATTCAAAGCCCATGGTCTACGCTGAATTTATGAGCGTACACATCAGTGCCCAGAAGGGCGAAATCTCCGAAAAGATCCTCCTGCCAGGCGACCCCCTAAGAGCTAAATGGGTGGCCGAAAATTGGCTTACCGAGGTCAAGCAATTTAACGCGGTCCGCAATATGTTCGGCTTTACCGGCCTTCATAAGGGTGAACGGATCTCAGTTATGGGCACCGGAATGGGACTACCTTCTATATCTATCTACGTCACTGAGCTCTTTAATGAATATGATGTTCAAAAAGCGATTCGAATCGGCACCGCCGGCGGCTTTCAGGATCACACCAAAGTTGGCGATGTAATTTTGGCGATGAGCGCATCCACAGATTCCAATATCAATCGCCGCTTCACAAATGGGTTGGATTTTGCACCACATGCAGATTTCTTAATGTTGAAAGCAGCCTATGAAGCTGCACAACAACACGGTGGTTGCCATGTAGGCGGCGTTTCATCAATGGATTATTTTTATGATGAGACCGATTCCAAAGAACGTTTGCGTGCACATGGCGTACTGGCCGTTGAAATGGAAGCTTCCGCTCTCTATTCAATTGCCGCACGCAAAGGTCGTCGCGCACTTTCAATTCTGACAGTCTCCGATCATGTCTTCACACATGAATCAATGGACTCTGCAGCTCGCGAGCGATCACTAAACAACATGGTTGAGATTGGTTTGGTTGCGCTTAACGCGTGATTCGAAACCGTTTTCTAGTTGTCGCAGTCTGGGTTCTACTTGCGCTATTTGGTTTTCATGCCAACGCCAATATCAACTCTCTATTAACAACTTCGATAAACGTTCCTGGAAGTCAATCTGCTAAAGCAGATCAAATTATTGAAAGCAAATTTAGTGAAACCACCGAAGGTGCTTTCTCTATTTTTCACACTTACAACAAAAAGCTTCCAAAGCCAGAAGTAGCTGCGTTACAAGAAAAGGTAAATCAAGCGGTAGCCACTATGCCTGGCTTACACGTAGCCCAAAATCGCGCGATAAATGGAGTTCTTTATGCAAATATCCAGAGCCCGTTAAACCTACAAAAGGCATCGGAATTAATCCCTAAATTGCGTCAGACGCTTAAAGCAGCCGGGCTAAATACCGTCAAAGTATCTGGTCCCCCTGCCATCAAATATGACGTGTCGCCAGTATTAGCAAGTGATTTACAGCGTGGTCAGTTAATCGCAATTTTAATTGCGCTGATCTTTCTCTTTATAACGCTCCGTTCAATTTGGTCGATGTTGATTCCATTGATTGTCGCGATTTCTACTATCAGCACCTCTATTGGCATTGTCTATTTATTAGCCCACAAAATGTTAATGGTGCTTTATATTCCAAATATTGTTGAACTGATTGGACTTGGCTTAGCCATTGATTATTCACTGTTAATGGTCCATCGATTTAAGTTAGATGGAGATATCAAGAAAACTCAACGTACTATTTTAATTTCTGGAAGTACTGTGGCAATTGCGCTTTCAACATTAATTCTGGTACCAATTCCATTTATTAGATCACTTGGAATAGCAGGTGTGATTGTTCCGCTAGTTGCCATGGCGGCAGCTACCACTTTGCAACCTGCGCTACTTTCCTATCTTGGCAGTGAAGGCGTCAAACCACACTTTGCAACTAATAAATTTAGAAAACTTGGAGAATTTGTAGTTGCTAAACCAATTCCAGTTCTGCTTTTTTCATTGGCGCTAATTGCAATTCCAGCTTCGCAGCTTGCCAATTTAAAAGTCACTCCAAGTTCTATCTCTGCAATCCCAGCAAATCTAGAATCTGCGGCGGCAATTAAAATTGCAACTGATCGCGCGGGAGATGGAGCCATCTCTCCAATTCAAGTCGTGATTGAATTACCGGAAGCAAGGGATGTAAATATGGCGCGCGCTAAATTAGCTGGAGAGATGGCGGCACATAAAGATGTCTTTGCAGTTGCCACAGATCGCACATATGTAGATGCAACTGGCAAAGTACTTCGAATATTTGTAATTTCGAAGAAAGATTTAGGTGCCAGCCAAGAATTAGTCACTTTCTTGCGCACCTTAAAGGGAGATTTCCCACCTGGCACCAATATCTACATCGGCGGCGCTCCCGCACAAGGTTTTGACTTAATTAATAAAATTAAGCAGACCTTTCCCATCATCGCAGCTTTCGCGATTCTTCTATCTTTCCTATTGCTGCGTAGATTTCTACAATCGCTGCTGATTCCTATTAAAGCTATTTTGCTTGATCTGATCTCTATCGCAGTCGCGGTTGGCACCGTATTCTTCTTTATGAACCAAGGCATTGGGGTTTATAAATTAGAGCAGATTGAAATCTGGACTCTGCTCTTTATCTTTGCGGTGCTCTTTGGCCTTTCCATGGATTATGAAGTCTTCATCGTCTCTCGAATTCGTGAGAGCTACCTAGCAAATAAAGATAATAATCAAGCAGTAATCGATGGTTTAGCCAACACTGGTGGCGTAGTAACTACCGCGGCCATCATTATGGTTGGCGCGTTAACTGGTTTTGTTACTGGACACTTTGCTGGTTTACAAGAGTTAGGTATTGGTTTAGTTGCCGGAATTGCACTTGATGCCACCATTATTCGCTTATTACTTCTGCCAGCCACGATGGTACTTCTTGGTAAATGGAATTGGTCCCACCCTCGCTTTCGCAAGAGTGGGACCAATTCTTTTAGTTTTTGGAGTTAGTACTTACTTTGTGATCTTGATTGAGAAGTGAACAGATGGCTGTTGGTATCCCAATGCAAGCGCAGGGAAGTTATTTCTATAATCAAGTGCTGGCAACATTCCGTAAGGAGTATTAACAAATGATGGTTGATTTGTGTAATAAAGTGGATATAAAT
>JBJTCN010000005.1:0-4595 GCA_046091905.1 Candidatus Nanopelagicaceae bacterium
ACTATAATTGGTGGATTATTGGTTGTAATTTCTATGTACACAATTGCCTTCCATGAAAGTAAACCGGCACATGATTGATCTACGTTCTGATACCGTAACTAAACCATCTCCTGAGATGTTAGCTGCGATGATTAACTCTCCGGTTGGAGATGATGTTTATGGTGATGATCCAACTGTAAATGCGCTGGAAGAACGCGTAGCGGCTATGTTTGGCAAAGAGGCGGGGCTTTTTACGCCAACTGGTTCGCTTTCCAACCAACTTGGCATCCGTTTACTCGTAAAACCTGGTGAAGAGCTAATTCTCGATCAAACCGCACATATCGCCAGAGCTGAATTAGGCGCAGCCGCTGCATTTAGTGGAATTACTACGCGCACCTTCCCCTCACTTCGCGGCAAATTAAGCGCAAAAACTGCGCTGGAGTTAGCACATCCTGATGCCGGCCCATATTTAGTTTCAACTAAAGCAATTGCGGTTGAAGATACCCATAACTTCGGTGGTGGCACCGTGCAATCTCTAGATGAGATTAAATCTTTGTATAGCGGTGCACAAGAGATGCAACTGCCACTTCATATGGATGGTGCCAGAATCTGGAATGCACATGTTGCAACTGGAACACCTTTAAAGGAATATGCCAAATATTTTGAAACTATGAGCGTTTGCTTTTCAAAGGGTCTAGGCGCGCCAGTTGGTTCGATGTTGCTCTCTACTAAAGCGAAAATTGCAGAGGCCCGCATTTGGCGTAAGCGTTACGGCGCAGGTATGCGCCAAGTTGGTCTACTGGCTGGCGCTATTAATTTCGCTCTTGATCACAATATTGAACGATTAAAGATTGATCATGAACGCGCTGCCAAAATTGCCGCTGCCTGTGATCTACCAAAGCCAGATACCAATATTGTGGCGCTAGATGTATCTAACTATCCGTTTGATGCCGCGCAATATGCCGCAATTTTAAAAGAGAATGGAATTTTGGCTGGTGCGTTAGGTAAGAATTTTGTACGACTTGTTACACATATGGATTTAACAGATGCTGACATTGAAGAGGTCTGTCAGATTTTAAAGCGCACCCTCGTGGCGTAATAACCACTCTTTCTTATTTAATCCATAAGCATAATTACCTAAATTGCCACCTGTTTTAACAATTCGATGACATGGCACTACCAAGACAATGGCATTTTTAGCACAGGCGCTTCCGGCTGCGCGCACTGCTGCTGGAGATCCAGCTCGATCTGCAAGTTCGGCATACGAGATAGTTCCACGAACCTTTCGCATCGCCTTCCAGGCGGCTTGTGAAAAGGTGGCCCCTGGTTGTGAAACTTTAATCGCATTGATTGCCGCAATCTGGCCATCAAAATAATCTTTTAAGAGCTCAGTAATTACTGGAATTTTCTTAACTTGTTCAATTTTATGATTAGCGTAATCGCTGTGTAGAGATTCTTTTGCAGCTTTCATCGTGCTTAAATTTGCGGCTAATAAAATTGAATCATCCGCAATCAAATTGATATTGCCAATTGGTGATTCGAAAGTGCTAGATAGCAATGCCACTTGCAAAAATTAGCGGTCGCGCAACATCTCCGCAACCAAGAAGGCGAGCTCTAATGACTGAGTATGGTTTAAGCGTGGATCGCATGCAGTTTCATAGCGAGTAGCTAAATCTTCTGCGGAAATTTGTGCTCCGCCACCTAAACATTCGGTTACATCATCTCCAGTTAATTCGATGTGTACTCCACCAGGGAAGGTGCCAAGCGCTTTGTGTACTTCAAAGAATCCTTTAACTTCATCCATTACATCTTCAAATTGACGAGTTTTATACCCGGTTGATGATTCAAAGGTATTTCCATGCATTGGATCGCATACCCAGAGCACTTTGGCTCCGGATTTAGTAACGCCATCGACTAAAGCTGGTAGCGCTTCGCGAATCTTTCCTGCGCCCATTCGAGTAATAAAGGTAAGGCGACCTGCTTCGCGATCTGGATCTAATTTATCAATTAGTCGCAGCGCATCATCAACTGAAGTTTTTGGACCAAGCTTTACTCCAATTGGGTTTTTAACCTTTGCGGCAAATTCAACATGTGCGCCATCTAATTGGCGAGTACGTTCGCCAATCCAAATAAAGTGGCCAGAGACATCATAAGGATTACCGGTACGCGAATCGATTCGAGTTAGCGCTTTCTCGTACTCCAAAATCAAAGCTTCGTGACTTGAGAAGAATTCCACTGTTTTAAATTGCTCTGGCTCTACTCCCGCAGATTTCATGAAATCTAACGCTCTACCAATTTCCGTTGCCATCGCTTCGTAGCGCGCTGCATAAGGAGTATCTTTTACAAAGCCCTTATTCCAATCATGAACTTTTCGTAAATCTGCAAAACCACCTTGTGTAAAAGCGCGTACTAAATTCAACGTTGCAGCTGAGGTGTTGTAGACCCGCACTAAACGATTTGGATCTGGCCGCCGCGCTTCTGGAGTAAATGCCAGATCATTTACGGCATCGCCACGATATGCAGGAAGAGTTACCTCTCCACGAGTTTCAGTATCGGAAGATCTTGGCTTTGCAAATTGCCCAGCCATGCGCCCGACTTTGATAACTGGCATAGATGAGTAGTACTGCAAAATTGCAGCCATCTGCAAAATAGTTTTGATGCGATCTCTAATTGAATCTGCAGTTGCCGATGCAAAGGTCTCAGCACAATCGCCACCTTGCAACCAGAAAGCTTTACCTGCTGCTGCCTGTGCAATGTGGCTCTTTAAATCATCACATTCACCTGCGAAGACCAGAGGAGGAAAGCTCTTAAGCTCTTTTACTGCAGCAGATAGCTCATCTGCTGGCCACTGAGGTTGCTGCGCCGCCACCAGTTTTTCGTTAAAGAGCGTTTCCAAGTTGGTCATCAGGAGATTGTAACTAACCGAAGAAGATCTGCGCTTCCTTATAAAGTTCAATTGGAACGGTCTTCAACTTCTCAGTTGCGCTTGCTAATGGAACTCGAGCGATATTGGTGCCGTGAAGTGCAACCATCTTGCCCCAATCTCCTTCTGAGGCTGCTGTAATCGCATGTAGTCCAAATCGAGTTGCAAGTACTCGGTCAAAAGCAGTTGGAGTTCCGCCGCGCTGAATATGGCCTAGTACGGAGGTGCGCGCTTCTTTACCGGTCTTATGTTCAATCTGTTGCGCTAGCCAGTCGCCAATTCCAGAGAGTTTTACGTGTCCGAATGAATCAAGTGTCTGATCTTTGGTGACCATATCGCCATCTTGTGGAATCGCACCCTCTGCAATCACAATGATTGGTGCGTAAGATTGCTTAAAACGTGATTCGACCCATTCACAAACTTTATCTACTGAGAATTTAACTTCTGGAATCAAGATGCAGGCTGCGCCTCCGGCGATTCCTGAATGAAGTGCAATCCAACCAGCATGACGACCCATAACTTCAACAATCAATGCGCGATGGTGTGATTCCGCAGTGGTGTGTAGTCGGTCAATTGCTTCTACTGCAATATTTACAGAGGTATCAAAACCAAATGTGTAATCAGTGTTATTTAAATCGTTATCAATAGTTTTTGGAACACCGATAACTTTTACACCAAGTGCATCCAGCTTCGTAGCAACACCAAGAGTATCTTCGCCACCGATTGCAATAAGCGCATCGATACCCATTTTCTCTAAATTCTCTTTGATGCGTTCTACGCCATTTTCGATTTTGAATGGATTGGTACGAGAAGAACCTAAGATGGTGCCACCGCGCGGCAAAATTCCTCTGGTGGTTCGTAAATTAAGTTCCATGGTTAGACCTTCAAGCGGTCCACGCCAACCATCACGGAAGCCCACAAATTCGTGGCCGTACTCTTTAACACCTTTACGGACTACTGCTCGAATAACCGCATTTAAACCCGGGCAGTCGCCACCACCAGTAAGCACACCAATACGCATGAAATAACTCCAAAATCAAAATTAGAAAATTAGTAAAAGTACTTTTTTAATGAGAATGGTCAACGCTGACGCGTTCCAAAGTCTAGCCCTAAGTTGAGGCGAAACCAATCAAGCGCTTACGCGTACTCCCTTGCCGACAACCACAATTCCGCTATCAGTCACGGTAAAACGCTGGCGGTCACGCTCTAAATCCACGCCGATTTGAGCGCCATTTTCGATGACTACGCCCTTATCAATTATTGCTCGGCGAATTACCGCGCGATCTCCGACTCGCACATTTGGCATTAACACAGCATGATCAACAAAAGCTCCGCTGCCGACAACTACTTCGTAGCCCGTAACCGTATGACCTAAATGCCCGCCCGAGATAATCGATCCTGCGGCAACAATTGAATCTTGCGCTAGCCCGCCTTCGGAAAACTTAGCAGGTGGAAGTGATGGCGGATTAGTAAGTAGTGGCCAATCGCGGTTATACAAATTAAAGATTGGATGAACCGATACTAAATCCATATGTGCATCGAAGTAAGCATCGATTGAACCTACATCGCGCCAATAACCTTTATCGCGCGGAGTTTCACCAGGCACCACGTTATTTGCGAAATCATAAACTTTTGCTTGGCCCTGTGCAGCTAACATCGGAATAATATTGCTGCCAATATCGTGCCTTGATTC
>JBJTCN010000006.1:0-2980 GCA_046091905.1 Candidatus Nanopelagicaceae bacterium
ATGTTAAAGATGACATTGTCTACGAAAAAGATAAGACCTATTACGTAGCACTTGCAGCCAGCACCAATAAGACACCAAGTACCAACTTAGGTACTTTATGGGCCGTTTATATGCCTACCGCTACAGATGCAAATGTGGGCACGTCTCCTGATGTCACTAAAGTTATTGCGATGAAGGAAAAAGATGTGGTTGATTGGACTGAGACCGTGACTACCATGACTAAATACATTAAGGCTTTAGAAGGTTTAACTAACGCTACCGCAGCCCAGAAGACTAAATTAGCCAGCTACAAAGCAACTGTAGATACTATCAATATTGGAATTAAGAACGCAAATACCAATATCAAAAACTTGAGAGCTAACGTCGTAATACTCAATTCACAGCAAACAAATAAGAATACTGTGGAAATGCTTAAGGCAGATGTGGATCAAGCCTTAATGATTCGCTCACAGTCTTGTGCTAAAGGTGTCTAAGCGCTAACTTCCAAATAGACCACCCTTTAGGGTGGTCTATTGTTTTCTTCAATCTAGGGCTTCCCCTATGTCTTAGTACTTTTGATTTGTAATTAAATTGTCCCAAATGGACCTTTTTTATTTAGCGCTCTGCCTTTTAATATTGATTGGTACCGCGTTAACCAGAAAACGAAGCGGTGTCTCTTACTTACTTGCGTTGACCTGTTGGGTTGGTAGTGAGATTGCCACAAATTTAATTAGCTCTTCGTGGAGTAGCACGGGTTATGTGGCCTTTTACCCATTTATCTTTCTAGCAATTCCTGGTCTATTTGAAATTGCAGTAAGTAGTCAATTGGTTCGACTGATAGATGGGGCAGTTTTGGTACTTGGTAGCAGCACCATTGCCACTGCACTCTTGCTTCGTTCATTTAAAGCGGATTTCTTGCACCTTTTATATCCAGTCTGCGATATCGTAATTTTAATTGCGGTATTAGTGGCATTTGTTCGTCGACCAATAAATGGTCGAAGCCTTCTAGTATTAACCGGCTTTCTGATTTATACCGCTACTGATTTTCTTTATCTAATTAAAGTTACTCAGAATAATTATCAATCCGAATCAATATTAAATTATGGGTGGCTGATTGCCTTTGCCATTATCACTATCTCTCAATTTCGTCGGGGAATTAAGAGTGAAGATTTTCCACCAATTCCAATTTTCTATTTAGCCTTGTCGGTTATCAGCAGTTCCCTGATTCTGGCCGCAGTTGCAACGAATTTATTTAAATTACCTAACATTGTGATTGCGCCAGCGCTTGCGACCTTGTTTGCATCCTTTCTTAGAATGGCGCTGGCTCTAAAACAGAGTGAACGTAGTTTTGCCGCCGAAAATCTGGCGAAAATAGATGACTTAACCGGACTTCCAAATCGTAGAAGATTTATTAGTGAAGTCGATAGCTACCTAAATGGTTCGATACTTTTAATGGATTTGGATGGCTTTAAACCCGTAAACGATTCATATGGACACGCAACTGGAGATGAAATCCTAAAACAATTCGCAAATAGATTTTTAAAAGCAATTCCTAGTGATTCTTTACTTGCTCGACTAGGCGGAGACGAATTTGCAGTTCTAACTCATGGCAGTTACGAAGAAGCGATGGAGCTAGCACTGGCACTTAGAGCGACGCTCTCCTATCCCTTCAATATTGGTGGTGAAGTGATCCGAGTTGATGTCAGCATCGGCTGCGTTATAAATGATGGTAAATCAGACTTGATGAGCCGAGCTGATACTGCGATGTACAAAGCGAAGCAGGCTCAAGTTGGTGTCTGGGCTAGTGGGACTTAATATTCTCTTCCGCTAAGTCGAAATTCCTAGACCGGCTAGCAGAAATCTCGGGGGTATTTAATTGTCAGATCGCTTCCAAGGTCGAATCCTTGTTTTGGGCGCAGGTTCAGTTGCGCAATGTGTAATTCCACTTCTATTAGAACACTTAGTAGAAGCCAAACAGATGACGATCGTGGATCAGCGAGACAATCGCTCCCGCGTTAAGTCAGCAATTGATGCTGGCGCAACTTATCTTCAAGATACGGTTACCAAAGAAAATCTAGATTCATTTTTAAGTAAGCACTTATCTGCCGGTGATTTCCTATTAGACCTCGCTTGGAATATTGATGCCAATGTAATCATTGGTTGGGCGCATGATCACGATGTTTTGTATTTAAACACTTCGGTTGAAGAGTGGAATCCTTACGAAGGCGGGCACAATAAGCATCCATTAGAGCGCACACTTTATGTGCGCCATATGCGCTTGCGCGAAATGAAATCAAAGTGGGATCAGCCAGGTGCAACTGCAATTGTTGAACATGGTGCAAACCCAGGATTGGTTTCACATCTGGTTAAGAAAGCTTTGGTTGATATCGCCAACAAGACCATCGATGATGGAATTGCAACAGATGCTGTTAAATCCGCACTTGCAGCGGAAGATTATGCAAAACTTGCACAGGCACTTACAGTTAAAGTAATTCATATCGCTGAACGAGATACTCAAGTTTCAGATCAGCCAAAGTTATTAAATGAATTCGTAAATACCTGGTCGGTTGAAGGTCTTTATGAAGAAGGTGTGGCACCTGCGGAACTTGGCTGGGGCACACATGAAAAGAAGTTGCCTCCACTTGCTTACGAGCATCAGTCAGGACCAAAGAATCAGATTGCAATTGCGCAGCCAGGTGCCAAGACTTGGGTTCGCTCATGGGTTCCAGATATGGAAATTACCGGCATGGTTATTCGCCATGGTGAAGCATTCACTATTCCAGATCATTTAACAGTTTGGGATGGCGATAAGGCTGTTTATCGTCCAACAGTTCATTATGCGTACTGCCCAACAGATGCCGCGATTGCATCTCTTCGCGAATTAGAACATCGCAATTGGGATTTAACAGAAAATCAGCGAATCATGAATGATGAAATTATCGATGGAAATGATCGCTTAGGCGTTTTACTGATGGGCCATCCATATAAGTCTTGGTGGACT
>JBJTCN010000007.1:0-14190 GCA_046091905.1 Candidatus Nanopelagicaceae bacterium
TCTCGAGGTCGCGCAAATATCACAATTGCTCTAGGAGATAAAGAAATTGCAGGCGAGGTTATAAGAGGAGCAGTACCAACTACTTCGCCTTCAGCGCAGCCAACACAGACACCATCGCCTTCAGCGCAGCCAACACAGACACCATCGCCATCTCCATCTGCTACAAAATCTAATTCAAATGAGTACACACTTGATCAGGTAAAGGCGCGAAATTCAGCAACCAGCTGTTGGAGCGTAATTGACGGGTATGTTTATGATTTGACCAATTGGATTGCTTCTCATCCTGGTGGACCGGCTGCAATCAGATCATTATGTGGAATAGATGGCACAACCGCATTTCTTGCCCAACATGAAGGTCAGAAAAATCCGATTAATAGATTAGCGATATATAGATTGGGACCACTTAAAAAGTAATTGTAAACAGAAGTGAGGAGGGTCGGGCTCGAACCCACGACGACCGGATTAGTTTTCAAATACATGCAAGAACTAACGGAGTGAGGCGGGTCGGGCTCGAACCGACGACGACCAAATTATGAGTTTGGGGCTCTAACCAACTGAGCTACCGCCTCTTGCGCTGCATACTCTACAAGATAAGCGGTTTTGGAACACTTTACCCTTTTTTACCGCTGATACTAGGCTAGTTGCACATGGTTCTGACATGGAAAGAAAGGCAGCACAACGAATCCCAAAATGGAAAGTCAATGCCCGAACTCAAGTTCATAATTTAGCTAAAGATAAGCGAATAAAAATTGATGACCTGCCGTTTCAGTGGGATGAGCTCTTCTTCAATATTGGACCAATCACAGCAGAATTAAGATTGATTGATGGCGTAACTCCTCGTCCAGAAGATTTGGCGAAGATTACTTTCTACGTACCACGCTATATGTATGGTGCGGCAGCTCTGGCACCGATCGCAAAGATGAGTTCGCTCAAAGTAATTCAATCTCCAAATGCCGGAGTCGATGATGTAATCCCACTTCGCCCTACAGGTGTCACGCTATGTAACGCAGCAGGCGTGCACGATGCATCTACCGCTGAACTTGCCGTTGGTTTAGCGATAGCCGCACGACGCGGCTTTGCGAAATTTGCCCAGGATCAGAGCGCCGGCAAATGGTCACATCAAACTTTTGCTGCTCTTACCGATTCGAAGATTGCCATTGTTGGCCATGGAAATATTGGTAAAACTATTTCAAGAATGTTGGCCGGTTTTGAAGTTGAAATTACGTCATTTTCTAGATCAGGAGCTGCAGGTTCGCTAACCATAGATAAATTTGACCAACTAATTGATACTTTTGATGTAATCATTTTGATCGTTCCGCTTAATGAACAGACTCGACATTTAATGAATTCCGCGCGCTTGGCTGCGATGAAAGATGGCGCCGCCTTAGTAAATGTGGCGAGAGGGCCGATCGTCGACACTGACGCTTTAGTCGCAGAGCTAAATGCGGGGCGCATCTGCGCGGGGCTGGATGTAACTGACCCAGAACCGTTGCCAACCGGACATCCACTGTGGCGCGCACCTAATACCTTCATTACTCCGCACGTCGGCGGTGACTCAAAAGCATTTGAACCACGCGGGCGGGCGCTTATTGAGGCGCAACTGGCGCGCTTTGCGGCAGGCCAGCCTTTAGTAAACGTTGTCGCCGAAGGTTAAAACGGCGCGTAAGTTAAAGAATTTCGACTGTGTGCTTGTCGATGAAATCCCAGTCGTATTTGATGCATAGACCTTCACCTTGTGGGGCCATCACATATCCATCAACGATATTTAGTTGGCTCTTGGTGCCGAATTGGAAATCATCAAATGGATAAAGTGTTTCAAAGAATTCGCAATTGCTGATCGCTAGAGATGGATGGAGCTGTACTTGCTCTAACCCGTGATAAATGGTGGTGTGAAGTTCACATTTCACACCAAAAGATTCGGCAAGATGCGCCGTTTTCATGACTGCGGTGATTCCAGCGCGCCACGAGACATCGGTACGGACGATATCGACAATTCCATCTTTGATGCAGCTTGCAACAGAATAATTATTCCCCGCAATCACTTCTGTGCCACAGATTGGAATATCTAACTTTTCACGTAGTTTCTTTAACCCGTTTAAATCGACATCAAGTAAAGGCTCTTCCAGCCATTTGTAACCAAGTTTTTCTAGCTCGCGACCAGCTTTTAAGGCTTCTTCATATGAATACATAATCACCGGATCTGCCATCAAAGTGAAATCATCGCCGACGGCCTTACGTACCGCGCGATAGCAAGCGATATCCAGATCCAAACCTCCTGGTGGGTGAAGTTTGTATCCGCGGTAACCCTTGGCTTTAACTTCTAGCGCTTGCTTTGCATAATCTTCAGGACCGGGCAAAAACATAGATGAGACATATAGCGGAACTTTCTCGCGCGCTGCACCTAAGATTTTATAAACTGGCAGATGCGCCATCTTGCCCACGATATCCCAGCAGGCGTTATCAAATGGGGCGTAGGCATAGATTGGAACGTGGTTCCAGCGGCGATCAAAGAGTTCGAACTCCTTGATATTTTTTGCCGAATCATGCGCACTTCTACCGATAAAAAATGGCTTTACCTGCGACATAGTTGCCGCCGCAGCTTTCGCATCTTGCGCGCCAAAACCGAATGAAGTGCCTTTAACTCCGTCTTCGGTGGTGATTGTGATTACTGTGAAATCGGGGCGTGAGCCACCAGGTAGCTTTACTGCGGCAACGGCATCTCGTGAATCTGCGTCATCTGATCCACGACAGGCGCGAATTTCAATATCTTTGATAACTGATAAGCCCACGTGAATTCCTATCTCTCAAAATCCTATAGGAAAACTTAACCTGCAGAGCAGCGCAGGTCAAGGTTATTTTTGCGGGTTATTTTTTATTAATGGCTTGCGCAGCGGGGGAGAAGCGCTTTAGCGATGATTCGATGTGTGCATGCATCGCGGTTCTGGCGGCTTTTGAGTTCTGTTCGATTATCGCTTTAGCGATGACATCATGTTCCTTTAGCGCTAACTGACCAGATCCAGATTCATAATAATCTTCAAAGAGATCTTGAATGTATTTAGCGCTTCGCTCGCCCTCAACGCGATGTAATTTATTGGCCATAAAGAGTCTAAATAAATGTAAGTGGCAGTGGATTCGTTCATAGGATTCGGCAACTGTTTGATTTCCGGAAATGTTGGCAATTAGCGCATGGAACCGCGAATCATGCTCGGCAAGTGCCTGAATTTGATCGTCACCAGATATTTTTAGCGCGGTCTTTGCGCTCTGCATCTCAGCCTTGAGCGCCGTCTTGCCGGTGTTATCTATTAATTTGGCCGCTTGTTCAGCAGCCCAAGGTTCAATTAGAAGGCGGAATTGAAAGAGGTCGTTAAATTCTTTTATCGAAAGTAGATCTGTGGCTTTGTAGCCCTTCAGCGGTTCCTTTGCGATCAGTCCATCCGATTCGAGTCGCGCTAAAGCTTCGCGAACCGGAGTTTGCGAAACATCGAGTTGCACTGCTAAGGCATCGATATTTACGCGAGAACCTGGTGCAATTTCGTGATCAAAGATCATCGCCTTGATCATTTCGTAAATTTCGTCAGATAAGACGGAGCGTCGGGGAGCGCGTTTAACTGGGCGAGAAGGTGTGCCCTTCTTGGTTTGCATGCCTCACCTCATTCAGATGCGATTTTAAGAAATCGCTTACTTGCGAAGGCGTAATCCTTGCATACCGCCATCTACGCTGAGAACTACCCCCGTGGTGGAAGCCTGGCGTGGGCTGGCTAGATAGAGAATTGCGCTGGCAACTTCATCTGCGCTGACTAAGCGGCCAATAGGTTGGCGCGCCTCAAGCGCGGCGCGCTCGGCAGCCGGATCTGCCGCTTGTGAGAGTAAACGCGAAACCCATGGAGTATCGGCAGTTCCTGGAGCTACGCAATTGACGCGCACTTTATCGGGAATTCCATCGGCGGCCATTGCCAGAGTTAGCGAAAGCACTGCGCCTTTACTTGCAGAGTAAACGGCGCGTTGTGGCAACCCAGCAGTTGCTGCTATCGAACAGGTATTAACAATCGATGCGCACTTACTTTTCTTGAGAAACGGCATTGCGGCAGCGCTTACGCGACCCATACCGAAAACATTCACGCCAAAGACTTTCGTCCATTCTTCTTCTTTAGCATCGGTAATAGAACCGATGGCGCCAACGCCTGCGTTATTTGCCAAGATATCGATTACATCGGTTTGTTTGGCAATTTCTATAAATGCAGCCGAAACATTGGAAGGATTGGATACATCGCATGGAATAAAAACTGCATGCGCACCCATCTCGCCTGCGTTTAAATCTAAACCAAATACTTTCGCACCGGATTCTGAGAGCATTCGCGCCACCGACAGACCGATTCCTGAACCAGCTCCCGTAACGACCGCAGTGAGACCTTTGAATTCGGCGCTCATGCTTATGCTCCATTCTTCCAGTAAGTCCCGGATGGGAATTTGAACTCATCGATACTTGCTTCATGTATTTCAGCGCCCGCTCCAGGTGATAACGGTGCCATGTAATTGCCATTCTGTATATCAGTTGGAACTAGAAAATGTTCGTGTAGGTGATCGACAAATTCAACAACTCTTCCTGGGTGATGGCCAGTTACTGCAACAGCATCGAACATCGCAAGATGTTGCACCATCTCGCATAATCCGACACCGCCCGCATGCGGACAGACCGGAACTCCGAATTTAGCTGCCATCAAAATATTTGCCAGATTTTCATTAACACCAGCAACGCGGGTGGCATCAATCTGCATTACCGAAAAACCTTTGCTTTGCAGAAGTTGTTTGAAGATGATTCGCGAGCCTGCCATTTCACCGGTTGCTACGCGAGTTGGCGCAATCCCAGCAGCGATCTTGGCGTGGCCCACCACATCAGTAGGAGAAGTTGGCTCCTCCGCCCAAGTTAACTTGAACTCTTTAAGTTGATTGATCCAGGTGATGGCATCATCGACATCCCAGACTTGATTGGCATCGATAGCGATTGCGAAATCAGGTCCAACGAGTTCGCGCACTTTGCGCAGGCGGCGCTGGTCATCTGCAAGTGATTTGCCGCATTTATATTTAAGAAGTTTAAATCCTTGATCCATCGCCTCTTGAGTAAGTTTGAGCATCTTCTCATCAGAGTAGCCAAGCCAGCCGGGCGAAGTTGTATAAGCCGGCACTCCATGTGCGCGCAACTTTGCTTCGTTATCGGCTTTGTAATCAAGTTGGCGATTTAAGATATCGAGGGCTTCTGGCTTGGTGAGGGCATCAGTTATATATCTGAAATCAATCGCATCAACAATTTGTTGTGGTGAAAGATCGGCGAGCAATTTCCAAAGCGGAACTTTTCGCTCCTTGGCAAATAGATCCCAAAGCGCATTAAGTACACCACCGGCGCCCATATGAAAGACGCCATAGTCAGGGCCAAGCCAACGCAATTGTGAATCTGCCGATAATTGACGGGCAATTTCGCCGATATTTTCTGATGCATCAGAAGTATCAAGGCCTACAATTTTTTCAGCGAGTATTTCAATCGCCTTAAGCTGCACTTCATTGCCGCGACCGATTGTGAAAACAAGTGAATCGCCATGAATTTCGGAGTCGGTGTTAATTCGTAGATACGCTCCGGAATAATCAGGATCCTGATTCATGGCATCGGAACCGTCTAAAGATTTAGATGTTGGGAAACGTACATCAAAAGTTTCAACCCCAGTTATTTTGGCCATTACTTCACATACTTTTCTAGGCCTTTAGGAATTTCGTTTTCTCTCCAGATAGTTTCGTAGCCAACTCCTGGCGCAGTCGGCGCATGCACATGGCCGTCCGCGCGGACAAGCGATTCGCGTTTTATGGGATTGCCCCAAACCAGCGATTCGTAGGCGGTTGTGTTCTTAATTGCCATACATAAATGGGCACTTTCTAGGCCCATTCCGTGCACTTCGGCGCGTAAGTGATAAGCATCAGCAAGGTGGGCAATCCGCATTGCCCCGGTAAAACCGCCCTTAAGAAAAGTACTTGTTCGCAAGCTGGTTGCAACACCTGTTGCTACAAAGTCTCCAGCGTTCATATGCGAACCATCGGTTACTTCGCCAAGCAAAAGTGGAACTCGAACTCTCTCACCTAACCATTTGTATGCAGTAACGCTGAATTCGCGCATCGGTTCTTCATACCAAAGGTAGCCAGCTTCATCCAACGCATGGCCCAGATATAACGCATCCTGTAAATCAAAAGCAGCAGAGCCGTCATACATCAAATCAATATCGGGACCAACATGTGCACGAAGTGCCAAACAAAGTTCGGCATCCTTTTTAGCGTTTCCAAAAGCGTGCAACTTAATCATCGGATATCCGAGAGCGAGTGCTTGATCTGCAATATCTAAAAATTCAGATATTGAAGAGTATGTAACTGTCGATGCATATGCCGGCAGTGAAGTTCGGTACCCACCAAGTAGTTGATGGACTGGAAGCCCTGCTTGTTTTCCTCCAATATCCCAGAGAGCGACATCAACTAGGTGCGTGAGATTTGGCGCAAATCTTTCGATGCGATCTAACTCCCAAACTCGCTCCCACAAATGTTCGCGTTGCAAGGGATCTTGCCCAATGAGCTCTGGGCGAAATCGGCGCTCTACATAATCTTTAAGAATCACACCGCGATTTGTTGAAGCAAATCCGGTAATTCCAGCATCGGTTTCGATGGCTAGCCACGCCCCGAGAGTTGCACCTTCAGAACCTGGGATGCGATCTCGCCAGACGAAGGCGGGACTCCAGCCAGGACGCTCTTCCAAAACCACTTCAACGCTGGTGATTTTCACGTCTGCGCCTTCCCTGAGCCGTCGATAAAGATATCAAAAAGAAATATCCGAAATTCTATACGAAATAGTATTTGCACCCCTAGTATTTCCGCAACTGGTCAGATCGGCAACTAGGAGCTGACGCCAGACTCAAAAAAAGGGGGATACCTTGGAGAAGAAGTACTCACTAATTGCAATCGCTGGTGCGTTTGCAATTGCAGGTACAACAGTGATGGCGATGCCTGTGCAAGCAGCAAAACCTTCAATCACAATCTGGGTAGATGCACCGCGTCTACCTGGTGCAAAGTTGTACGCACAAATCATGAAGCCAACAGTTGATGTGAAAGTAGAACTTCACGCACAGGCAGATCTAGTTCAGAAAGTTTCATTATTTAACCGCGTTAAAAAGGGTTGGCCAGATGTTGTATTCGGTCCACCAAATGACGTTTCAGTTCTTGCAGATGCAAACAACGTATTGCGTCTAGATAAGTACGCTCCTGCCGGTTTCTGGGATGATATGAAAGACGGAAACCAGTGGTGTAAGGGTCCCGACGGTGGTTGGTATTGTGTTAAGAACGACCTTGCACAGGATGTTCTTTGGGTAAACACCAAGTTGATGAAGGAATTTGGTTACACCGTTCCTAAGACAATGGATGACTTTGCAAAGATCGGTGCAGACATTGCAAAGAACCACAAAGGATATTCACTAGGTGCTCTTGGTTCACAAGGTTTCTACTCTGGATACCTATGGCCATCACAGTGCCCAGTTAACCAAGCAACATCTTCAACAGTTGTAAAGATTGCTCCAAAGTCTCCTAAGTGCACACGCGCAGCTGCGCTTGTTCAGCCAATGATCGACTCTGGCGTTCTTTCTACATCAGCTCCTTGGGATGCTGACTTCATCAAGGATTACGGACAGGCGAACAAGGTTGTCATGACTATCGGACCTTCATGGTTCGGTGAATTCGTAATCCGTCCAGCATCATCATGGGCAGTACCAGCAGGTCAAATCACTGCTGCACCAATGCCAATGTGGGCTGGCGAAAAAGTTAACTACTCAGGTGAATGGGGCGGCGGAATTTACACCGTTTCTCCACACTCTAAGTATCCAAAGGAAGCACTTGCATTTGCAGTCTTCATGGTTCAAGACAAGCGCAACGTCGTTGATGTCGTGAACCCAGATGGCTCAAAGGGTGCACCAACATTCCCAGCATCACAAAAGGGAAATGCACTTTGGAAGGCAAAGATCTCATCTGATAAGTACTACGCAGCAGATCCATATCCAGCAATGTTGGAGCAGTCAAAGAAGATTTTCTCTGGTGAGAAGCCTGTTTCTTATGACACCAACGGAGCTCAAGAAGGAACCATGTCTAACGAGTTGAAGAAGACTAAGAATGCACAGGCTGCACTTGATGCTTTCGCTGCTTATGCTTCAAATCTTGCTAAGCAACTCGGTTACGAAGTCCTTACTAGCTAATTGAGCTAAAACTCATTCAGTAGTGTCTCAAGAAGGATAGAGAACCAGGTTGGTCGCTTAAGTGACCAACCTGGTTCTTACCTAAATAAGATCAAAATTATTTATCTTCGGGGGAAAGATGGCAAAGAAAAAGAAACTTGGTAGCAATATCGCTATGTATGCAATGTTGGCTCCGTATATGGCTCTTCTGATCGTCTTTGGAATAATCCCGATTATTATGGCAATTAGAGAGGTTCCTAGCCCATCTCGTGTAAACCAAGATGGTGGTTGGGATGCTTTCAAAATAATTCTTCAAGACTTTAGGTTCTTACCGGCGCTCAAGCATGTACTCGGCTTTATGGCGATTTATGTACCTATAACCACAATTTTTGTTATTGCAGTTGCACTCATGCTCGACATGAATCCAAGTAAATGGAAGAAATGGTTGCGCCTTTCTTATATCGTTCCCGCCTCAATCTCTGGCGCCGTCGCAGTTCTCGTTTGGTATGTAATTTTTGCCCCAACACTTAGCCCGGTTAAGTCAGTCTTGAACAAACTCGGCATTGAAAAATCTGAAGAAATTTGGCAGACCAAGAACCTCACTTGGCTCTTTGCCATTATGGCCTTTTTCGTTGTTGCTGGAAACTGGATCTTGATCCAATACGGATCGTTACAGTCGCTTTCTCAGGAAATCATTGAAGCTGCTCGTATGGATGGTTGCTCCGCATTTCAACTTGGCTGGCGTATCAAACTCCCACTAATTAAGAAGTACATCATCTATATGGGCGTACTTATCTTTGCGGTAGGTTTGCAGCTCTTCGTCGAGCCGCAACTATTAAATACCGGCGTCTATGCTGGAATTGCCGAAGCTTGGTCACTTGATCAGCTCTCTTTTGAATTAGCTTTCACTAGCGGTGACTTTGGTGGCGCTTCCGCCCTGTCCCTAATGTTGTTGGTGCCAAGTTTGCTAGGCGCTCTCGTAGTTATCTTCAAGACAGAAATGTTTGAAGAAGCCGAAGTTTCAGGTAAACGGAAGGCGGAATAAGTAATGGCATCTCTACTTAAGATCAACGGTCGCGCTTACAAACTGCGCCAAGAAAATCCGGTTGCCGCGTTTTTTGTAAATGCTTTCCTTATTTTCTTCGCTGTAGTAAGCCTGGTGCCGATGATTTGGTTGTTACTTGCGCCAACCAAGACAGACGCAGATCTTTCAAATAAGAACCCACTCATGTTTGGAAATCTGGGCGGATATATCAAGGCCTGGAAAAACTTGCAATACTTTGATGATGGCGTTATTGCTAAATGGGCCTGGAACTCAATCTGGTACACAGGTGCAATTGTGGTCATTGCCACGATTACCGCATCTCTTGCGGGTTTTGTACTTACCGCCTCAAATATTAAATATAAACGCACATTTCTAATCTCTACTTTGATTACCATGTTAGTTCCGCCAATGGCTTTGGTTGTCCCAGTGTTTGTGCTGATGGACAAGCTTTCTCTTATGGATAAGCCAATCTCAGTAATCTTGGTTTCTTCGCTTTATCCATTTGGTGCTTTCTTGTCATATATTTATTACTCAACAACAATTCCAAAAGAGCTATATGAATCAGCACGGCTTGATGGTTGCAACGATTTTCAGTTGTATCTAAAGATCTGTATGCCGCTATCTGGACCTCTAATCTCACTTCTTGCATTCTTTGCATTCATCGGAAACTGGGCTAACTACTTCTTGCCATATATCTTGCTGCCCTCTAGCGAGAACTACACTCTGCCAATTGGTATGGGCTTCTTGTTCTACTCAACTCCTGCGATTAACCCTGCAGTTGGAGCAACATCAGTACCTGTTGGTAAACCCGAAATCGCGCTGGCTGGTGTTTTGATTGCATTGCCAATCATGCTCGTCTTCTTATTCTCACAGAAGCGTCTGGTGCGAGGCATGCTCTCTGGCTCAATTAAGGAGTAGTTCTCTTTATTCGAGAACGAAAAACATGGCCCATAACGATCGAGTTCAGTTAAGAACTGGCCTCGAAATCTCACAAATGGGTTTAGGGACTGCAACTTTTGGTGGGCTTTATAAATCTATGTCGCAAGCTGAATGTGATGCAGCGATAGATTGTGCGCTGAGCAACGGAATCACTTACATCGACACGGCTCCGCATTACGGAAAAGGAACTGCCGAGCGTCGTTTAGCAAAATCACTTAAGGGAAGGCCCCGCAATAGTTTTGAAATCTCTACCAAAATTGGCCGATTGTTGGTTCCCACGGAATACGAACCGGAACCTGATTTTGCTGATACCGATACTTCGGTTACTCGGGTATTTGATTTTTCGGAAAGCGGTGTTGAAAAATCGTTCCGCTCAAGCTTGGAGCGCCTTGAGCTAGACAGCATTGATATCTTGATGATTCATGACCCTGATGACAACGCAGATGCCGCAATCCGCGAGTCATTTCCGGCGCTTTTGAAGATGCGCGAAAAAGGAATTATTAACGCGATCGGCGTAGGAATGAATCAATCTGCAACTCCAGCGCGCATGATCAAAGAAACCGATATAGATCTAGTCTTAATTGCGGGTCGTTATTCACTGCTAGACCAAGGGGCCCTCGCTGACTTATTGCCAGCCGCTTTAGAACGCGGAGTGGATATCGTCGCTGCGGGCGTTCTTAACTCAGGGATCTTGGCTAATCCTGTTAAGGGTGCAACATTTGATTATGTCCCCGCCTCTGATGAAATTTTGGTAAAAGCCCAGCGCATAAAAGCGGTATTGGATCAAGAAAATATTCCATTAACCGCTGCGGCACTGCAATTTCCGATACGCCATCCGGCAGTTAAATGTGTACTGATTGGCTGTCGCAGCACTGAGGAGATTTTAAATAATGCAAAACATTTGGATATGAAACTGCCAGAAGATATCTGGCAGAAAATTTCGGCAGTTCTGTAGATAGGTAGGTTATCCATGACTCTAGATCCGCAAGCCAAAGCTTTTCTTGATCGCTTGGCATCTTTTAACGCACCTGATATTTCAGAAGCTGGTGCTTTTATGGCGCGAAGTAATTCTCATGGCGAACCTGATTTATCAGGTCCGCTGGATCCATCAGTGCGCGTAGAAAATCGCTTCTTCACTTCATCGACTGCAGATATATATGTAAAGGTGTACACGCCAACTGGCAGCGGACCATTTAATGGGCTGGTCTATTTCCACGGCGGAGGATGGGTAGTTAATTATGTTGGAAAATATGATGCGCAGTGTGCAGCGCTAGCTGCCATGACTAATTCAGTCGTTGTATCAATTAATTATCAGAAAGCTCCTGAGCATAAATTCCCAATTCCATTTAATGATTGCTATGAAGGTCTGCAATGGGTTTTGACAAATGCGCAAGAGTTGAATATTGATCAAACAAATATCGGCGTCGGTGGCGATAGTGCAGGCGGAAACTTGGCTTCAGCCGTTGCTTTAGCGGCGCGCGATCGCGGAGTAAAACTTGCATATCAACTATTGATTTATCCATGCAACGGGCCGCAATATGTTGATTCGCCAGATGTGCCAAACGCTGATGGTTACGGCCTAACCCAACGCGGCATGAAGTGGCTTTGGGATCAGTATTTAAATGGTGCAGCCGATCGCGATAATTCTTACGCCGTCCCACACTCTGCTAAGAGCTATTCAGGGCTTGCACCAGCGATCATCTTTACCGCCGAATACGACGTCCTGCGTCAAGATGGCATCGATTATGCCGAGAAACTCAAAGCGGCTGGCGTTGGAGTTGCATATAAGGATTGCCCCGGAATGATCCACGGTTTCTACAACTATGGAAAATATATAGATGAAGGTATCAATATTCGTAAATGGGTTGCCGCAGAGATCAATCAGGTGCTGGGCGCTTAATTATGACTACCCAATTAACTGGAATGACGTGGGATCACCCACGCGGCCTTGACTCAGTCGTTAACTCCAACGATTTGCTGCAAGAGCGCTGTGATATTTCGGTTAAGTGGGATGCGCGTTCGCTGCTGGCTTTCGGTGATCAACATATATCTGAGTTCTATGAGAATTACGATCTGATGATTATTGATCACCCTCATGTGCCTGATGCGGTACATGCTGGTGCAGTAATTGCCTTAGAAGATTTGGCCACACCTGCACAACTCGAGTTACTTTCACAGACAAGCGTTGGTCAATCTCATGCTTCATATAAATACCAAGGAAAACATTGGGCGCTAGCCATCGATACGGCGGCGCAAGTTAGCGCCTATCGCTCGGATAAGACGGATAGTTCTCCAGTTTTCTGGAGCGAGGTTTTTGAACTCGCTCGTACCGGAAAACTTCTATGGCCTTATAAACCTGTAGACGCCTTCAGTACATTCGCAACCTTGATGGCACAAAAATCAGCCCCGCTAACTGCAACTAAAGAATTTATCAATCAGAAAGTAGCTTTGGAAGTCCTTGAATTTATGGTAGAACTTGCAGCACTGGTGCCAGAATTCTGTGCAAGTAGCAACCCAATTGACATCGCCGAAAGATTAAGTGGCGAAGACAATTATTCGCATGGCATTTGCATGTATGGCTACAGTAATTATTCGCATAAAGGATTTAGAAAGTATCGCTTGGTTTATGACGATGTCCCATCTTTTGATGGCCAAGCAAGTGGATCTCAGTTGGGCGGCGCGGGTGTTGCGATTTCGAGTAAAACAAAGAACCCACAAGCCGCTGCCACTGCGGCGATATTGCTGTCCATGCCAGAAATTCAAGCGACAACTTACGGTTTGGCCGGCGGACAACCTGGCAACTTAGTGGCTTGGAAGAACGGTGCGCTAAATGGCCACACCGAAAATTTCTTCCGTAATACCTTACGAACTTTAGAACGTGCTTGGGTTCGCCCGCGGGTGCTTGGTTGGCCCGATGTGCAGTATCAAAGCTCACTCATAATTCACCGCGCATTGACTTCAAGACAGGTAAATGCAAGCGTAGTTGCGGAGATCGCGGCTACCTATGAGAAATATGTAAAGGAATAGAGATATGAAACTTTACTTCGAAGATTATGAGATTAGCTCAAC
Organism: Candidatus Nanopelagicaceae bacterium; assembly: GCA_046091905.1. GTDB lineage: Bacteria > Actinomycetota > Actinomycetes > Nanopelagicales > Nanopelagicaceae > ZLKRG08. The sequence continues at coordinate 13,303 of JBJTCN010000007.1, forward strand.
GCGCACGAGTATGGGTCGCACTATCACCGAAGCAGATATCGTCACTCATGCGGGACAAACCGGAGATTTTTATCCGCACCATATGGATGCCGAATGGTGCAAGACGCAAGAATTCGGGCAGCGTGTAGCCCACGGAACCTTGATTTTAAGCGTTGCCGTTGGGGCGTTGGCTGGCGAGATAAATGAAGTCGCTTTTAGTTATGGCTATGACCGAGTTCGTTTTATATCACCAGTCTTTATTGGAGACACCATTACCTCCAAAGCGGAAATTATTGGAAAGCGTGAACATGCCAAACGGGCACAGGATTTTGGTTTGGTTGATGAGCAAGTAACAGTAACCAATCAACGTGGTGAAACAGTTATCGCATTCGTACACGTATATATGGTGGAGAAAAAGAAATGACCTGGAACTTAGATGCGCGTGTTCGCAGCGCAATGATTTCTGATTCTCTGGATGTAATCGGCGTTCGCAACAACGCCATGTCCGCTAATGTAAAGGCACTTCGCCCAAATATGCGCGCTGTGGGGTTAGCCGCGACTGTGCACTTTGTGCCAGATAGCGAATACGACCACAGAGATCCTTATGGCGACGGAATTGATTTTCTAGATACCTTAAAACCCGGCGAGGTTGCAGTTGTAGCTACTGGTGGACAGGCGCTCTCCGCATTTTGGGGAGAGCTATTTTCAGCAGCAGCTAAAGGCCGTGGTGGCACAGGAGTTGTTGCAGATGGTCCGTTGCGCGATACCGAGCAAATTGTTGGGTTAGATTTTCCAGCATTTGGTTATGGAACTCGTCCCTACGATTACAAGGGACGCATGCGCATCAAGGCGATGCATACCACCGTCACATGTGGGGGAGTCGAAGTTAACCCTGGCGATGGAGTAATC
>JBJTCN010000008.1:0-3991 GCA_046091905.1 Candidatus Nanopelagicaceae bacterium
AATTTCCGAAGTAGAGATCATTTCGATATTTACTCCGGCATCTGACATCGCGGCGAAGAAGGTTGCGGTGACGCCTGGATGTGAGCGCATACCAGCGCCAATTAATGATAATTTGCCGATTTGGTCATCGTACTGAATTGATTGGAAACCAATTTCACCTTGTAGCTTCTGCAAAATTGAAGTGGCGTTAGCGCCTTCGGTCTTTGGCAAGGTAAATGAAATATCAGTTAAACCAGTCGCAGCTGCAGAGACGTTCTGCACGATCATGTCGATATTGATATCTGCATCCGCAACTGCTTGGAAGATGCGCGCGGCAACACCGGTGCGATCTGGTACTCCAACTACCGTGATCTTTGCTTCGCTCTTATCGTGTGCGATGCCAGAGATGATTGCTTGCTCCATGTCTTCTCCTTCAGGGTGATCTTTAACTACCCAGGTTCCTTCATTGCTAGAAAAACTTGAACGTACGTGAATTGGTAAATCAAAGCGTCGCGCATATTCCACGCAACGTAAATGTAAAACTTTGGCACCAGCTGCGGCTAATTCCAACATCTCTTCATATGTAACTGTTTTTAATTTGCGTGCTGCAGGTACCACACGTGGATCTGCCGAGAAGACGCCATCAACATCTGTGTAAATTTCACAAACATCTGCTTCCAGTGCGGCAGCTAATGCAACTGCAGTGGTATCTGATCCACCGCGACCAAGAGTGGTGACATCTTTTGTATCTTGGCTAATTCCTTGGAAACCAGCCACGATTGCAATTGCACCTTCATCAAGCGCTTCGCGAATTCTTGATGGAGTAACGTCAATAATGCGAGCGCGTCCGTGCGCACTAGTTGTGATCACGCCAGCTTGCGAACCAGTAAAGGAAAGCGCTTCATGGCCAAGATTCTTAATAGCCATCGCAAGTAGCGCCATTGAAATTCGCTCGCCGGCAGTTAGCAACATATCCAATTCGCGACCTTCTGGAATTGGCGTGATCTGATTTGCTAAATCGATAAGTTCATCGGTGGTATCGCCCATTGCAGATACGACCACGACGACATGATGGCCGGCTTTTTTGGTAGCGACGATGCGGCTGGCAACGCGCTTCATGGATTCGGCATCAGCGACCGATGAGCCACCATACTTCTGAACAATTAAACCCATGGCACTATTTTCGCCGCTTAATTAAGAGCTTGGCACCTTACTTTCGGGAAATCTCAAATAGTGACACAGAGCGCTGTATCAAATTATGAGATTAATCGATGTTTCTGCGACCTTCAAAGGCGCGACCGAGCGTGACCTCATCTGCATACTCCAAATCTCCACCAACCGGCAGGCCTGAGGCCAAGCGACTTACCTTGATGCCCATCGGCTTAATCATGCGAGCTAAGTAGGTCGCAGTCGCCTCCCCTTCTAGATTTGGGTCAGTCGCCAGAATTACCTCTTGGATATTTGAATCTGAAAGTCGCGCCACTAATTCACGGACTCGTAATTGCTCTGGGCCAATGCCATCAATCGGTGAGATCGCACCACCTAGCACGTGATACTTGCCGCGAAATTCGCGAGTACGTTCGATTGCATTAACATCTTTTGATTCTTCAACAACGCAGATATGCGAACCATCGCGACGTGGATCCATACAGATTTTGCACTTCACATCTTCAGAGACATTGCCGCACTCTTCGCAGAACTTAACGCGCTCGCGCACTGTTCTAATTGCTTCGACTAAATCTGCCGCTACTTCAGAATCTGTTTGCAGAATATGAAATGCAATTCGTTGCGCGCTCTTTGGTCCAATTCCCGGAAGTCGACCGAGCGCATCAATTAAATCTTGGATGGCACCTTCGTACATTATTCGTGCTCTTCTACTTTAATTACTTCCGCGCCAAGTTCTGATGCGAGAAGTGATAGTCCAGATGGAGCTTGTGGGTCATCTAAAGATTCACCTTTTGTCGGTGCGGATTTTGATTGCGGAGTTCCTTCAACAGATGGATCAATAATCGCTTCAATCTTTCGATCAATACCAACTACTTCAATAAAAGCTTGGCGCAGAATCTCATCAGAATTTGATCGCAAGAAAGAATCGCGAGCACCGGAATTAACAATTCCGATGGTAATTAGCTTGTCATCAACCGCAATGATCTGCGCACTGGCGCTAAGTAGCGACCAAGTTAAACGACGTCTCTTTTTAACATCTTCAATCACATCCGGCCAAAGTCTGCGCAACCCCACCACATCAAAGGTATGGTTTGAGCTTTGGATTGGCGCGGCAGATGTCTGCGGCGCAGCTGCAGTCGATTTCTTGGCTGCCTGTTTAGGAGCAGCTTCGGTAACTGGCGCCGAATTTGTAGTTGCTTTTAATTCGGCGACGGTTGCCGTTGCGCGACTGGCAGGTATAGAAATCGACTCCGCTCTTTCAAGTCTTTCGATACGAGAGAGCATTCCTGATTCAGATGCATCGCCAATAGGCAGCAGCATGCGTGCACAAATCAATTCCAACATCAAACGTGGCGCAGTCGCGCCGCGCATCTGCGTTAAACCTTCGGCCGCAATATCTGCAGACCTTGATAAACCTGCGCTACCAATATGTTTTGCTTGAGCGCGCATCCGTTCTAATTGATCATCAGGAATTTCTCGCAAGATCGCGGCAGGATTTGTTTCACCAAGCGCATCCACAATCATTAAATCGCGTAAGCGTTCTAATAAATCAGATGCGAAACGACGTGGATCATGTCCACTTTCAATTACTCGATCTACCGTGGTAAACAAAGTAGCGCCATCTCGTGCCGCAAGCGCATCAATGGCATCATCTAAAAGCGCACCATCTGTATAACCAAGAAGCTGCACTGCGATTTCATAAGTAACACCATCTGTACCGGCACCTGCAAGTAACTGACCCAAAACCGATTGTGCATCACGGACGGAACCACCTGATGCGCGAACTACTAAAGGAATTACACCTTTGGCAACTTTTACACCTTCTGCGTTGCAAATCTTCTCTAATAAAGTTCCCATGACTCCGGGTGGCACTAATCGGAAAGGATAGTGATGAGTACGCGAACGAATTGTGGCAATTAACTTATCTGGTTCGGTGGTTGCAAAAATAAAAATTACATGTGGTGGTGGTTCTTCTACAACTTTAAGTAATGCATTGGCTGCACCTGGTCCCAGCTGATGCGCTTCGTCAATTATGTAAATTTTGTATCGTGAATTAACTGGCGCAAAGAATGCTTTATCGCGTAGGTCGCGCGCATCATCTACTAAACCATGTGTAGCTGCATCTAATTCAATAACATCTAAGGAACCTGGGCCATTTGCTACTAAATCTTTGCAAGATTGGCATTGCCCACATGGAGTTGGAGTTGGACCTTTTTCGCAATTAAGACTGCGCGCCATAATGCGAGCGCTAGAGGTCTTACCGCAACCGCGCGGACCAGAGAAAAGATAGGCATGATGAATGCGATCATTTGTTAAGGCATTCGTTAAAGGTTCGGTAACTTGTTCTTGACCGACAACTTCTGAGAAAGTAGATGGGCGATACTTGCGATATAAAGCAAGTGACATTTAATTCCCCAATCCATCTCTAACTATTCGAGTCAACTACTTGTCTTCACATAAGTCGTTTTTATGTAAAGGACCCTCCGCACACCCGCCAGAGCACACCTACCCTTGCTGCATTCCTGCCCTGGGGGAGTTCAGCGCGATGTCGTCGCGCGGAGGATCTGGTCGGAATCATAGTTTGTACGCCGATAACATTCACCCTGCAAGCTGGAGGATTCGCATAGCGGCCGAGTGCGCACGCTTGGAAAGCGTGTATAGGGAAACCTATCGAGGGTTCAAATCCCTCATCCTCCGCCAGATAATACTTTGCGAGGAACCAATCACTAATTAATGACGTTCGCTGGCTCGGACATCCTCCGCCAGATAATACTTTGCGAGGAACCAATCACTAATTAATGACGTTCGCTGGCTCGGACATCCTCCGCAAGTTAGTTCTTAAAAG
>JBJTCN010000009.1:0-51982 GCA_046091905.1 Candidatus Nanopelagicaceae bacterium
TGCCAGGTGGCATCAAGAGATCTCCCGCATCAAATACTTTGAGCTCCTTCAATCCGTCGACGCGAAGTGCTAGATGTGGTCGCTCGCCATCGTGGGGCAGATAGTCGCCTATACGGATTGCCTGCGGGCCGAATTTTGCCCCCGAACGATGTGAAGTTCCAGAATCAATCGGCGCACCAACAATTACGACATCAGCGTCTTTGTAAGTCTCTGGTTTATCCAAATCGCATCGTTCAATACCTAGAAAGGTGAAATCTGGGCCGTACATGTTGCCGTGGTTGGTCATGCGCGTTGCTTCTTTCGGCTAACAATTTGACCTGCAATTACAATCGCAAGGGCGATAAAGAACATCATGGAACCAATTACGTTTGCTTGCGGCGGAATACCGCGGGCACTTGAGACATAGACAAACTTCGGGAAAGTCATCATGGTGCCAGAGTTGAAGTTGGTAATGATGAAGTCATCGAAAGATAAAGAGAAAGCAAGTAGCGCCGCAGCTGCAATACCTGGCATGACCAGAGGCAAAGTTACACGGCGGAAAGTTTCGAATTCATTGGCATATAGATCCATCGCTGCTTGTTCTAGACGAGGATCTAAAGAAGCAATACGTGCTTTAACTGTTACCACCACGAATGAAATACAGAACATGGTGTGCGCAATAACTGTGGTCATAAAGCCTGGATTGATCTGAAATGACAAGAACATCGCAAGTAGCGATGCACCCATAACCACTTCAGGGGTAGCCATAGGTAAGAAGATTAAGAGATTAGTAGTTGAACGACCTTTAAATGAATGGCGACCAAGTGCAAAAGCAATCAAGGTGCCAAGCAGAGTGGCAAAGATAGTTGCAATAAGACCTACCTGAATGGAATTACCAAGTGCAGTACAGACATCTGGAGCGCCGCAAGGATTCTGCCAATTAGCAAAGGTAAAACCTTTCCAAACTAAGTTGGATTTACCAGCATCATTGAATGAGAAGGCAAAGGTGTAAGCGATTGGAATAAAGAGATAGGTAAAGCCAAGTACCGCGTAGATGCGGATTAAATTATTGCCAAACCAGCGCCAGAGCTTGGTCATACCAATTCATCCGTTCCTGCGCGGCGGATATATACAGAGACCAAAATTAGAATTGCAAACATCAACATAAATGAGAGCGCTGCTGCAGTTGGATAATCAACAACTTTGAAGAATTTAGAGTCAATGACGTTACCAAGCATCTTGGTCTGTGGGTTACCCAAAATTGCAGCGTTTACATAATCACCAGCAGCTGGAATAAAGGTAAGTAGCGTTCCGGCCACTACTCCAGGAAGAGATAGTGGAAAGGTAACTTTACGGAAAGTTGTAAAGGCATTTGAATACAAATCCCCTGCTGCTTCTAGTGTGCGAGGATCAATGCGCTCAAGTGAAGAATAAAGTGGCAAAGTCATAAACGGTAAGAAGTTGTAAGTCATACCGGAAACCACTGCAAATGCAGATGCAGTTAAGGTCGTAGTTGGCGAAATGATATGCAGAGTTCGCAAGGTTTGAACTACTGGACCTTCTTCGCCAAGGATTTGCTTCCAGGCAATGGTACGAAGCAAGAATGAGGTAAAGAACGGTGCAACTACCAAAACTAAAAGTACGTTCTTATATCTGCCAGATTTAAATGCGATGGCATATGCAAGTGGGTAAGCGATGGCTAGCGCCAAAATCGTGGTTAAGAATGCATAAAGAAATGAACGACCAAACTGTTCTTTATTCTCAGTAAATGCAGTGATGTAATTGGAGAAATGCCAAGTCTGTTCGTAAACACCGGTTTCACCTGCAGGAGTTTGCGTAGATGTAGTTGCCAAGTTGGCAATCGGCAGAATAAAGAAGGTAAATAGAAAAATTAGACCTGGTGCTAAAAGTAGATATGGCAGGCGACCTTTTTTCAGGCCTCTTAATTTGCCGTGTGTCGCAGCTGCGTGAAGAAATGCCATTACTCTTCTGGATTTACTTCTGATCCAGCGTCAGCATCTTGCGCGCCATCTAATCCGAAGGTGAACTTTGGCATCCATTGAAGTCTTACCAAATCACCAAGTTCGAGCATTGGTGTGGTGCCATCATTCTGTTCGAAGACCATTAGCTCTTGTCCCCAAGGCATCTCGACTTGATATTGAGTTGATACGCCAACGAATGCGACATCTACTACTTTGCCACCGCGCAGCACGTTGCCATCTGCAGCTTCGTTTTCAAGATCGATATCAATCTTCTCTGGGCGAATTCCAAAGAGCACGTTATTGGAATTGGTGAAGGTGCGTGATTTAGGAAGCGCAATCTTCTGCCCGTGCACTTCAACCACATTGTTATCGCCATCGGTACCAGAAATGATGCCGCGAATTAAGTTTGATTGACCCAAAAAGTTAGCTACGAAAGCAGTCTTTGGCGATTCATAAAGATCTTCTGGAGTACCCATCTGTTCGATGCGACCTTCATTCATAACTGCGATGGTGTCAGCCATAGTCATGGCCTCTTCTTGATCGTGTGTTACGTGCACGAAGGTCAGACCGACTTGAGTTTGAATCCACTTTAATTCGATCTGCATTTGGCGGCGAAGTTTTAGATCAAGCGCGCCAAGAGGTTCATCAAGTAGCAATAGCGCTGGCTTATTAACGATAGCGCGCGCAAGAGCGATGCGCTGTTGTTGGCCACCAGAAAGTTGTGTTGGTTTGCGATCTGCTAAATGTGGCAGCTCAACCAGTTTAAGAACCCGTTCTACTTCAGCCTTTACTTCTTTGATTCCGCGGCGGCGCATACCAAAGGCCACGTTTTCAAAGATAGAGAGATGCGGAAATAGTGCATAGTTCTGGAAAACTGTATTGATTGGGCGTTGATATGGACGTAGCTGCGTAATATCTTGCGTACCTAAATGCAAAGTTCCGGCAGTTGGATTTTCCAAACCTGCAATCATGCGAAGTGTGGTGGTCTTGCCGCAACCTGATGGACCAAGTAGAGCAAAAAACGAACCCTCAGGAATAGTTAGCGATAAATCATTAACCGCCGTGAAATCACCATAAGTTTTGGTGAGGTTAGCTAATTTGAGATCGCCTCGCGCAGTAGCAATTGCCACTTTACTTAGTTACCAGTCGCCTTTTGGAATGCTTCTGTGAACTCTGTTTCCTCAGCAGGAGTTAAGTTACGGAATACATGTAGCAATGATTGAGTCTTCGCAGTTGGGAAGATCAATTCATTATTTACAAGTGTTGGGTCAACTTGCTCCATGGCAGCTTGTGCGCCTTCAACTGGGCAGATGTAATTAACATAAGCCGCAACCTTGGCCGCAACCATTGGGTCGTAGTAGTAGTTAATTAACTCTTCTACCTTTGGCTTGGTTTCTGCTGTTACAGTACTTGGAATAATGAAGTTATCTGCAGAGATGGTTCCGCCTGATTCTGGAATTGCAAATTCAAACTTGCCATCATTCTCTGCAGCAAGCTGGAAGGCATCGCCAGACCAGCCAATAACTGCAACTGCATCTCCGGAAATTAAATCTTCCTTGTAATCGTTGCCCTTAACTTGGCGAATAAAGCCATCTGCAATTTTCTTCTGCAAGAAATCAAGTGCATTTGCATACTCATCAGCGGTGAACTTAGTGATATCTACACCTTGCGCCATCATGATTACGCCAACGGTGTCGCGCAATTCAGTAAGTACTTCGATTTTGCCCTTGTTAGCAGGGGCAAATAAATCATCAAGAGTGTGAACTCCCTTTGGCAACTTCTCTTTATTCCAAGTAAATCCACCCATAATGCCCTGCCAAGTAAGTGAGTAATCACGGCCGGTGTCATAAGGAACGCTCGCGAGCGCTGGCAAAATGTTCTTAGAGTTTGGAATATTTGCCTTATCTAATTTTTGCGCATATCCAAGGCGGATATAACGGGCCGCCATCCAGTCTGTTGGGCAAATTAGATCGTATCCAATATCTTTCTTTAACTTTAATTGGCCTTGAACTTTTCCATAAAACTCATCATTGTCGTTGTAATCTTCTAAATACTTAACTTTGATCTTGGTCTGCGCAGTAAATTCCTCGAGAGTTGGATAGACCTTCTTATCGCTGTCGTAATCTAAGTAAAGTGTCCAGTTGCCCCAACGAACATCGGCATCTGATCCTCCACCGCCACCACATGCTGCAAGTAATGAACCGGCACCAACTGCGCCCGCACCAGCTAAAACTGAGCGTCGAGTTACATTTGATTTTGCCATTGCTTTTAATTCGTTAATCATTGAATCTTGGTCAGACACGGGTGGCCTTTCTACAAAAAAGCTCGAGATGCATACGCGGAAATCCTAACCCCCATGAGGGAATTTCAAAACAATTTAGGCATTTAGATTTGTCATTACATGCTTGATTCGGGTGTAATCCTCGAAGCCATAGCTACTTAAATCCTTGCCATAACCACTGCGCTTGTAGCCACCATGTGGCATCTCCGCCACCAATGGGATGTGGCAGTTGATCCAGACACAACCAAAATCAAAGGCCTTGGCAAGGCGCATCGCGCGGCCATGGTTGCTGGTCCAGACAGATGATGCCAAGCCATACTCAACTCCATTGGCCATCCGAATCGCTTCGGCCTCATCTTTAAATTTCTGAACTGTAATCACCGGACCAAAGATCTCTTCTTGTATGTGGCGATCGCTCTGCTTTAAATCTGCAATCACAGTTGGTTCGATGAAGAACCCATCGCGCGCAACTTGCTTGCCGCCTGCTACCACCTTGGCATGTGCTGGCACCTCATTTAAAAAGCCCGTGACTCTAGCTAATTGATTGGCATTATTTACCGGGCCAAAGAGCGCATCATCTTCAGATGGCGCACCGGTCTTAAGGCCTTTAGCTTGATGCGCAAGTAGCTCCACAAATTCTGCATATGCGCTCTCTTCAACAATCACACGAGTAGCGGCAGTGCAATCTTGGCCCGCATTAAAGAATCCAGTAACGGCAATGGTTTCGGCAGCGTTTGCTAAGTCTGCATCCGCAAAGACCACTACTGGCGCTTTGCCACCTAACTCTAAGTGCACGCGCTTTAAAGATTTAGAAGCAGATTCGGCAACTTGCATACCTGCACGCACTGATCCCGTAATTGAAACCATAGCCGGAGTCTCATGTTCAATTAAAGTGCGGCCAGTTTCACGTTCTCCTGTCACAACATTGATTACACCAGCTGGTAAAAATTCACTCATTACATTTGCCATAAATACAGTAGACATTGGCGTGGTATCTGAAGGTTTTAAGACCACAGTGTTGCCTGCGGCAATTGCTGGCGCCGACTTCCAAACTGCCATCATCATTGGATAATTCCATGGCGTAACTTGTGCGCAAACACCAATTGGTTCGCGGCGAATAAATGAAGTCATTCCGCGCATATATTCACCCGCAGATTTGCCCTCTAAATTGCGAGCGGCCCCTGCAAAGAAACGAATCTGATCCACCATTGGAGGAATCTCTTCAGAAGCGGTAAGTCCAAATGGCTTACCAGTGTTCTTGGATTCAATTGCGATAAATTCTTCGGCGCGCGATTCAATGGCATCGGCAATTTTTAGTAGCGCGCGCTGACGCTCTGATGGAGTGGTGTCTTTCCAATCTTCAAAAGCGGTAGCGGCCGCTTTCATCGCGGCATCAATATCCGCTTTATTTGATTTTGGCGCTTCGGCATATGCCTGCCCAGTAGCAGGATCAACTATTTTTGTAGTTTCGCCAGATGTAGAAGGGACAGATTTACCATTAATGAAGTTCGCAATTTTTTCCATGCGCACTACTTTAGTATTTCAGCTTACTTTTTGGAACCTTCACTTGCAGCTAATTGGCCACATGCACCATCAATTTCACGGCCGCGGGTGTCTCTAATAGTTACCGGAACCCCATAACTTTCTAGCACCCGGACAAATTCCTTCTGGTCTTCAGGGCGCGATGCGGTCCACTTTGAACCCGGGGTTGGATTTAGCGGAATTAAATTTACATGCGCATTTCGACTCTTTAACAACTTGCCCAGAAGATCTGCGCGCCAAGCTTGATCATTAATACCTTTTATTAACGCATACTCAATCGAATAACGACGACCAGTTTTTTTGGCATATGAATCTGCCGCAGCCAAAATTTCACGGACCTTATATCGAGTATTAATCGGCACTAATGTGTCTCGAAGTTCATCATCTGGAGTGTGCAGCGAAACTGCCAATGTCACAGGAATTCCCTCTTCTGTGAACTTCTCCACGCCATTTACAAGCCCCACCGTAGAGAGCGTTACCGAACGAGCAGAGATTCCAAGTCCATCTGGATTTGGCGAGGTGATATTTCGAATGGTTTGCACCACCGCTTTGTAATTAGCAAGCGGTTCACCCATGCCCATAAAAACAATATTTGAAAGACGAATTGGTTCTCCGCCCACTTCACCAGATGCACAAAGTCGCACAGCTGCCACAATCTGTTCCGTGATTTCGCCGGCCGTTAAATTTCGCTTTAGCCCGCCTTGGCCGGTGGCACAGAATGGACATGCCATGCCACATCCAGCTTGCGATGAAATGCAGACAGTGGCGCGATCTGGATATTTCATTAAAACAGATTCCACCAAAGTGCCATCATGTAATTTCCAAAGATCTTTACGAGTCAATCCATTATCAGTCTGAAGTGTGCGCACTAGCTCCATTAATTTAGGAGTAAATGCATCTGCCAACTTCTTACGAAGCTCCGCAGGAATATCGCTCCACTTCTCTGGATCGGTCTCAAGATGCGTGTAGTAATGAACTGCAACTTGATTGGCGCGAAAAGCTGGAATTCCAAGTTCAGTGCAGAGCTCTTTTCGCTCCTCCTTGCTCATATCGGCAAGGTGTCTAGGCGCTTTCTGTTTCTGTTTTGGCTCTTCAAATATCAGCGGCAAATCACTCATGAGTAGTGCTTAACTAACTCAAGTACCAACCAGAGCGCAGGCGCAGAGGTAACAATCGAATCTAAGCGATCCATAACGCCGCCATGTCCTGGCAATAAATTTCCCATATCTTTTATGGCGAAATCACGTTTGATGGCAGATTCAATTAAATCGCCAGTTGTTGCAGTGAAAACAATTAGAAGTCCAGTTGCTGCTCCCACCCAGGGATTTAAATTTAAAATTCCATCAAATGTTACATAACCCAGTGCGGTGGTAAAAATAACTGAACCAGCTAAACCTTCCCAGGTTTTCTTAGGTGAGATTGCCGGCGCCATTGGGTGTTTGCCGATTAATACCCCCGTTATATATGCAAAGGTGTCATTACTTGCCACCAGAATTACAAAGACCATAATCTGTTCTAAGCCATTAGTTGGTCGCGCCAATAGAATTAAAAAGCCAGTTAGAAATGGCAGATAGACCAGCGCAAATACTGACGCGCTGGCACTTGCCACAAAACCTTTAGTGCCGCGACGAAGTAGTAAGACCAACATCAAAATTAACGAGACCGCTAAGCCAATTGCTAAGCCGCGAATTCCGGCAATCCAAGCTCCGGCAGATAAACCAATTGCAGCGAGCATTAAAGAGCGCTTTGAAACATATCTATCTGTCGAAGAAAAAGCGTGCGCCAACTCTTTAATTGCCAGCACTAGCGCTAACGCAACTAGCGCGGCAAAGCCAGCTGGAAAGTATTTAAGTAGCGCCCAAACCCCGGCCAATAGAGATAGCGAGGTCGCAATTGATGGCAATAACTTGCGCCCTGCGCGCTTATTTATTGCATCATTAATGGCGTGTAAATCGCTCATTAAACTTCTAAGAGTTCCGCTTCTTTATGCTTTAGAAGCTCATCAATCTTTGCAGTGTGATCACCGGTATGCTTCTCAAGCTCTTTCTCCGCACGTGCTAAATCATCCTTTGAGATTGCGCCATCTTTCTCCATTTTTTCTAGCGCTTCTTTCACTGAACGACGGATATTGCGGATAGAAACCTTTGAATCTTCACCCTTTGACTTTGCAAGTTTGATGTACTCCTTGCGGCGCTCTTCAGTTAATTGCGGAAAATTAATGCGGATCGAAACGCCATCATTGCTTGGATTGATACCCAAATCAGATTCGCGAAGCGCCTTTTCGATCGAAGACATCGCGCCTTTATCGAATGGATTAATGATCGCTACGCGAGCTTCTGGAATCTGTACTGAAGCTAATTGATTTAGCGCAGTTGGTGCACCGTAGTAATCCACGATTACTTTATTGAATAACGATGGATGAGCGCGCCCGGTACGAATGGAGGCTAAATCATCTTTAGCTACATCGACCGCTTTATTCATCTTATTTACACCATCATTCATGATGGTTGTTATGTCGCTCATTGGTGATCCTTTTTTCCTAGTTAACTCTTAATTGACTAAGGTTCCGATTTTCTCGCCCTTAACGGCGCGAGCAATATTTCCATTGTTCATCAAATCAAAGACCACGATTGGTAATTTATTTTCGCGGCAGAGGCTAAATGCGGCTGCATCTGCAACCGCTAGTGACTTGGAAAGTACGTCATCGTAAGAAATCTTGTCGAACTTCGTAGCGCTGGCATCTTTACGGGGATCTGCGTTGTAAACGCCATCTACACCGCTCTTAGCAAGTAATAGCGCATTGGCACCAATTTCAAGTGCGCGCTGTGCTGCGACAGTGTCCGTAGTAAAGAACGGCATACCTGCGCCGGCTCCAAAAATTACTACGCGACCCTTCTCTAAATGGCGAATCGCACGACGTGGAATATAAGGCTCAGCCACCTGGCCCATTGAGATCGCAGTTTGTACGCGAGTATCTACACCTTGCTTCTCCAGAAAATCTTGTAACGCTAAGCAATTCATAACGGTGCCGAGCATGTCCATGTAATCTGCACGTGAACGTTCCATGCCACGAGTCTGCAATTCTGCGCCGCGGAAATAATTACCGCCACCCACAACGATTGCTACCTGAGTACCGGCTTTAACCACATCTGCAATTTGTTTTGCAATTGTTTGCACAACATCAGGATCAACACCGATGCCTTTTTCACCACCAAATACTTCGCCAGAAAGTTTAAGGAGCACTCTTCCATAACCTGGCATGAGTGCTCCTTTCGCTTTTCCTGCTAATAGTTTATTACTGGCCGACGCGGAAACGTGAGAAGGCCTTAACCGCAGTTTGCGCCTCATCAAGAATCTGCTGAACAGTCTTCTTGGCATCCTTTGCGAATGCCTGCTCTAGAAGTGAAACTTCCTTAACAAAACCAGTGACGCGACCTTCAACAATCTTTGAAAGTGCCGCTTCTGGCTTGCCCTCTTCGCGAGCGCTCTCTTCAGCAATACGACGTTCGTTCTCGATAAGTTCTGCTGGAACTTCTTCGCGATTTACGAACTGTGGTGCGAAAGCTGCAATGTGCTGTGCTACTTCGCGACCAACTTCAACTGCATCCTTAGTTAGCTGAATCAAAACGCCAACTTGTGGTGGTAGATCTGGGCTGGTCTTATGTAGATAAATACCAACTGGACCGCCATCGTAAACAGTTACGCGACGAACTTCGATGCGCTCACCAAGAGTCGCATTCGCTTCATCAACATGCTGCTGTACTGAGCGACCTGGTGCAATTTCAGAAGCTAGGAAAGCTGCCACATCTGCACTCTTAGTTTTAAGTAAGTGATCAACCAACTCATCGCCAAGTGCTTGGAAACGATCGCTCTTAGCCACAAAATCTGTTTCGCAGTTAAGTTCGAGCATTACGCCAAGATCGCCAGAAGATTTTGCAACCACTAAACCATTAGAAGTTGCGCGACCTTCACGCTTGGTAACACCTTTGAGTCCTTTAACACGAATGATTTCAACTGCCTTTTCGAAGTCGCCATTTGCTTCATCTAGCGCCTTCTTGCAATCCAACATTCCTGCTGCAGTTGCTTCACGTAAACGCTTTACATCTTCTGCTGTATAACTCACTTTGATTCAGTTGCTCCTTCGAGAATGTCCTTCTCCCAATCAGCAAGTGGTTCGCCTTCGGCAACCTCTGCTGGTTTGCTCTCTTCTTTAACCTGTGCGCTGCGAGCTTGAAGTCCAGCTGCAATTGCATCAGCGATAACGCGTGTTAGCAGACCAATTGAACGGATTGCATCATCGTTACCTGGAATCTTGTAATCAACTTCATCTGGATCGCAATTAGTATCCAAGATTGCAATAACTGGAATGCCAAGCTTCTTGGCTTCCTGAACTGCAAGGTGCTCCTTCTTGGTATCTACAACCCAGATCGCTGCAGGCAGCTTGGTCATGTTGCGAATACCATCAAGGTTCTTCTTTAACTTCTCGCGTTCGCGGCGAAGCATTAACAGTTCCTTCTTGGTTAGTAGCTGATCGTTCGCTGCTTCAAGTGCTTCCAATTCCTTAAGGCGCTGGATTCGCTTGTAAACAGTTGGGAAGTTGGTAAGCATGCCGCCCAACCAACGCTCGGTTACAGAAGGCATACCTACGCGCTGTGACTGCTGAATGATTGGTTCTTGTGCTTGCTTCTTAGTTCCGACGAAAAGAATATGGCCACCCTTTGCAACTGTGTCCTTAACGAATTCATATGCTGAATCGATAAGACCCAATGATTGCTGGATGTCGATGATGTAGATGCCATTGCGTTCTGTGAAAATAAAACGCTTCATCTTTGGATTCCAGCGACGAGTCTGATGTCCGAAGTGAACACCGCTGTCGAGGAGTTCGCGCATTGTTACTACTGCCACTTGGGCACGCTCCTTTTTCACAAAAAAGATTTACTTTTTTGTGCACTCGGTTTTCGAGCTAAACGATTTGTTTGGCTCCCTCGCACTAGTAGCGATTGCTGACGTTTTAAGTTCAGACCGAAACGCTTTCCCGGATCCACCAAGGTGGGACGGTTAGTGCTGTGATGTCACTGATTTGCCTGAGCAATCCAGTGCGGGGCAAATTCTACCTATGAAAATTGGGTGCTAATTACCGCGAGCTACGCGAGAAAACTCGCCTTAACCCCCAAATAGTCACGCGCCACATCGCCTCTACCACGATCTTGGAAGACATCTTGCTACTTCCGGTTTCGCGCTCTTTAAAGGTAATTGGATATTCCGCAATCAGCGCCTGCGCACTTTGAGCCGCCCGGGTCATCTCAATCTGAAAACAATAACCTTCGCTCTTAACCCCATCGACATGCATGCGCTTTATCAAATCTGATTTATAAATCCTAAATCCAGCGGTCGCATCTTGGCACCCTAATTGCAATGCAAATTGGGTATATCGATTAGCGCTTTTCGAGAGAAGTTCACGGAACTTGCTCCAATTTTCAATAGCTCCATCTGCAATCCATCTAGAACCAATTACCAATTCAACTTCCGGGTTTTCATCGATATACCGAAGCATTGATTTTAGATCGCTGACTTGATGTGAACCATCGCCATCCATCTGCGCTATTAGTTCATATCCATTTGCTAAAGCCCAGGCATAACCGGCGCGATATGCGCTACCCAAACCTTGTTTAGTTTTTCTAAACAGAAATTCAAGCTGATTTCCCTTAGTATCAATTGATTTCGCCAGCTCTGTCGTGCCATCCGTCGAACCATCATCAACAATTAAAACATCTAGTTTGAATTCGAAAAGATCTTTAAGCAACTTTCCAATAAAACCAGATTCGTTAAATGTAGGAATTATTACCAAAGTGTTTTTAGGCACGAGGATGCGCCTGCTTAAATGCCGAATGTAAACGTTCAGCAGATACATGTGTGTAAATCTGAGTAGTAGCTAGCGATGCGTGACCTAATATTTCTTGGACCGTGCGCAAATCTGCGCCACCTTCAAGTAGATGTGTGGCTGCCGAATGGCGCAGTGCATGTGGTCCTAATTCAATAGTTTTATAAACTACTTCGCGCACCTGTCGCTGATCAATTCGCTTGCCACGCGCGCCAAGAAAGAGCGCGCTGCCGCTTTTTTCATTTGCCATCTGTGGTCTTACTGCTAACCATTTTTCCAGCGCCGCAATTGCTGGTCTGCCAATCGGAATTACGCGCTCCTTGCTTCCCTTACCAATGACTCTAATGGTCTGGCGTTCGTAATCAATATCTTTCAAATCCAGTCCACAGATTTCGGATACTCGCGCACCTGAGGCATAAAGCATCTCAACCATCGCCAAATTTCTAACTGCCGTTAATTCGCCAGTCTCTTCGGCTACCGCTTCTAGTGATTGCATCGCAATATCCGCAGTTTTCGCATCCACAATTTCAGGTAGTACGCGATGCGCTTTAGGCGTGGCTAAATTAAAACCCACATCGCTTGGTAGTAAACCCTCTTTAAAAGCCCACTTAGTAAATAACTTAATTGAGGTCGCTCGCCTTGCCAGAGTTGTACGTGATGCGCCTTTGCTCTGTTGATTTGCTAACCAACTACGTAGATGGCTGATATTCAAAGTATTGATATCGGTAACATTTAGCGCTATCAGGTGCGCTGCTAGTGATTCTAGATCTCCAACATATGCCCGAATCGTGTTATCCGATAAAGAACGGTCGCGATTTAAATACGAGGTAAATGCTTCAATCGCGTTATTCACAAACGCAAGGTTACTACCTGATTATTCTGGATTACGTCCTTGACGGATTAATCCATAAGTTAGCGCATCTTCTAGCGCCATCGCAGATGCCGCAATCACGTTTTCGTGAACTCCCACCGTATTCCAAGATCCATTCTTATCTGAAGTTTCAACCAATACGCGGGTAATCGCACGGGTACCTAAGCGACCTTCCAAGATACGAACTTTGTAATCGGTAAGTTCCAATTCTGCTAACTCTGGATAGAGTTTTAGTAATCCAGAACGAAGTGCGGTATCAAATGCATTCACTGGACCATTTCCAGTACCGGTGCAAATAAGTGATTCACCATTTGCAGAGACTGTTACCTCTGCCTTGGTCACGAAGCTGCCATCGGCATCGCTTTCTACGCTAGTTAGCCAATGTAAGACATTAAAGAATGTGGGACGCTTCGTAGCAATCTCTTCGCGAACCAAAAGCTCAAAAGAGGCATCGGCAGCTTCGAAGGTAAAACCTTTAGCTTCCATATCTTTAACGCGTTCGACAATTCGAGTAATTAACTCTTTATCGCCACCTAGATCCACGCCAAGTTCTTGGCTCTTTAATTCAATTGAAGCACGACCGGCCATATCTGATACCAACATGCGCATATCGTTTCCAACGCTTGCCGGATCTTCATGTTGGTAAAGATTTGGATCTACTTTAATGGCAGAGGCGTGTAAGCCCGCTTTATGTGCAAAGGCAGATATGCCAACATATGGCTGACGTGCAGATGGCTTTACATTGGTAACTTCTGCGATTGCATGCGAGATACGGAACGATTCGCGCAGTAAATTATCTGGTAATAACTTCTGATCTTTCTTAAGCTCTAAGTTAGCAATGATTGAAACCAAATCAGCGTTTCCAGTGCGCTCTCCGTAACCATTTATGGTTCCCTGAACATGGGTGGCACCTGCTGCTACTGCTGCCATTGAATTTGCAATTGCACAACCAGTGTCATTGTGGCAATGAATTCCAAGTCGCGCACTTGAAGCGCCCAAAATGTCGTGAACTACATCGGCAATTTCATCTGGCAACATGCCGCCATTGGTATCGCAGAGCGCGATTACATCAGCGCCAGCTTCTGCGGAGACTCGCACTACCTCTAGCGCATATGCGCGGTTTGCGCGATAACCATCAAAGAAGTGCTCTGCATCAATAAATACGCGCTGACCTTCGGACTTTAAATGCTGAATGGAATCGCGAATCATATTTAGATTCTCATCAAGCGTAGTCTTAAGAGCTAAATCAACATGGCGATCATGGGCTTTAGCAACCATGGTTACAACTGGCGCACCAGAGTTACGAAGTGCGGCAATTAGCGGATCATCGGCTGCTTTGGTATTTGCACGACGAGTCGCACCGAATGCCACAAAGGTTGCGTTCTTTAGCTTTAATTCTCGCTTTGCTAATTCAAAGAATTCAGTGTCCTTTGGATTTGCGCCAGGCCAACCGCCCTCAATGAATCCAACGCCAAGTTCATCTAAATGGCGTGCGATTTGCAGTTTGTCATGAACACTTAAATTCAAACCTTCTTGCTGCGCACCGTCACGAAGGGTGGTGTCGTAGACATGAAAATTATCTGGCATCGGTGTCATTACTTAACGACCTTTACCCAACCATGCTGATCTGAATTGACGCCATGTTGAATATTTAATAACGCTTCGCGAATCTTCATAGTGATTGGACCTGGATTCCCATCGCCAGTAACCCAAGTGCCCCACTTAGATTTTGCTGCTCCGATTGGTGAAACTACCGCCGCGGTACCGCATGCAAAAGTTTCGGTGATTTCACCAGATGCGATTCCATTCTTCCAATCATCAACTGAGAGCATGACCTCTTCGGTCTCATAACCTAAATCTCTAGCAACTGAGAGAATTGAATCGCGAGTAATGCCAGGTAGCAAAGTTCCGGTTAACTTTGGAGTGACCAACTTATTTCCCTTTACAAAATAAAGGTTCATACCGCCCATCTCTTCAACCCATTTGCGTTCCACTGCATCTAACCAAACCACTTGATCGCAACCTTCGGCGGCAGCGGCTTTTTGTGCAATTAGCGATGCCGCGTAATTTCCGCCGCACTTTGCTTCACCGGTACCACCCGGAGCTGCGCGAACATATTCAGTTGAAATCCAAACAGTTACCGCTTTTGACGGATTGAAATAAGCGCCAGCAGGGGTCGCAATCAAGATGTATTTAGCTTTATTAGTCGGGCGCACACCTAGACCAACTTCAGTAGCAATCATAAATGGGCGGATATAAAGCGATTCTCCAACTTTATTTGGCACCCAACCAATATCTTGTTTTACCAGCGACTCTACTGTTTCAATAAATGTGGCAACCGGTAACTCTGGCAACGCTAAACGTTTTGCACTTCGATTAAAACGTTCTGCATTTGCCTCTGGACGAAATAACGCAACGCTTCCATCAGGTTGGCGATATGCCTTCATGCCTTCAAAAATCTCTTGTCCGTAATGAAATACGGCAGTTGCGGGATCAAGTGTTAATGGACCATATGGTTGTAATACGGGTTCGGCCCAACCGTTTTGTTCGTCCCAATCAATTGTGACCATGTGATCGGTGTAGTACTTACCAAAACCACCTTCAGCGACTTTGGCATCGCGCTCTGCAGCCGGTACTGCATTTGGATTTAAATTAATTTTCATCAGGAGAGCACCTTTACTAACGCATCGCCCACTTCAGATGTGGAACGCTTCTTATCGTCACGCGTGGCTAGATCTGCTGCGACTGCAGCTTCAACTTCGCGCGCTGCTGCTGCAAAACCTAAGTGATCCAACATCATCGCAACTGACATGATGGTTGCAGTTGGATCTGCTAATTGCTTACCTGCAATATCTGGCGCCGAACCATGTACTGGTTCGAACATAGATGGAAATGCTCCGGTTGGATTGATATTTCCGGATGCCGCAAGCCCAATACCGCCACAGATTGCTGCGGCAATATCGGTAAGAATGTCGCCAAATAAATTATCGGTAACCACCACATCAAAACGCTCTGGATTAGTTACAAAGAACATCGATGCCGCATCCACATGTAAGTAATCAGTCGCCACATCTGGAAATTCTTTTGCGACCGCTTCAAAGGTGCGAGTCCAAAGTCCACCTGCGCGAGTTAAAACGTTGTTCTTGTGAACCAGAGTTAATTTCTTGCGAGGACGCGCTTGTGCACGCGCAAAGGCATCACGAATCACGCGCTCTGCGCCGCGACGAGTATTTAGCGATTCTTCAGTAGCAATTTCGGCATCTGTGCCGAATGCAAGAGTGCCACCGGCGCCAACATAAGGACCTTCAGTGCCTTCGCGAACCACCACAAAATCAATCTCTTTTTCGGTGGCAAGTGGACCTTTAACGCCTTTATGCAATTTAGCTGGTCGCAAATTAATGTAATGATCAAATGCAAAACGAAGTTTTAATAGTAAGCCGCGCTCTAGCACTCCACTTGGAACGGTTGGATCTCCAACAGCGCCAAGCAGAATTACATCCGCCTTAGCAATCTCTGCCATTACTGAATCTGGAAGTACTTCCCCAGTTCGATGCCAATAGCCGGCACCTAGGTCGTAAGAAGTCTTATTAAAGGTAACGCCATGCTTTGCACCAACAACATCAAGAACCTTCAAACCTTCTGCCACAACTTCAGGTCCTATGCCATCGCCTGCAATTACAGCGAGATTGATTGTCTTCGACATTATTTCTCCAAATCCACAGTGCGCGCTAAATCGGCACCAGTATTTTTCTTTACATCTTCCAAAATCGCATCAGAAACGGGATGGTCAACTGTTAACGCCATAAGGGCCATGCCACCGATTTCACGACGAGAGACCTGCATGCCGGCAATATTGACGCCAGCTTTTCCAAGTTCGCTTCCCATTGACCCGATAACACCTGGCTTATCCATGTAACGCAAGAAAATCATGTGTTTACCAGGTGAGAGATCTAAACCAAATCCATCAATCGAAACAATCTTTTCGTGTTTACGAATACCGACCAGAGTTCCTTCAACTACGAAATTAGCGCCACTGGCCATCGCAACTTTTAATTGAATTGAAGAACGGAATTGTTCGCAATGTGGATCATTCTTCACAGTCGCGCTCATGCCGCGCTCTTCGGCAAGCTTAGGCGCATTTACATAAGTGACATCATCTTCGACTGTAGTTTCGATAGCGCCTTTAAGTGCACTAGTTGCTAAGACCGCTGCGTCATAAGCTGCAATTTCACCAAGCACATTAACTTCCATTGAAGAAGGTAGGCCTCCTGCGTAAGCAGTAGCAATCTCCGCCATCTTCTCTACCAGAGGCAGTGATGGACGAATCTCTTCATGAACTGCGCCACCTTTAACGTTGACTGCATCTGGAACTAAATCACCTGCAAGTGCTTTACGAACCGATACCGCAACGGCAATTCCAGCGCGCTCTTGTGCTTCATCTGTTGAAGCTCCTAAGTGTGGTGTGGCCACAACTTGATCTAATTCAAATAGCGGTGAATCTGTGCATGGCTCTTTCGCAAAGACATCTAGACCAGCGCCGGCAACGCGACCGTCTTTAATTGCGTTATAGAGCGCAGTTTCATCGAGTACTCCACCACGCGCCGCATTAATAATACGAACAGTTGGTTTTACTTTTTTTAGTGCCTCTTCGCCAATTAAGTTAATTGTCTCTTTAGTCTTTGGTAAGTGAATGGTGATGAAATCAGATTGTTTTAGCAGTTCACTAAGAGTTACTAACTGCACGCCAAGTTGCGCAGCACGAGCAGGCTGCAAATATGGATCATAAGCAATCACATTCATACCAAATGCTTGCATGCGGTGGGCAACTAATTGACCAATCTTTCCAAATCCAATGACGCCAAGTGTTTTTTCAAAAACCTCTGCACCGGTAAATTTAGAACGCGCCCACTTACCATTTCTTAACGCAGCATGTGCCGGAGATACAAAACGAGCACTTGCTAGCAATAATGAAATGGCTAACTCTGCGGCAGAGACAATGTTTGAAGTTGGCGCATTAACCACCATTACTCCAGCATCAGTCGCCGCCGGAATATCCACGTTATCTAATCCCACGCCAGCTCTAGCAATTACCTTTAAACCTTTCGCTTCGGCAATAGCTTCGGCATCCATCTGGGTGGCAGAGCGAATTAAAACTGCATCAACTCCAGCTGCAAGTGCAGGAAGCAGCGCGCTTCGATCCGCGCCATCAACATGGCGAATTTCAAAGTCTGGACCCAGCGCCTGCATCGTGGCAGGGCTAAGTTCTTCCGCAATTAAAACAACTGGCTTAGACATAATTATTATCGAGCAGCCTTACCTTCTTGGTAATCATCTTTATTTGAAGACTTAATCCATGAGAACATCTTGCGAAGTTCACGGCCCGTAGCTTCGATTGGATGAGATTCACCCTTAGCGCGTAGCACCTTAAATTCAGGTGCACCTGCCTCTTGGTCATCAATAAAACGTTTTGCAAATGCGCCTGATTGAATGTCCGCAAGTACTTCCTTCATATGTTGCTTAACTGAAGGATCGATAACGCGTGGGCCAGAAACATAGTCACCGTATTCAGCAGTGTCAGATACTGACCAACGCTGCTTTGCAATGCCACCTTCGTACATCAAATCAACAATTAACTTCAATTCATGTAAGCACTCAAAGTATGCAACTTCTGGCTGATAACCAGCTTCAGTAAGGGTTTCGAAACCGTACATAACTAATTGAGATGCACCACCACAAAGCACTGACTGTTCTCCAAATAGATCAGTCTCAGTCTCTTCAGTGAAAGTTGTGAGAATTCCACCAGCACGTAGGCCGCCGATGGCCTTTGCATATGAAAGTGTTAATGGCCAAGCGCTCTTAGTTGCATCTTGTTCTACTGCCACAATTACCGGAACGCCACGACCTGCTGCATATTCGCGACGGACCAAGTGTCCTGGACCCTTAGGTGCAACCATACAAACATCAACGTTTGCAGGTGGCTTGATATAACCGAAACGAATATTGAATCCATGTCCAAAGAAGAGCGCATCGCCATCTTTTAGATTTGGCAGAATTGATTCGGTGTAGATATGGCGCTGCACATGATCTGGCGCTAAAATCATAATTACCGTTGATTCTTTTACCGCTTCTGCCACTGAAGTTACTTTTAAGCCTTCAGCCTCTGCCTTAGCGCGTGAAGGTGAACCTTCTTTAAGTCCGACTCGAACATCTACTCCGCTATCACGCAAGTTAAGTGCGTGTGCATGTCCCTGTGAGCCATAACCAATGATTGCGACTTTGCGACCTTGGATGATTGATAGATCTGCATCTTCTTCGTGATACATAGTTGCCATTGGTTATTTTTCCTTTTTCTCGGCTAGTGCTTGCTGTGATTAATTCTGGTAATCCGCTTGGCGGTCGGTGGACACGGATTGGATATCAAGAGTCTGGTCGGCTAACGCAGCTTTGCCGTGCGCTAAAGCGACCACACCTGATTGTACGAATTCGATAACGCCAAATTGCTTTAGCGAATCTAGTAACTCTACATTTAGCGCAGGGGTATTAGTTGCTTCAATAATCAACGCTTCTTCGGTGTTATCGACAACTTTAGCGCCAAATTTAGTGAGAATTGATTCAACTCTTGGGTCCTGCTTTACCTTAACTAAAACTAGCTCTTCCTGAGTTGATTTTGCAGGCTTAATTTCAGTTACGTGAATTACGTTGATTAATTTATCTAATTGACGAATTACTTGCTCGAGCGCATGGCCTTCAACATTTACCACGATAGTCATACGTGAAATCGTGGGATCTTCAGTTGGGCCCACGGCAAGTGAATCAATGTTGTAAGCACGTCGAGCAAATAAGGAAGCTACGCGCGCTAAAACTCCGGATGAGTTATCAACCAAGACTGCCAAAGTATGTTTCGCCATTTTAGAGCTCCTGTGAATCCCAATCTGGCGCAGTTTCACGCGCAACCATAATGTCATCGTTTGAAGTACCGGCTGCAACCATTGGCCAGACCATTGAATCGCGATTAACGCGGAAATCAATTACTACTGGTTGATCATCGATAGACATTGCCTTTTCGATTGTGGCATCAACTTGTGACGAATCTTCACAACGAAGCCCAATGCAACCCATCGCATCAGACAGTTTTACAAAGTCCGGCACAATCTTGGAATTTAAATCAGTATTTGAATAACGACCCTTATAGAAAAGTGTCTGCCATTGACGAACCATGCCCAGAGATTCATTATTAATAATGGCAACTTTGATCGGAATATTATTTAGCGCACAAGTCACCAATTCTTGATTTGTCATCTGGAAACAACCATCGCCATCAATTGCCCAGACCGTAGTATCTGGCGCACCAACTTTGGCACCCATTGCAGCTGGCACTGCATAACCCATCGTGCCGGCGCCACCAGAATTTAACCATGTGCGCGGCTTCTCATAATTAATAAATTGCGAAGCCCACATCTGATGTTGGCCCACACCTGCAACATAAATTGAATCTGATCCAGAGATCTGACCAATTCTTTCAATTACATATTGTGGCGCAAGCGAACCATCTGCAGGTTTGTCATATCCCACTGGATAAGTTGCCTTTAATTTATCAAGCGCGCTCCACCAAGCAGCTAAATCTGGTTTCTGTTTGATGGCCGGAATTAGCGCTTTAATAACCGCTTTTAGATCGCCATTGATAGGTACATCTACGCTGCGATTCTTACCTAATTCAGCTGGATCAATATCCACGTGGATTACGCGCGCTTTTGGTGCAAATGTTGAGAGTTTTCCAGTTACGCGATCATCAAAGCGAGCGCCTAAAGTAATTAATAGATCTGCCTTTTGTAGCGCAGTAACTGCCGAGACCGAACCATGCATGCCTGGCATGCCTAAATGTTGACGATGTGAATCTGGGAATGCACCAAGTGCCATCAAGGTAGTTACAACTGGTGCACCAATTTTTTCGGCTAACTCTTTTAACTCTGCTGAGGCATTAGATTTAATAACACCGCCACCAACGTAGAGAACTGGTTTCTTAGATTCAGAGATTAATTGAGCAGCATCTGCAATGCTCTGCGCATCAGGTTCGCCTGGAATGCGATAGCCAGCAAGTTTGATCTCTTTTGGCCAATTGAAGTCAGTCATAGTTTGTAGCGCATCTTTAGCAATATCAACCAAAACCGGTCCAGGTCGACCTGTAGTTGCGATATGAAATGCTTGCGCAACAGCGTTTGGAATATCGCGCGCATCAGTAACTAGAAAATTATGTTTGGTAAATGGCATGGTGATGCCGCGGATATCTGCTTCTTGAAATGCATCGGTGCCAATTGCAGGGCTTGGAACTTGCCCAGTAATTGCCACCACCGGAACTGAATCCATCGCGGCATCTGCAAGTGGTGTAACTAAATTTGTAGCCCCTGGCCCCGAAGTGGCAATACAAACACCAGCGCGACCTGTTACTTGCGCATAACCTTCGGCAGCATGTCCAGCGCCTTGTTCGTGGCGAACCAAGATATGGCGAATCTTTGAATCGTAGATTGGATCGTAAGCAGGCAAGATCGCGCCACCAGGTAGACCAAACATCACATCCACGCCAGCTGCCTCTAGTGATTTCACTAGAGACTGGGCTCCGGTAATCTGATTGCTCATCTGCTGCTTACTCCTTTCTAAATTAAAAAACCCACTGATTTTTTCAGTGGGCGCGTTTTCCGATTTCGGGCACGCGCTATCGAATAACCACCACGACTGACGAAGTTGAAATTGCTAACGCTTTACGCATGGGTGAATTCTCTCTTACAAGTTAGGAAGCGTCAATAGCTGAGATACGTATCTCAAAATACGGACGTTAGTCGCAGACTGCGCCTTTGGATGCGCTGCCAACTAGCTTCGAATACTTATGAAGCACACCACGATCATATTTATGCGAAAGTGGCTTCCATCCAACTTTCCGCTTCTCCAATTCTGCCGGATCAACAAGTAAATCCAATTTGCGATTTGGAATATCGATACGCACCAAATCGCCATCTTTAATAAATGCAATTGGTCCACCATCGACAGCTTCTGGTGCCACATGTCCTACACATAATCCAGTTGAACCACCAGAGAAACGTCCATCGGTAAGTAGCAATGTAGATTTACCTAATCCAGCTCCTTTAATAGCACCAGTAATCATTAACATCTCGCGCATACCTGGACCACCCTTTGGTCCTTCGTAACGAATTACCACTACATCCCCAGCTTGAATGGTGCCATTTTCAAGTGCATCCATCGCTGCTTGTTCGCGTTCGAAAACTCGAGCTGGACCTTCAAAACTTTCAATTCCAATTCCTGCGGTTTTACAAACTGCACCTTCTGTTGAAAGTGAACCACCTAGAATTGTGATGCCGACATCTGTAGAAAGTGGCTTATTGATTGCATGCAATACGTTGCCATCTGCAAGTGGTGGATTAATTTCCGCTAAATTTTCGGCCATTGTTTTGCCGGTTACTGTCAATTCATCTCCGTGTAAATATCCAGCATCAAGCAGCATACGTAACACAACGGGAATACCGCCTACTTTATCGACATCGCTCATTACATATTTACCGAATGGCTTTAAATCACCAAGTAGCGGCACCTTGGAACCGATACGATGGAAATCTTCTAAAGTTAAATCAACTTCTGCTTCATGGGCAATTGCAAGTAAGTGCAGCACCGCATTAGTAGATCCACCCAATGCCATAACTGCAGTAATCGCATTTTCAAATGCTTTCTTGGTCAAAATATCTCGGGTGGTGATTCCCTTTGCAATTAAATTAACTACCGCTGCGCCAGCTTTTTCTGCATAGGTATCGCGACGACGATCAACTGCAGGAGGCGCAGCCGAACCAGGTAGCGAAAGTCCGATTGCTTCTCCAACTGTGGCCATGGTGTTTGCGGTGTACATGCCACCACAAGCACCTTCGCCTGGGCAGATGGCACGTTCAATTTCATCAACGCGTTCTTGGCTAATCAATCCACGTGCACACGCACCAACAGCTTCGAAGGCATCAATGATGGTGACATCTTTGCCGTCAACTTGTCCTGGCAGAGTAGAACCTGCGTAAACGAAAACAGATGCCACATCGATTCGAGCCGCGGCCATCATCATTCCCGGTAGAGATTTATCGCAACCAGCAAAGGTAACCATGCCATCAAGGCGCTCCGCTTGCATCACGGTTTCTACAGAATCTGCAATAACTTCACGTGAAACTAAAGAGAAGTGCATTCCTTCATGGCCCATTGAGATGCCATCAGAAACTGAAATTGTTCCGAATTGCATTGGAAAGCCACCGGCATCAATCACACCTTTTCGAGATGCTTTTGCTAGACGATCAAGTGAGAGATTGCATGGAGTAATTTCATTCCATGAAGAGACAATTCCAATTTGAGGTTTGACCCAATCTTCATCACCCATACCAACTGCACGTAACATGCCGCGCGCTGGTGCGCGCTCTAATCCATCTGTTACTAGACCTGAGCGTGGTTTCATCTTGGACATAGTGCAAATCATAAGGGCTGATAACCCGTCTTGAAAGTCGTTTATCGAAACTCTTATAAACTAGCGGCTGTTGAAATTACTTAAAATCGGAGAAAATTTTGAAAATCGTAGCGCCAGAAATTATTTATCGTGATCGTTGGAAGACCCTATTTGTACTTGCAATATCTCAATTAATGGTCATCCTCGATGCCTCTATTGTGAACATTGCGATTCCTGCAGCTAAGGCAGAATTGGGAATTTCAGATGCTAATCAGCAATGGATTGTTACTGCATACACCCTGGCATTTGGCAGTTTGCTATTAGTTGGTGGACGTATCGGTGACTTTATTGGTCGCAAACAAGTTTTCATTATTGGTTTACTTGGTTTCGCTGGCGCATCTGCCCTTGGTGGAATTGCCCAAACTCAAGCACAGTTATTTGCAGCTCGAGCGTTGCAAGGCGTTTTTGGTGCGCTACTTGCACCTGCGGTGCTCTCAATTCTTAGCGTTACCTTCCTTGATCCAAAGGAACGTGCAAAAGCTTTCGGAGTAATTGGCGCAATCTCAGGTGGTGGCGCGGCTATTGGTTTAATTGCAGGCGGAACTCTTACCGAATACTTCTCATGGCGTTGGTGCTTGGGCGTAAATGTGCCGATCGCAATTTTCGCAGGCACTATGGCTGCCAAGTGGTTACATGAATCTAAATCTGGCGGCGAACATGGCTATGACATCTCCGGTGTAATTACCGCAACTGCGGGCTTGTTCTCTCTTGTATATGGATTTAATCGCGCGGCCACACATGGCTGGGGCGATACCTCCACTCTAATTTTCTTAGCCGCTGCAGTAGTGCTACTTATAATTTTCTATTTTGAAGAGAAGCGCGCTAAATATCCGCTGATGCCGTTACATGTTATTAAAGAACGTAACCGTGGTGGTTCATATCTAGGAATGTTAATTGTCGGCGCTGGATTATTCTCAATGTTCTTATTCCTTGGTTTATATCTGCAAGTAGTTTTGCGTTGGACCCCACTTCATAGTGGTTTTGGATTCCTGCCCTTCTCTATCGGTATCGCGCTAAATGCAGGCATCGTCTCTAAATTACTTCCTAAAAATGGGCCAAAGCCGCACATGATTGCCGGTTTAATTCTGGCTGCCGCTGGTTTATTACTACTCTCCACAATTACACCTACCAGTAATTATTGGACTCATGTCTTTCCAGCTCTAGTAATTATGAGTACAGGTATGGCCAATGTATTTATTCCAGTGACTACAACTGCGTTACATGGCGTTGGAAATAAAGATGCAGGCGTCGCATCAGCGCTAACTAATACCAGCCAGCAAGTTGGTGGCTCACTTGGTACGGCGCTACTAAATACAGTTGCAACTACGGCAACTGCAAATTACATGGCAGCAAATCAGAAGTTAGGTGATTTAGCGCTGCCAAATGGATTGGTTCATGGTTACACCCAATCATTCCGAGTAGGCGCGCTATTTCTAGTAGTTGGTGCAATTGTCTTAGCAATTGCAATTAATGTTGGTAAAGATGCGATGGTTGAAACCGAAGGCGTTATTGCGCATTAAATGAATTACGCTTGACCCAAATGGCCAAGTAGGAGCTCGCGAACTTTCGCAGCATCTGCTTGGCCTTTGGTTTCTTTCATTACTGCACCAATTAACGCGCCGGCAGCAGGTAAATGCCCGCCTCGAACCTTTTCGGCCACATCTGGCATCGCAGCACAAGCTTTCTCAATCGCTGCAAGTAGCGCGCCATCATCACTAACCACTTTAAAACCACGCGCTGAAATTACTGCAGCTGGATTTCCTTCACCATTAATCACGCCTTCAACGACTTGTC
Organism: Candidatus Nanopelagicaceae bacterium; assembly: GCA_046091905.1. Taxonomy (GTDB): domain Bacteria; phylum Actinomycetota; class Actinomycetes; order Nanopelagicales; family Nanopelagicaceae; genus ZLKRG08. The sequence continues at coordinate 24,874 of JBJTCN010000009.1, forward strand.
TTGCTAACTTGTCGGTTAGCTCGCCTTTATTGATTAACTCCACAATCTCAGCCACATCTTTAGGTGTAATTGAAAGTTCTTCAACCGCTACTTCTTTTTCATTTGCAATACGTGAGATTTCACCAAGCCACCAACCACGCGCTTTTGTTGGATCCGCACCTAGATTTACTGTGGCCTCAACGGTGCCAAGTAAATCAGCGTTAATCATTGCGGCCATCTCTTTATCTGGCACTGACCACGCATCCTTTAGCCGTTTTCTATGTGCTGATGGCTTCTCAGGCAAAGATTTACGAAGCTCTTCTACCCACTCTGCACTTGGTGCAACTGGTACTAAATCTGGATCTTGGAAGTAACGGTAATCCTCGGCCTGCTCTTTGGAGCGACCGCTTCTGGTGGATCCAGTATCTTCTTGGAAATGGCGCGTCTCTTGCTTAACTTTCTCGCCCTTTTCTAACAGCTCTGCATGGCGAATCATTTCTCCGCGGATTGCGCGCTCTACTGAACGAAGTGAATTCACGTTCTTAGTTTCCGAACGAGTACCTAAAGTATCTGAACCAATTAAACGAAGTGAGACGTTGGCATCGCATCGAAGCGAACCTTGTTCCATCTTCACATCTGATACGCCAATGCTGCGCAAAATATCTCGCAATTCCGCGACATAAGCTTTAGCGACCTCTGGTCCATATTTTCCAGTGCCCGGAATAATCTTGGTGACAATTTCAATTAACGGAATACCAGCGCGGTTGTAATCAAGTAATGAGTAATCAGCACCATGGATGCGGCCAGTAGCGCCACCCCTATGCAGAGATTTACCGGTGTCTTCTTCCATATGTACGCGTTCGATTTCGATGCGGAAAGTCTTCGCTCCCTCATCGGTATCGATTTCCACATCCAAATATCCATCGAAACAGATTGGTTCGTCATATTGCGAAGTCTGATAATTCTTCGGCATATCTGGATAGAAATAATTCTTACGCGCAAAGCGGCTAAAAGGTGCAACTTTGCAATTAAGCGCTAAACCAATTTTGATGGCAGATTCAATCGCAGTCTCATTTACGACCGGAAGTGATCCTGGTAGACCTAAACAGACTGGGCAGGTCTGAGTATTTGATTCTGCGCCAAATACGGTTGCACAACCACAGAACATCTTGGAATTGGTATTAAGTTCTACGTGAACTTCTAGACCCATTACTGGTTCGTACTTGGCAATTACTTGCTCGTAATTCATTTAGCGCCCCCTAATGAAGGTGCTTTAGAAAGTAACGGTGCGCCCCACTTAGAAAGTAACGCCGCTTCTAGCGCTGCACCAACGTTGTAGAGGCGTTGATCTTGCATTGCTGGAGCCATAATCTGAAAACCAGCTGGCAAATTATCTTCATCGGCTAGCCCTGATGGCAGCGACATGCCGCAGATGCCAGCTAAGTTAACTGGAATTGTGGCTACGTCATTTAAATACATCGCAAGTGGATCGTTACTCTTTTCGCCGATCTTAAAGGCAGTAGTTGGCGCAGTTGGTGAAACCAAAACATCAACATCTGCAAATGCTTTTGCATAATCTTGCATCGTCAAAGTACGGACCTTTAGCGCGCTTCCATAATATGCATCGTAATATCCGCTAGAGAGCGCATAAGTGCCAAGGATGATGCGGCGTTTAACTTCGCGACCAAAACCTGCTTCACGAGTTGCGTTCATAACTGCTTCCGCATCGCCTTCGCCTACTCGCAATCCATAACGCATCGCATCAAAGCGCGCTAAGTTGGATGAGCACTCGGATGGTGCAATCAGATAATAAGCCGCAAGTGCATACTCAAATGATGGGCAGGAAACTTCGACAATCTCTGCACCCAAGCTTGCAAGTATTTCGATTGATTCATTAAAGCGATTTAGTACACCTTTTTGATAGCCCTCACCTTGCAACTCTTTGATTACACCAATCTTTAAACCTTTAACATTTGCATTTTTTGCAGCTTCGACAACTTTAGGAGTTGGTGCATTAATTGAAGTGGAATCTTTTAGGTCATGGCCAGCAATTGCTTCATGAAGTAACGCTGCATCCAAAACTGTACGCGCACAAGGTCCACCCTGATCAAGCGAGGATGAGAATGCAATCATTCCGTAACGAGAAACTGCGCCATATGTTGGCTTCACACCAACAGTTCCGGTAACTGCGGCTGGCTGGCGAATTGATCCACCGGTATCAGTACCAAGTGCTAACGGCGCTTCGAATGACGCAAGCGATGCTGAAGAGCCGCCACCGGAACCACCAGGAATACGCGTTAAATCCCAAGGATTATGAGTTGGATGAAATGCTGAGTTTTCAGTTGATGAACCCATCGCAAACTCATCCATATTGGTCTTACCCAAAATTACTAAGCCATTCTTCTTTAGATTGGCAGTTACCGTGGCATCGTATGGAGGGCGCCAACCTTCTAAAATCTTAGAACCTGCAGTTGTCGGTACACCTTTTTGAGTAAAGATATCTTTTAGCGCGACAGGTACACCTGCAAGAGGCGCTAACTTCTCACCTTTTGCTCGCGCTTCATCAATTGACTTAGCTTGTGCAAGTGCGCCCTCTTTATCAAGATACAAAAATGCTTTTACTTGCCCATCGACTTGCGCAATGCGTTCATAGTGCGCATTAACAAGTTCGACCGAAGAAATCTCTTTTGCAGCTAGAGCTGCCACCATTTCAGATGCGTTTTTACGAATCATTCTTCACCCAAAATCTGAGGGACGCGGAAGCGCTGCTCCTCTTGTGCGGGTGCGCCACTTAACGCCTCTTCTGGAGTCAAAGATGGAATTACTTCATCTGGACGTGTGACATTGTTAATAGGAAGCGGATGCGAAGTTGGTTGAACGCCAGCAAGTGGCGCAGATTGAATTCGATCTACCGCACCTAAAATAACTGCGAACTCTGATGAGAGCGCATCTAATTCGGCATCCGTCATTTCGATGCGAGCCAGCTTTGCTAATTTGGCAACTTCAGCGCGAGAGAGGCTAGACATAAGCGGAATTCTATTTATTGCTGGGGTTAATTGCGAATTTGGCCATTGCCAGTGACAACCCAAGTGGTGGTAGTCATCTGTTCTAAGCCCATTGGTCCTCGCGCATGTAATTTCTGATTAGAAATGCCAATTTCTGCGCCAAATCCCATCTGTTCGCCATCAGTAAATCTAGTTGAAGCATTAATCATTACCGCAGCGCAATCCGAAAGTTTCACAAATTTATCGGCAGTCTCTCTATTTTCAGTGACAATTGATTCGGTGTGATTGGTGCCGTATTTAGCAATATGAGCAGAAGCTTCTTCGACTGAATCAACTACTCCTACATTCATCTCTAAGACACCGTATTCGGTAGACCAATTCGCTGCAGTTACTGCTTGTGCTCTAATTCCTAACAGTTCGGCGGCTTTGGCAGCTTCCGCATCTGCGTGCAGCACTACCCCAGATTCATTTAAAGCCTTTAACGCGATTGGCAAAAATTCGGCGGCAATATCGCGATGCACTAACAATGTCTCTGCGGCGTTACAAACCGATGGACGATGAGTTTTGGAGTTAATTAAAATCGGAATTGCTTTAGCCAAATCGGCATCTTTATCTACATAAACATGGCAGACACCGGCACCAGTTTCAATGGTTGGCACCGTGGCCTCATCGACCACCATTCGAATTAGATTTGCAGAGCCACGAGGAATAACCAGATCTACATGACCTCGCGCTTTAAGTAGCGCAGTAGTAGTGGCGCGATCATTAGCTGGAATTAATTGAATTACCTCTGGTGAGATTTTTGTTTTGGCAAGTGCATCCTTCATCACTTTAACTAAAATTTGGTTGCTACTCTCTGCTGAGGATGAACCACGTAGTAGCGCGGCATTTCCGCTCATTAATAAAATTACCGCAGCATCAACGGTGACATTTGGTCTGGCTTCATAAACCATTCCAATAACCCCAAAGGGAACTGAAATTTGTCGTAGGTGTAGTCCATTTTCAAGAGTGCGTTCGCGCAAAGTTTGCCCAAGTGGATCTTCCAGCGCGGCCACTTGGCGCGCACCATTAGCTATTCCTTTAATTCGTGCATCATTTAACATCAAACGATCGAGCAATTGGCTATTTAAACCATCGCGTTTTCCGCGCTCCATATCTGATTGATTAGCCGCTTGGATTTCAAAGGCGTGTGCTTCGATCTCATCTGCAATGGCAAGTAGTGCAGAGGCGCGTTCGGCACCGGTTGCCAGAGAAAGGGTGCGCGCAGCAACGCGAGCCTTATCGGCTAACTCATTAACTAAAGCTTGCGCATCCATGACGAGCATCTTACTTGAGGCTACTCTATTGGAGTGTTCAAATTTCTAAAGCGCGCAGTCGCAACCGTATTGGTAATTTATTTAGCCCTCTTTGGATTGACCAAGGCAATTCGATATCCAGAACCTATTGCGACAATCAAATTGGGATTAGCACCAGCATCGAAGACTCCTGATCTCATGCCCGCGCATATCATCGAACCGGCAGATACCAGAATCTCGTGGGCTACCGCAAGCGCAGAACTGCCATCGGAAGTCAATTACGACGGTGAAATTATCTCGCTTGAGAAATTTATGGATTTAACCAAGACCAATGCGTTCTTAGTAATCAAAGATGGCAAATTGATTTATGAAAAATATTTCAACGGTAAGAGCAAAGATACGCTTTTGCCCACATATTCAGTTGCCAAGACTTTAACTTCAATCATGATTGGACAATTGATCTCCGCTGGCAAATTAAAGGAGAGCGAGACTTTTGTAAGCATTTTGCCAGAATATAAAGTAGGAACTGATTTTGATAAAGTCACAATCAAAGATTTATTAGATATGAACTCCGGTATTGGTGTAAGCGATAACTATCCAACTGGTCCATCTGGTTGGGGTGTAGCAATTGCGCAAATGTATGCCTCTACTGATGTCTACTGGTGGTTGCATCACAACCAGAAGATGTGGGAGAAGCCAGGTACCAAGCCTGAGTATCGAAGTGTAAATACGCAACTGTTGGGTATGGTGATTAAGAAATTAACCGGAACCACCGTTTCTGATTATTTCCAGAAAAATGTCTGGCAACCAATTGGAGCGCAGAACCAAGCGACATGGAATGTGGATCATGTGGGTGGTATCGAAAAAACTTTCTGCTGCTTTAACGCTACCGCACGCGATTTTGCGCGAGTCGGTCAATTGTTTGTTAATAATGGCGCTGCAAATATCGGTGGTGGATCTGTAATTAGCTCTGCATACTTAAAGCGCATGAATACGCCAGCAGTAACTCTTGACTATGGTTGGGGTTATGCCGCGCAGACTTGGCATCCTTTCCCAGATACCACGCTCTTGCTTGGTCTTCATGGTCAATATGTTTATATTCAACCAAAAGATCAAGTAGTGGTGGTGAAATTAAGTGATCTACCAACTAGCGCAGATGGAATAAGTGCCAAGATTGTTCCGGTATTGCAGCAGATTGCTAGCTCAATATAACGCTAATTTAAAATAACTAGATCGTCGCGATGAACTAATTCGCGTTCGAACTCTGCACCCAAAGTAGCAGCCAACTCCTTAGTTGAGCGACCTAACATCTGTGGTATTTCATCGCTATCAAAATTCACTATTCCGCGGGCAATTACCTTGCCGGTTGTATCAACTAAATCAACGGTATCCCCCGCGTCAAAGGTGCCTTCAATAGCGCTAACGCCGGCAGGAAGTAGCGAAACGCTTCTTTCAATAAGTGCTTTAACTGCACCAGCATCAAGAATTAATTTGCCGCTTGATGAAGAGGCATGTGCCAACCAGAGTGCGCGCGCATTGTTCTTTGATTCCTTAGGTAAAAAGATAGTACCGACCTCATCACCATTCATTGCGCTAGCTAAATCTTTTGCGCTGGTTAAAAGCATCGCGGTTCCGGCATCAGTTGCAATTTTTGCAGCCTCAATTTTGGTGACAATGCCGCCGCTGCCTACGCCTGAGATTCCGGCACCGCCAACTTTGATCTCTGAAATTTCAGCTAAATCTCTGACTTCGGAAATCTTTTTAGCATTTGCTTCAGTAGGTGGCGCATCATAAAGCGCATCAATATCAGAGACGAGAACTAATAAATCTGCTTGAGTAAGTAGCGCTACCAGCGCGGCAAGTCGATCGTTATCGCCAAATCGAATTTCAGAGGTGCCGACGGTGTCATTTTCATTAATAACCGGCACCACACCCATGGAAATTAATTTAAAGAGTGCACGCTGTGCATTCGAATAATGAGCGCGTCGTACCACATCGGTAGTTGTAAGCAGTACTTGCGATGCAGTGATGCCATAACGGGCAAAACTTTCGGTGTATCTATGGATTAAAAGTCCTTGTCCAACCGAGGCCGCTGCTTGTTGAGTTGATAAATCTTTTGGCCGTGTTTGAAGTCCAAGTGGCGCTAGTCCAGCGGCAATCGCGCCAGATGAAACCACCAGCACTTCTACGCCGCGCTTTTTAGCATCCGCAACTACATCAACTAAGCGATCCACTGCGGCGGCATCCAGGCCCGAACCCGCACTACCGGTAAGCGAAGAGGAGCCAATTTTGATGACCACTCGATTGGCATCAGTAATTAAGTTACGACTCATCTTCATCCGCTTCAATTATCTCAGGAGTATTTGGATTTGAGACGTTGTACTCCCATTGTCTGGCAAGTTCATCTTCATTTAATTGATCTTGGATTTTGTCGGCTTTCCAAACGCTATCAAGACGCGCATCTTCACCACGGCGCTGCAGATTCTTAGAGAGCAGCTCTGCGCCAGCTTCAATAGTTGGTTCCCAATCAAAGACCACTGCATATTGATCATTGCCAATTCGCACTTCAGAGCCGGCTACTGCGCCTGCTTTAAAGAGCGCTTTTTCTACGCCAGCTTGCGCAAGACGATCAGCCAAATATCCAACTGCTTCGGAATTACCAAAATTAGTTTGGCGCACCCAACGTTCAACCCGTTTACCAATAACGGTAAATGTTCCATCTGCATTGGCAAATACTTGGAAGCCAGAATCATCAACTGCAGTCGGACGAATCACGATACGAGTGCGCTCTTCTCTTACCGCAGCCGCGCGAGATGATTGCACTAACTTGGCCATCGCATATAGCAGATCCTGCAAACCATCGCGAGATGCAGCAGATACTGGATAGACCTCATAGCCCTTCTCTTGCAAAGTTTTGGTGACCATTTCTGCCATGACTTTGCCATCAGGTAAATCAGTTTTATTTAAAGCCACAATTCGTGGGCGATCATCAAGGCCACCATACTGTTTTAACTCTGATTCGATAATTTCTAAATCATCAACTGGATTGCGATCCGTTTCTAAGGTGCCACAATCAAGTACATGAACTAGCGCAACGCAACGTTCGACATGGCGTAAGAATTCAAGGCCCAAACCTTTTCCTTGCGAAGCACCTGGAATCAAACCTGGCACATCTGCAACAGTAAATCGAGTATCACCAACACTAACTACGCCAAGATTGGGCACCAATGTTGTAAATGGATAATCTGCAATCTTTGGTCGCGCGGCAGAGATTGCAGCGATTAGCGATGATTTTCCAGCGCTTGGAAAACCAACTAGCGCGATATCGGCAATGCTCTTTAATTCTAAAATTAATGTGCGTTCTTCTCCTGGTACGCCGAGAAGTGCGAAACCTGGTGCGCGACGCTTTGAAGAAGCAAGTGCTGCATTTCCTAGTCCACCGCGTCCGCCTTCAGCGGCCATAAAGGTAGTTCCGTTACCAACTAAATCCGCTAATTGATTGCCGTTTTCATCATAAACAACGGTTCCGGAAGGCACACTCAAAATTAAATCTTCGCCTTGTGAACCATCTTTACGATCGCCATAACCTTGTCGCCCATTGGTAGCGCGGCGATGTGGTGAATGATGAAAATCTAAGAGCGTCGTTACATTTGGATCAACAACTAAAACAATGTCACCACCGCGACCACCGTTTCCGCCATCAGGGCCGCCTAATGGTTTAAATTTTTCGCGATGAATTGAGACGCAGCCATCGCCACCTTTTCCGGCAGCAACATGAAGGGTTACGCGATCAACGAATGTTGTCATAACTCCTCCTTAAAGTAAGAAAAGCGGACCAGCATCGCCGGCCCGCTTTAGGAAACCTGAAATTAAGCTACAGGTTGAACATTTACAACGTCGCGACCACGTGCGCGACCGAATTCAACTGAACCTGCTGCGAGCGCAAATAGTGTGTCGTCTTTTCCGCGACCAACGTTTGCACCTGGGTGGAACTTTGTTCCGCGTTGACGAACAATAATTTCGCCAGCCTTAACTACCTGACCACCAAATCGCTTAATACCAAGGTATTGAGGATTGGAATCGCGACCGTTACGGGTTGAGGAGACACCTTTTGTACTTGCCATTTTTCTTTAGCTCCTTCTATACCTTAATTACCTAAATTACTTTGCACCGTTGATAGCGGTAATTTTTACTTTGGTTAGCTGTGCGCGGAAACCTTCGCGGCGACGGTAACCTGTCTTTGATTTGTAACGAAGGATATGAATCTTTGGTCCCTTGGTCTGATCGACAACTTCACCAGTTACCTTTACGCCAGAGAGCACCTTTGGATCAGATGTTACGGATGTACCGTCAACAACAAGGACTGCTGGAAATGTGACAGTTGAACCAGCTGCTGCGTCGATGTGATCGACAGTAACTGTGTCGCCAACTGCGACCTTCTCCTGGCGTCCGCCAGCTTTAACGATTGCGTACATCTTTTTCCTTTTTATCCTTCTTTGAACCCAAATTCAAAACGCTAGCCCGCTTGGGCAGGCGCTTATCTTACGAAATTACGCTGGTAATCTCAAAACGAGTTCGATTTAGGGTTATTTAGGTGTGGACAACGCCCGTTGAAACCGCCCGACGGCGCTTTCGAGGCTTGGTACCGCGGGCTTTATTTTCAGGCTTTTCACTGCCCTCTGCTTCGGCATCCACTTCCACTTCGTGATCATCGTGGTGTCCTGCAAATACCGGTGTCGCTGCCTTCGCACGAACTGGTTCGGTATGAATATGAATTCCGCGTCCATTACAAGCATCGCAAGTTGTTGAGAATGCTTCAATCAAACCTTGTCCGATGCGCTTACGAGTTAGCTGAACTAGGCCAAGTGAAGTTACCTCTGCAACTTGATGCTTGGTGCGATCGCGACCTAAACATTCAATTAATCGGCGCATAACTGCTTCGCGATTTGATTCTAAGATCATGTCGATAAAGTCAATTACCACAATTCCGCCTAAGTCGCGTAGTCGTAGTTGACGTGCAATTTCTTCGGCAGCTTCTAAGTTGTTCTTAGTAACGGTCTCTTCAAGATTGCCACCCTTACCGATAAATTTACCGGTGTTAACATCGATAACCACCATGGCTTCAGTGCGATCGATTACTAGTGAACCACCTGAAGGCAAATAAACCTTGCGATCAAAAGCTTTTGCAAGTTGTTCGTCTACGCGGTAATCGGTAAATAAATCTCCGGTGCCAGTGTACTTTTCAATCTTCTTGGAAAGTTCTGGTGCAATAAAGCCGAGATACTCAGAGATTTCATTATGAACTTGATTGCCTTGCACCTTTAAGATTTCAAAATCTTCACTGAAAATATCGCGAATTACACGAACCGCTAAATCTGGTTCGGTATAAAGCGCTACTGGAGGATGGAAATTCGGATTCTGAGTCTTCTGGTAGATATCTTCCCATTGCGCTTTTAAACGCTGGATATCGCCAGTTAACTCTTCTTCACTAACACCTTCAGCTGCAGTACGCACAATTACGCCTGCTTCTTCAGGAACTAAACCTTTGAGAATATTCTTAATGCGATTGCGTTCTGGCTCTGGAAGTCGACGCGAAATTCCACTCATCCCGCCACCTGGCACATAAACCACATAACGACCTGGAAGTGAGATCTGGCTGGTTAAACGCGCACCTTTTTGTCCAATTGGATCTTTAGTTACTTGCACCAAAACTGGCTGGCCAGTTTTTAAAACGGTTTCAATTTTGCGCGGTGCCAATTCTTCAAGACCTGCAGCATCCCAATTAACTTCACCAGCATAAAGAACTGCGTTGCGACCCTTACCAATATCAACGAAAGCTGCCTCCATAGAAGGAAGCACGTTCTGTACTTTTCCAAGATAAACGTTTCCTACATATGAAATGGAAGAATTTCGATTTACATAATGTTCGACCATCACGCCATCTTCAATTACACAAATCTGAGTGCGATCACCTTTTTGGCGAACTAACATCTCGCGCTTAACTTCATCGCGGCGCGCTAATAATTCACCTTCGGTAATAATGGTTCCGCGACGTCGATATGTTTCACGATATTCACGTCGGTCTTCACGATGGCGACCTTCGCGGCGATGATGGCGATCGCGGCGCACATTTCGATCATGACGATCGGTGCGTTCTGGACGTTCGGCACGTTCTTTACTTTCGCGAACCTTTACAACTGTTGGAACGCCATCTTCATCAACAATTTCACCAGGCTGCACGCCATCTTCGGCACCACGACGGCGACGGCGACGGCGATGAGAATTTGCGCTCTCTTCGCTGCTCTCTTCAGTAGCAGCTAGCTCTGCACCACTTTCTTCTTGACCTTTGCGACGGCCACGACCGCCACGACGGCGACGACGTCCGCCGCGTCGTGAATCAGAATCATCATCTTGTTTTTCAACTAAGTCGCTCTGCTCTTTGGCTTTACCTTTAGCAGGCTTCTCTTTCTTATCCTTCTTAAATGGCTGCTCAGACTTTTGAGACTTTTCAGGTTTGGTAGCAGCCACCACTGGAGCGGCTTGAAAAATTGGAGCTGCAACTACTGCTGGGACCGCTTTCTTACGACTCTTCTTTTCAGGAGCGCTTTCGGTCTCTGAGGTCGTTTTCTTAACTGCGCGCTTACGCGGCGCTTTTGGCTCATCGGCCATGTACACCAAATCCTTTGTACGCAAGAAAATGATTTTTCTTGCCATTTCCGGGTTCGAAATCAATCGAACAAATTCTTTATTGATTCGCGCTGCGATTTACCGCGCACTGAATGCTGGATGAATTATGGCATCAAACCAGGCAAAAAGCCACTATTTGCAAATTACCCGCGTAATCTCGCGTGAACATTCTGCAAAAGACCAATACCAATCATGTTGGCGAACATGCCGGATCCACCATATGACAAAAATGGCAAGGGAACACCGGTCATTGGCATCAAACCTAAAGTCATTCCAATATTTTCAAATGTTTGAAATGCAAACCATGCAACAACGCCTACAGCGACCAGCCTTCCAAATGGGTCAGTGGTTCTTCTAGCGATACTAAATCCCCGCATCATTATCATAAATAGCAAGATTAAAATTAATCCGCTTCCCAAAAATCCCGTCTCTTCTCCAGCAACTGTAAAGATAAAGTCAGTCTGTTGTTCAGGCACAAAGCGACCATTTGTCTGTGGTCCTCTAAACAATCCAGTTCCTATTAAACCGCCAGAACCAACTGTGATTCTGGCTTGGCGAAGTTGATATCCGGTTCCTTGAGTATCTGCATTTGGATTTACAAAAGATTGCAAGCGCTTTAATTGATACTCGCTTACGACTCCACCTTTAACTGCAAAGATGCCGCCTAAAACTGCCACCAGCAATAGACCTGCGACCCATCGAGATTGCGCACCACTTGTCGCAATAATGGTGACCACAATTGCACTAATAATCAGAATTGTTCCCATATCTGGTTGCAAAATAATAAATAACACTGGAATGCCAGCAACTGCTAATGCTTGAATTACATCTTTATTTCTTACTGCATCTTGGCCGTGCATTCTTTCAGTAAGAATCATCGACATTCCAATAATGATGGTGATCTTAGCCAGCTCCGCTGGTTGAATTGAAAATCCGCCAGGCAAAACTATCCATGCGCGAGCACCATTGATGGTCGAACCAATTCCAGGAATTAGAACCAGAATTAAACCTAGGACACCAGCGCCCCATACAAATGGGGTGTATGCGCGCAGTGATCGATAATCAATAAAGGTAGTGCCAAACGCTAACGCAATACCTATTAGCACGTTGATGCCGTGGCGCTTTAAGTAATACTGAGGATCTTGCCCTGCTGCGGCATACCAATTACGGGTTGCGGCATAAACCAAAAGGGTTCCAAAGATAAGTAGTGCACCGACTGAAAATGTAAGTACTGGATCAAAGCCCGCAGTTAAATTGCGCCGTGGACGACGATAAGTAAAGCTCCTAACTGATTCGTTCACTTATTTCACCGCCTTTTTAGTTGCAGATGCGCTAACGCTCGGTGTGGGAGTAGCCTCAATAACTTTTGTTGTAGGTGAGATCTTAGGTAACTTGGTTGGTGGTCCAGATGGATAAACTATTTTTTCTGGCACTTGTTTATTGCCGACTGCACCAAAAATGGTGTTATAAATCTGACGTGCGCCAACTCCAGCCGCCGCAGCACCAGTACCGCCTTGCGAAACCATCACCACTACTGCATATTGTGGATTATCGGTTGGACCGTAAGATGCAAACCAGGAAGTGGAATTTTTCTTGGTGCCATTTGAATTTAGTCCAAATACTTCGCCGGTTCCCGTCTTTCCAGATATCTTTACTGGAAATCCTGCAAAAGCACCTGCTGCTGTTCCGCTAATCGTTACTTGATGTAGCGCGTCATTCAACCAAGCAAATGTTTTTGGGTCAGCATCTACTTTCCCTAGCACCTTTGGCGTGAAAGTCTTAATTACAGAACCGTCAGTCTTAACAATTGCCTTTGCAACTAACGGCTGCCAAATAGTTCCACCATTACCAATAGCTGCATAGGCTTGCGTTAACTTAAGCGGAGTAATGACGGTATCACCTTGTCCGATCGAAAAGTTAACCACATCTCCAGCACGTAAAACTCCACCATCAATGCAATTTTCTTTAGCAAGTTGAATCAGGAATGGGGTTAAATCTTTCTTTGCAGCGCGCTTCTGATAGTTGCAATAGAAATTTTTATTCTGTTTCCAGTAGTCAATCTTCCATTGGCGATCTGGGATTCGGCCTTCTAGTTCACCTGGCAGATCGATTCCAGTCTTCTTGTCTAGTTGGAAATCATGGGCTACTTTGAAGAAATAATCATTGGCGCTCTTAGGGTTTAAGCCCCCATCTTTTAACCATTCTGAATAGGAAATCTTGTACCAAAGCGTGTCGCAAGAGACAACAATTCCAGTCTTAAGTGAAATGCGGCCCATCGCATTTGATTCATAGTTTGTAAACTCACGATTGCCCACTTTGTATTTGCCTGGGCAGTCATAAGTTGCATCTAAGTTATATCCAGCTTTGGCCGCTGCAAAAATTGAGAATGCTTTGAAAGTAGATGCCGGTGCAAATAAACCTTGCAATGGACGAGAAAGTGCCGGCACATAGGTACTCTCTGAATACATATCTTTAGCTTGCGCAATTGTTAAACCCTTTTCCCAAATATTTGGATCATAAGTTGGGTATGAAGCTAGAGCCAAAATTCGCCCAGTCTTAACATTCATAACTACTGCTGCGCCACCATCTGCTTTGAAACCCTGGGCGCGAGCTGAATTAACTGCGGTTGCAAGACCCGCTTCAGCAGCGCCTTGGATTCGTACATCCAAACTTGTTACTAAATGTGCACCCGGGACTGGTGCTGTATCGCTAGATTTTTCAGTAATTGATTCTTTTCGATCTACGATAACTGTCTTTATTCCAGGTCGACCACGTAAATATGAATCATAAACATACTCCAAGCCATCTTTACCGATGGATTCGCTACGGTAATAACGAGTGCCATTATCTTTTGCTAAATCTTCATCAGTTAACGCTCCGACATAACCGAGCACATGTGCACCAGTTGCACCTTTAGTGCCTGGGTAATATCTAACTGAAGTAGGCTTGGCATCAATACCTGGGAAGTCGCTGCTGCGCTCCACAATCTGCATAGCTATTTCAGGATCAGCATCTTTAGTTATGGGAATTGGTTGGAATCTATTCCCAACCCAACAACCTGATTTATCTCCATTGGTGATTTCGCCACAAAGTCTGGTTTTGCGCCACACATCCACCGGACTTAATTTTAGAATTTTAGAGACTTTAAAGAGTACGGAGTAACCCTTATCTTTCTGCTTATCAATGATGCTGCGATCTACTGTCACAGCCAGACCAACGCGATTCATAGCTAATGGCACACCGTTTGCATCCACAATCAAGCCTCGCGTTGCCGGCACCACAATATCTCTACTCTGAATATCTAGTGCCGCCGCCTTATATTTTCCAGTTGCTGCAACTTGTAGATAGAAGAGACGACCCATTAATGCAAGCATCAAGCTAATAATTAACGCTTGCACCACAAATACGCTTAAACGTGTTCTCTGGTTCATCGGTTACCTGCATAAACAATCGAATGGGCTTTAGAGATAAATGGAACCACAATAGGTGCGACTAAGGCGCTCCATAGAACAATACCAATTAGTGCTTTCAATAAATTGGTATAAGTGCCAAAAGTTGAGCCGAAAATTAAGCCTATAAAAATATAAAAAGCCAAGGTAGCTATGACTGCAGAAGAAGTCATCATAATTAACCCGACAGGATTTGAATTTACTGCATCATCGCCATATCCAAGATAGGAAATTACAAAGCAAGAGACCACCAAAACTATAGTCCAATGTCCAAAAAGACCATCAGTAGATGGTGAGAGATCCATGAAAAACCCAGCAATAAAACCAGTGACTGCAGCGATTTCTGGTTCACTAATTGATGACCAGATTAAAGCTGCCACGAGAATTAATGAGAAACCACCCAAAGGTAAGCGAATTTGATTTACAAATGCTTCTTGCGCAACAAATAAAAGTGCGAAGGTCAAAGTAGAGAGTAAAACCTCGCGACGCCACATAATTAGCTCTTTGAAGGCGAAGGCGTCGCACTTGTAGTTGCGTAAATAGTAACTGTAGGTATCGGCGTTGGTGCTGGTGGTTTCGGAATCAATGCATTACCTGGATTTGATTCCGAAGCTTTCAAGATCACTGACACCACTCCAATTGCATTGAAATTTGCAAAGAAAGCTACATCCGCAACTTGGCTAACTGTGTTAGCGCTATCTGAAGTTCTAGTTATTCGGCCGACGGGAACACCAGGAACAAAAGGCGAATTGTTTGTGCTTCCCCTAGATAGAAGTACATCATTTTTTCTTAAACTTTCGGTGTTATCTAGTAACTCTAAAACTCCTGAGTTGCTTCCCTGTCCAGAGAGAATGCCAATCGATTGATTTCGGGCTACCCGTACTCCGATTTTGAAGGCTGGATCTGAGGCCAGCAGCACAATTGAGCTATTTGGAAATACGGTTTTAACAACTCCCACTAAACCAGAACCATTTACCACCGTTAAATTTGGTTTAATGCCAGCGCGCGCACCTTGGTCAATAGTTATGGTGTGTGTAAAAGAGATTGCAGAACCTTGGGCAAGTACGCGAGCGTTAACTACTTTCCAACTTGCGCGACCAGCTAGTTCCAGCGCGGCTCTTAATTGTTTAGCTGCACCTATTGAATCTTGTTGTTTGATAATTTCAGCGCGAAGTTTGGCATTCTCTTCTTTTAGATTATTGATAGTCGAACGCGTTCTACCTAAATTAACCAAATCAGAGAGAAGATTCTTAACTGGAGTTAATACCCAGTTGCCCACTTTTTCTACCGGTGTCAGCGCAGTGCCAACACCTGAACGAACACTACTTACGACCGAAACCCCGCGAAGATCTAAAGTTATTAAAAGTAACGAAGAGACAATCAGCATGACCAATAGCAATCGACCACGATTGCTACCTGATGGACGCGCCATTTATTTCGCTGCTTATAGATTAACTATTGCTAACGACGTGGCTCTGAAATCAGCACCTTTTCAAGAGATTCAAACTCTTCGATGCACTTTCCGGAACCATCAACAACGCAGTTAAGCGGTTGCTCCGCAATATGAATTGGCATTCCAGTTTCGCGACGTAAGCGCTCATCAAGACCCTTAAGTAATGCGCCACCACCGGTTAGTACAATTCCACGATCCATCAAATCTGAAGCAAGTTCTGGTGGGCACTTATCAAGAGTTGCTTTCACTGCATTAACAATTGCATTAACAGGCTCTTCAAGTGCTTTGCGAATCTCTGCAGCTGAAACCACAATTGTTTTTGGTAAACCAGTAGCTAAATCTCGACCACGGATTTCTGCATCTGGTTCATTAGGTGTTGGATATGCAGAACCGATCGCCATTTTAATTTCTTCCGCGGTGCGCTCACCCAAAAGTAAAGAAAATTCACGCTTTACCCAATTAATAATCGATTGATCCTGTTCATCGCCGCCAACACGGATAGATAGTGAAGAGACAATGCCGCCTAATGAAATCACCGCAACTTCTGTGGTTCCGCCACCAATATCAACCACCATGTTTCCAGTAGGTTCGTGAATTGGAAGACCGGCACCGATTGCTGCAGCCATTGGCTCTTCAATGATGTAAACCTTGCGTGCACCTGCTGCATAGCCAGCATCTTTAACAGCGCGCTGCTCTACACCGGTGATACCTGATGGCACGCAAACTACGATACGAGGTTTTGCTAGATAACGACGCTTATGCACCTTCTGAATGAAGTAACGAAGCATGCGCTCAGTGGTATCAAAATCTGCAATCACACCATCTTTAAGTGGTCGAATCGCCACAATATTTCCAGGTGTACGGCCAATCATCTTCTTGGCTTCAAGACCAACTGCAAGGATTCCGCCAGTGTCTTGGTTTACTGCAACCACAGAAGGCTCGTTCAGAACAATGCCGCGACCACGTACATAAACTAAGGTGTTTGCAGTTCCTAGATCAACCGCCATATCTCGGCCGATGAAAGATAGTCGTGTATTTGAATTGCTCATTTATTTGCCTCCGAAGAAAATTGAAATTTCACGTTCTGCAGATTCAACTGAATCTGAACCGTGAACAATATTCTGTACCACTTTTGTTGCTTGTTGTCGTGCTAGATCACCACGAATTGTTCCTGGCGCGGCAATAGTTGGATCTGTTACTCCAGCTAATGAACGGAATCCTTCGATAACTCTTTCGCCTTCTGCAATTAAAGCCACAATTGGTCCACTCATCATGAACTCAAGTAGCGGTTCATAAAATGGTTTGCCTTCATGCTCTGCATAGTGACGTTCAAGAATTGCACGATCAGCTTGCAACATTTTAAGCGCAGTTACTTCGTAGCCTTTGCGTTCAATACGTGCAATAACTTCTCCGACTAAACCGCGACGAACTCCGTCAGGTTTAACCAAAACTAAGGTGCGTTCTTTGCTCACCCGCGCATTCTATTAGGCGTCGCGCTTAGCGACTAATTCGCGCCTAATGGCCTCACCCTTGCGGCCGAAGTAGATGGCGCATCCCCATAGAACAATGAAAATCAATGCAATTATCGCAAACGCCGGCACCACGACTGAATAACCTGCCATTGCCACCTGCAGCACTGAAGCGATGATCCAACCTGAGCGGCGCTTTAGAAGTCCAGCAGAGATAAATAATAAAAAGGAGATTACTGATCCAATAATTAAGGCAGTTGCACTTTGATCTTTCATGGCAAGTAATAAAGCAAAACCAACACAGATTGATTCCATAACTAGAACTGATGCACCTAAAACTCTCATGGAGTCTCCTTTAAAGTCTTTAAAATTGCTCGCGCTTCACCAACAGTGATAACCGAACCAGTAATTAGAATTCCAACGCTCTCTTCTTCCATTGGATGATTGGCATCTGCTATCGCTTTTTCAATCGCCGTGCGTAAATCTGATTCAATGAAGATACAATCATTATCAATAAATGCGCGTGCCACTTTAGCTAAGTCTTTTGCAGGCAAAGCTCTAGGTGAAGAGCTTTGAGTAACAATTACGCCATCAATTACCTCTTTGATTTCATTAAAAATTCCCGCGGCATCTTTATCGGCAAAGACACCTACTACCGCAATTACGCGACCAAATGAGAACTCTTCTTGCATAGTATTTGCCAGCGTCTTTGCACCCTGTGGATTATGAGCAGCATCCAAAATTACCGTTGGTTCGCGGCGCACAATTTCAAAACGTCCTGGTGACGTGGCAGCGGCAAATCCAGCTTTAACTGCTTCTGGATCTAGATGTTGATCACCAAAGAAAGCCTCAGCCGCAACCAGCGCAGCTGCTGCATTTGTCGCTTGATGCTTGCCATGCAATGGCAAAAATAGATCAGAGTAAACATCTTTGGTGCCGCGAATTGTTAGCAGTTGACCACCGACTGCCATCTGACGAGAGATAACTTCATATTCAATTCCTTCGCGTGCAACTTCAATTCCCAACTCTGCGGCTCGAGCCAACAAGATTTTGGCAACTTCGGGCTCTTGGCTAGCAAGTACTGCAAAGGAATTCGCTTTTAAAATTCCCGCTTTAGTCTGCGCAATCTCCGCCAAGGTATTTCCTAAATACTCCATATGATCCATGCCAATTGGGGTAATTACTGCCACGCTTGGTTGAATCACGTTGGTGGCATCCCATTGTCCGCCCATCCCCACTTCAAAAATACCTACATCCACTGGATGCTCGGCAAAGGCAGCCATGGCTAAACCAGTGACCGCTTCAAAGAATGAAATTGGATTTGGGGTTTTTGAATCTACAAAATCAAAATATGCAGAGATGTCGTTAAAGTTAAAAATTAATTCTTGAGCATCGATTAAGTGACCGTTAATGCAGATGCGTTCACGAAAATCTTCTAAGTGTGGACTGGTGAAACGACCGGTACGTAAACCATGTGCATACAGCAACGAATCAATAAATCGCGCAGTAGAAGTCTTGCCATTTGTGCCGCCAATATGAATTGTGGGATAAGAAAGTTGCGGCGAACCAAGTGCGTCACAAAGCAATGAGATTCGATCAAGTGAAGGTTGAATCCGAGTTTCCGGCCAACGTGCAAGCAGCGCATTTTCAATTGCAGCTAAGCGCTCTCTATCTTCTGCGGAGATCATGCTGGAAGCGTAGCAAGTTGCGCTTTGATGCGTTCAATATCTTGATCGCACTTAGTTAAACGCTCATGAATTTCAGCCACCACATTTCCCGGCGCTTTGGCCATAAAGCCTTCATTGCCAAGTTTTGCAGTGGCAGTGGCGCGATTCTTTTCGGCAGTTGCTAAATCTTTTGTTAAACGCGCACGCTCTGCCGCCACATCAATAGATCCAGTTAAATCAAACTCGGCGCGAATTGCACCGATCTCTAACTTGGCTGATGGAGTGAAATCTCCGCTCTCCATCTTTAGCAAGAACTCGGCTCCCGCTGCATAAGGAGTTAGTTCTGTTGGCACAACTAAGCGACCAGGAATCTTCTGGCTGGTTTTAATACCCTGGTCATTTCGGAAACGACGAACTTCAGTAATTACTTCTTGTAATTGAGCCACAATCTTTTCAGAAGACTTATCAGTAGCTGCCTTATCTGCAACTGGCCAAGCTGCAATTACCAATGATTCTTGCCCGGTTAAGGTGGTCCAAAGCTCTTCGGTAATAAAAGGCATTATTGGGTGCATTAGTCGTAGCAATTGATCTAAAACATGGCCCAACACTCGCTTGGTGTTTGCCGCATCACCTTTTTGGAAAGCATCTTTAGATAACTCTAAATACCAATCGCATAGGTCATCCCATGCAAAGTGATAAATCAATTCTGAAGCTTTTGCGAATTCAAAACTTTCTAGCAATTGATCTGCCTCGGAAATAGTTTCGTTTAGGCGACTTAAAATCCATTTATCAATTGCATTTAATGATTTGTATTCCGGAAGTGGACCCTGAACCGTCGCCCCATTCATTAAAGCAAAGCGAGTAGCATTCCAAAGCTTGGTTGCAAAATTACGTGCGCCGCCAATCCACTCTTCGGCAAGTGCCTGATCTGCACCTGGATTGGAACCGCGTGCCAAAGAGAAGCGCAGCGCATCTGATCCGTATTTATCCATAAATTCAAGCGGATCAACCACATTGCCTTTGGACTTGGACATCTTTTTACCAAATTTATCTCGTACCAATCCGTGTAACACAATGGTGTCGAATGGTTGCTTTCCATCCATAGCAAATAGCCCAAAAATCATCATACGTGCAACCCAGAAGAACAAAATGTCATAACCAGTTACCAGTACGGAATTTGGATAGAACTTCTTTAAATCATCAGTGTTATCCGGCCAACCAAGAGTTGAAAATGGCCATAAAGCTGATGAGAACCAGGTATCTAAAACATCTTCATCTTGTGTCCAACCATCAGGTGCGGTTTCATCTGGTCCAATAACTTTTACTTCTCCATGTGGGCCATACCAAACTGGAATTCGATGTCCCCACCAGAGTTGGCGCGAAATGCACCAATCGTGCATGCCATCAACCCATTCAAAGTAACGTGGTTCCATTTCAGTTGGCGAAATTTTTACCTTGCCACTTCTGACTGCATCTCCGGCTGCCTTTGCAAGTGGCGCTACTTTTACAAACCACTGCAATGAAAGTCGCGGTTCTACAATTGTTTGGCAACGTGAACAATGTCCAACGCTGTGAGAGTAAGGGCGCTTCTCCCAACCAAGTAAGCCATCTTTGCGCAGCTCTTCAACGACTGCGCGGCGAGCTTCAAAACGATCCAAGCCATCAAATTTGGTGCCTGTGCCATCCATGATGCCATGTTCATTCATGATGATGATCATCGGTACGCCATGACGCATACCCATCTCAAAGTCATTTGGATCGTGCGCAGCAGTTACTTTTACCGCGCCAGTACCGAATTCTGGATCCACTAATTCATCCGCGATGATTGGAATCATTCGGTCTACATATGGCAGACGAACCGTCCTACCGATCATGTGCTTATAGCGTTCGTCATTTGGATTAACCGCTACCGCACCATCACCAAGCATGGTTTCAGGGCGAGTTGTAGCTATGAAAATCTGATTCTCATCATCATCGCGACCGTACCTAATCTGCACAAATTCACCATCAATGTCATGATGGTCAACTTCAATATCTGAAAGCGCAGTTAAACAACGAGGGCACCAATTGATAATTCTTTCTGCACGATAGATTAATTCTTGATCATAAAGACGTTTAAAGATTGTTAACACTGCGCGAGATAAATTGGCATCCATTGTGAATGCTTCGCGAGTCCAGTCAACTGAATCTCCCAGACGTTTCATCTGACCGAGAATTGCGCCGCCAGATTCCGCTTTCCATTCCCAAACTTTCTTAACAAATTCTTCGCGGCCAAAATCATGGCGGGACTTACCTTGCGCAGCTAACTGTCGCTCAATCACGTTCTGGGTTGCGATACCTGCGTGATCCATTCCTGGCAACCAAAGAGTTTCAAAACCCTTCATGCGCTTCATGCGCACTAATGTGTCTTGCAAAGTGTGATCAAGTGCGTGACCAATATGCAAAGAGCCAGTGACATTTGGTGGCGGAATTACTATTGCAAAAGCGGGCTTTTCAGATTTGGCATTGGCAGTGAAGTAACCCGCATCGAGCCACTTCTTATAAAGAGGAGCTTCGATGTCAGCAGGTACAAAACCTGTTGGCAATTCACGCGTCATAGCGAGGTAGTCTAGATTATAAAAATTACTAAACTACGCGCTCTTCTCTTCTGAGCGCTTAGATTTGCCGCTACGTAGAACAATCTTTGGCTGCGCATCCGCATTAATGCATTCCGCAGTGACCACGACTTTTTCAACATCTTCGCGTCCTGGAATGTCATACATCACGCCTAGCAATACATGTTCCATGATCGCACGTAGTCCACGTGCACCGGTACCGCGCTTTAGCGCTAGCTCTGCAATTGCATCTAACGCCTCTGCATCAAATTCAAGCTGTACTTCGTCTAATTCAAATAGTTTCTGATATTGACGCACTAACGCATTCTTTGGCTCGGTAAGAATTTGAATTAACGCCTTCTTATCCAAGTTTGAGACTGAAGTAATAACTGGAAGTCGACCGATAAATTCTGGAATCAGACCAAACTTAAGTAGATCTTCTGGCATCACATCAGCAAAGACATCTGAGGCTTCGCGATCTTCTGCGGTGCGAAGCGGTGCATTAAAACCAACGCCAGATTTACCAGCGCGACCTTCAACAATTTTTTCTAGGCCCGCAAAAGCTCCACCGACAATAAAGAGCACGTTAGTGGTGTCAATCTGAATAAATTCTTGATGCGGATGTTTGCGTCCACCCTGTGGCGGAACTGATGCCACAGTTCCTTCTAATATCTTAAGTAGCGCTTGCTGGACACCTTCACCAGAAACGTCGCGAGTGATTGATGGATTCTCCGCTTTGCGCGCAACCTTATCGATTTCATCAATATAGATAATTCCGGTTTCCGCTTTTTTAACATCATAATCTGCAGCTTGTAGCAGTTTAAGTAAAATGTTCTCAACATCTTCACCAACATAACCAGCTTCGGTTAAAGCGGTGGCATCTGCAATTGCAAATGGCACATTAAGCATGCGTGCCAGAGATTGAGCTAATAAAGTTTTTCCGCAACCAGTTGGGCCGAGTAACAAGATATTTGATTTTGCCAGCTCTACTTGGCTATCGCGTTTGGTTTCACCTGATTGCACGCGCTTGTAATGGTTGTACACAGCAACTGCCACAGACTTCTTAGCGCGTTGCTGACCAATTACATAGCTATCTAAGAATTCATAAATTTCATGAGGTTTTGGTAGCTCTTCAAAACCAGCTGCTGCTGCTTCGGAGAGTTCTTCAACGATGATCTCATTGCAGAGTTCGATGCACTCATCGCAAATATAAACGCCAGGACCCGCGATTAATTTCTTTACCTGCTTCTGGGTCTTGCCACAGAACGAACACTTAAGCAGTTCGTTGGCTTCGCCGATTCGGGTCATTCTGTGTCTCCTTGGGGTCTACTTGCAGAGAAGTTATGAGGCAAATTTTATTCTTTGCTCACAATTTGCGCCTTCGTATTCGCGCTCAATCTTGTTCGCTCTTAGAGTAATTTGCAGGAGATTTCATTTCTTTAACGCCTGGCACTCGGTAGACCAAGATGTTTATCAAGATATGTATTGCGACAGCGAGTAATAAGAAATTCCGCTCTCCCATGAGTTTGGTAGCAGGACCTACCAATGCCATTCCAAGTGGAATCAATCCCGCAGAACCAGCATGGTCAATCGCAAAGACACGACCAAGTTTCTCTTTTGGAATTTCTCGCTGTAGCGCGATAGGCCAGTATGCATCCCAAGGACCAACTGAGATTCCAGCGATCAAATAAATGAAAATAACAAAGGCAGGTGAAACTGGAAATGCCAGCGCAATCGGCATTAGCGCAAATAGTGACCAATAAATTAAGGCAACCTTACCTGGATATTTCGGTTTTAATTTTAAGAACCAGAGCGACGCAATTGTTGCCCCAAGAGCAAAAGTTGCAGAGGCGGCAGCTAATACCGCATTAGTCTGAAATTCACGTTTAGTAATAATTGGTAGCAAGATTGTTTCCGCTGAAAATACCACCATAAGCTGAATAGTGGCCATGAAAATCATGGCACCCACCCAAGGCATTTCGCGCACTGTTCTAATACCTTCTTTAAATTCTTGAATAAATGGTTCGCGATTTTCAGGATTAACTACCGCTTCTTCTTTGATTCCTATTAACAAAGCTGAGCCAAGTAAGAAAGTCAAAGCAGTTAATATAAAAGTTAATCTGGCGCCTACAAGTGCAATTACGATGCCCCCAATTGCTGGCCCAATAATTTGTCCTAAACGGCTAGTGATCCCACGAATTACATTTGCTTCTTGCAATACATGGTCCGGAACAATCACATTCATAATTGCAGCAGCCGCCGGTGCGCCAAATGCATCGCCGATGCCAACCAAAAATACAAGTAACGCCATATAGACACGTGGAATATCTGACGCGGAAACAAACACCAATATTAAAAGCAGAAAAGCTCTTCCTAAATCTGCACTGATCATTACATATTTACGCTTTATTCGATCAGCCCAAACTCCGCCAACTAGCGTCAGTGCGGTGCCGCTTAACATTCTGGCGGCAAGAATCAAACCCAAAGTTGTGGCATCGCCGCCGGCATCAATAATTACAATGGCAATTGCCATTGGGAATGCGCCGCTACCGATTGTTACAAGTAGGTTAGAAAACCAGATGCGCCTGAAATTCCGGTAGGAAAATAAGGCGCCTGGTTCGAAGTATTTTTTTACGTTAAGCAAAAGTTATGCAGTTGGTTTCGCTTTGCGTGATGAGAGCACCTGATCAATCAGACCATATTCAACCGCTTCTTGCGCGGTGAGAATCTTGTCACGTTCGATATCAGCTGAAATCTGTTCTTTAGATTTTGTAGAGTGCTTCTCCAGCATAATTTCTAGCAGATCACGCATACGCAAAATTTCTTTCGCCTG
Source organism: Candidatus Nanopelagicaceae bacterium (assembly GCA_046091905.1). GTDB lineage: Bacteria > Actinomycetota > Actinomycetes > Nanopelagicales > Nanopelagicaceae > ZLKRG08. The sequence goes on from JBJTCN010000009.1 coordinate 49,305, forward strand.
TAATTCAATATCAGATGCCTGTCCGCCACCTTCTGAATATGGCTGGTGAATCAAGATACGTGAATTCGGTAGCGCCATACGCTTGCCCTTAGTACCGCCTGCAAGCAAGATGGCTGCAGCTGATGCTGCTTGACCTAAACAGATAGTCATAATGTCTGGACGAACGAATTGCATAGTGTCATAAATTGCAGTTAGCGCAGTAAATGAACCACCTGGTGAATTGATGTACATCATGATGTCACGATCAGGATCCATTGATTCCAGAGTTAATAACTGAGCCATCACGTCATTTGCCACTGTGTCATCAATTGCTTGACCTAAGAAAATAATGCGCTCTTCGAATAACTTTGTGTATGGATCTAAACGCTTAAAACCATATGAAGTCTTCTCTTCAATAGTAGGAAGAACGTAACGATTATTGATATCGAAATTTTCCATCATTATTTCTTTCCAATCTGTGAAGCAGTTTTAACAACATGATCTACGAAGCCATATTCCTTAGCTTCCTCTGCAGTAAACCAACGATCGCGATCTGAGTCTGCGGTAATAGTGTCTGGCTTCTGGCCAGTGTGGAATGCAATTAATTGCGCCATCTTTTTCTTAGTAAATCCAATTTGTTCTGCCTGAATTCGAATATCAGTTGCAGTTCCGCCGATGCCACCTGATGGTTGGTGCATCATGATGCGTGCATGTGGCAGCGCATAACGCTTACCTGGCGCACCTGCGCAAAGTAAGAACTGGCCCATAGATGCAGAAAGTCCCATCGCAACTGTTGCCACATCATTAGGAACAAATTGCATGGTGTCGTAAATAGCCATTCCTGCTGAGATCGAACCACCAGGTGAGTTGATGTAAAGGAAGATATCTTTGTCTGGATCTTCGGCTGACAAGAGCAGAATCTGCGCCGCAATTGCATTAGCCATTGCATCTTCAACTACCGAACCTAAGAAAATGATTCGCTCGCGAAGCAGGCGGTTATAAACCTCTGAATCAAGACCTGCGTTCATGGCGTTGCCACCGCGCAATACAGTCTCCGAAGCTGGTGTCGGAATTAAGTCCACGAAAAGACTCCTTACTTATTTAGATTTACCCAACTTTATTGAGTACAAAAACCCTAACGCGTGGGGATGGAAAATGCTTCCCAATTAGGGTGAAAAAACCACTTGTTCACTTAGAGCAGAACTTAGGCACAGAGCAGATGCAGATAGATTCCTCTTTACGAGGAACCTTTCACTTATTCCTGATTATCGGTGGCTGGGACGTCAGTCGCGCGCTTTGGGGCCAGCGCCTCAAGATCGACCTTCTTGCCTGATTCAGTAACCACATTCACGCGGCTCAAAATATTAGCAAGCGCCTTTGCGCGAGCAACTTCTGCAACCATCTGATTAATATTTCCAGTTTGCGCTAAACGGTTCGCAAAATCTTGTGGCGCCATTCCATAGCGTGATGCGGTACGCATTAGATATTCAGTTAATTCCATTTCAGATACTTCAACAGATTCAGTCTTAACAACTTCATCAAGCAGGAAATCTTGCTTAAACATCTGGCGAGTATCGCGATCAACCTCTGCGCGATGTTCTGCATCTTCTAGGCGACCTTCGCGCTCTAGATGTGCATGAATCTCTTCCTCAACTAACTTCTCTGGAACTGGAATTTCTAGCTCTGAAACTAATTTATCAACAAGCTTGTCGCGCGCTTGTGCACCTTGTTCCATCGCCTTTACGCGCTCTAAGCGAGTATTTAAATCTGCCTTCAATTCATCCAAAGTATCAAATTCAGATGCCAGCTTTGCAAATGCATCATCAAGCGCTGGGAGTTCGCGTTCCTTCACTGATTTCACAGTTACGGTTACCGAACCCTTCTCTCCCTCTTGCATACCAAGAAGTGAAGTTTCAAAAATCTTAGATTCTCCGGCGCTTAGTCCAACTACAGCTTCATCAAGTCCATCAACCATGCTGTTTGAGCCAACTTCGTAAGAGATGTCGTTAGCGGTTCCGCCTTCAACTTCTTCTCCATTTACCTTCGCAACTAAATCAATATTGATGAAATCGCCAGTCTTAGTTGCGCGCTCAACATCATGCAGTGTTCCAAAGCGAGCGCGAAGTGCATCTACTTGTTCGTTGATCTCATCTGTAGTGACTGAGACATCATCAACCTTGATTTCCATAGTTGAAAAGTCAGGCAGCTTAATTTCTGGGCGTACATCTACTTCGATAGTAAATGAGAGCTTCTCGTTATCAACGAACTCTTTGATATCAACTTCTGGTCGACCGATTACAGAAACCTTATGTTCGCGAGCTGCTTGGGTATAGAAATCAGGAAGCGCGGCATTAATTGCTTCATCCATAACCGCGCCGCGACCAACGCGCTGATCGATCATTGCAGCTGGAACTTTTCCTTTACGGAAACCCGGGATATTTACCTGTGATGCCACTTTCTTATATGCATCTGCAACATGTGATGACATTTCGTTGAATTCAACAGAGATATCAAAACGAACACGTGTTGGTGAAAGGTTTTCTACCGAGCTTTTCACTAAGCGCTCCTGTGCTATCGAGTGAAATTAATGACGTACTTAAAGAAATTGGTCGGGACGGAGAGACTCGAACTCTCGATCTTCTGCTCCCAAAGCAGACGCGCTAGCCACTACGCTACGCCCCGGTTCTTGCGAGGCAGAA
>JBJTCN010000010.1:0-2591 GCA_046091905.1 Candidatus Nanopelagicaceae bacterium
GGGTATACTTCATCACATGGAGTCTTCACTGACGCGAGGTACAGGGTACCCTTCCATTGGGACTTCAAGTGCGCTGCATCAAGTGAAACGACAGGACGTACACATCGCAAGGCTTCTCCCATGATCTGTGGGCAAAGAAACGTCTTGTGGATCATAACGTCGTCCTCGTGCAGTTCATACGCAATCTTCGAATCGGGGTTGTTAAGGCGGAACTGCTCCAGGAATGGAATAATCAATTGAAAACTCAAAAAGCTTTTTCGGAGCTCTGCAAAAGCTGAATCACAGTTGACCCGGAATGCCTGGTTGTATGAAAGAAGAGTACTCTGGAGATTGGCCGCAGCATGCTTCATGTCCAACGGTTTCGACGGATCGTGTTTTGCAAGGGGAACCATCGAGGCCGCTGCTAGAATCTTGGCATTATTTTTGATGAACGCCTTCTCAGAGCGTCCTCCGGGTAGTTCCGAGATCACCGCACCACAGTGGAAGGGAACACATTTCGCTTCTTTAAGGATCAAAGTGTTGCCTCCCCTGTTTGGGCCAAATTTTGCTTTGAAGCTGGACTTGAAATTTTTCGCACAATGAAACGTTCGAGCCTCACCATCTTTACGTCTGATGACTAGACGTTTTCCGGTCGCCTGGTGGTATTCAGCAATCTTGTTTTTCACCTCGACAATATCAGCGTAGTGAGTAGCTTCCGATGTCTTGTCCTTTTTGTAAAACATTTCCTTGAACTTAGCATCCTCCACGACCGTACTAGTTGTTGTGGCAGTGTTCTCCTGTTCCCCCGCCGAGGCAAGCGTTGTTCTTGTTGTGGCAGCAGGTTGTTCCACCACATTCGCTTCACCGTCATCATCCTCACCTGCAGCATTACTAGTAGTAGTAGCCACCGGGATCTCATTGGTGGTGCCCTCGTTGCTGCTTTCGTTTCCTCCCTCATTGCTGTCGTTGTCGTCATGTCCTGTGCTGTCGAGCGCATCCAATTCTTCTTCCATGTCATTGTCAGAGAAATCAAGAATGTCGTCCAAAGGAGTCGCTCCTCCTTCGCGTGGTGGCAACTTCGGGAAAAACTTTGCGACAAAGTCGTACGTCAAGGTTGTTGCGTCCCTTCTGGACAATCGCCTTTAGAGTGCTTTCCGGAATTTGGAGACATCCTGTTGGTCAAACACATGTTCATTGATCGCAATGTCATGAACTAAGTGGACAAGCATCGCATAAGCAAAGAGTGCACAATCATTTTTCGTCATGTCCTGTTCAGGACAAGGAGCCAACGTAACATTTTCCAAAATAAGGTCGGATTTCTCCAATTTCTTGCGTTTGGTGTTATCGGCGCAACAGAAGTGGTATAAGAATTGCTGCAGCAGGCGCAGGAGGCGGGCACCTTGCGTGTGAATCACGACAGGAGGAGCACCTGATGTGGTGGTGGTGCTTGTTGTTGCTGGCTTACTCCTCTGTCCACGCGACGTGCGCCTCAAGGAGTCATACAGAGTCACATTTTGGAATATATTGTCACTTGTGACATCGAATGTCACGTCCACCACAAAGAAATGACCTACACTGCAACTGGCTGCCAAGAAACGGAAGCGTTGACGGCCGTAGTACCCAAAAGATTGACGAAAGCGGTTGACAGAGCGTTCGGCATCCACTTCTTCCATCTCTCCACCGTCAACTTCCTGAACTTCATTCTCCTCCTCCTTGGCATTCTTGTTGTTACTTCTGCCTCCACTCTCGTCGCGACAGTCTTCTTCTTCCTCCTCCTCCTCCTGAACTTCCTCAGTTTTCTTCTGCTTTCCTCCTTTGCTATTTTTGGCGCTGCTGTTTTTCTTATGGTCTTTTTTGTTTTTGTTGTTCTTTTTGATTTGGCTTTTCTCTTTCGTGCTGGTGCTGGTGACCACCTTCTTCGTTGCGTCGTCAGGTGGTGCAGATGCGGAGGATGGCTTGTTCTTGGTCCTTTCGATCGCCTGCTCGAAAAACCTGATGGACAGTGACGATCCAATGATTACATCAGGCTTTTCTAGGAGTACCTCCTTCATGGTTTGTTGCACCATAAAGTCAACCAGCGCAGTGGAAAGGAACTTTGGTTCAGCTAACTTTTCGATCATTTCAGGCGAAATAGTAAGCTTGTAACTGGTCCGGGCAGGATCGTTGGCAAAGGCCCCAGCACCACCAGAAGGAGGGCTAGCATTGCGAATCGCAATGGTGGACGACGAGGAGGAGGAGGCAAAAGACGACAGCATCATAGAATCCAATGCGGAGATGATGGTGTAAAAGGTTGTCACATTCACGCCGTAATTGGCGTCTCAAAATCCTGGTACAAATTCTACTTAGGCGGCTACGTGCTTGATGGGGAGGCGTTATGGTCGGAGGGAAATTCCATCGATTGAAGAAAATTTCTGCTTCTCGGAGGTAGGGTCTTCCGGAGTCAATTTCTTGGCGACCAGAGATCGTCTACCGACACTGAGATCACTGGCATCATTCGCAGGATCTTGTGTATCCATCAGTGCCAAAAAGAGGATCATTGACGACGTATTGATGGAGAAACTTACAGTTGAACAGAGGGTGTTCAAACACCTGTTTGAGCTTAACGCCCAAAA
>JBJTCN010000011.1:0-2421 GCA_046091905.1 Candidatus Nanopelagicaceae bacterium
TATTAATAGTGTCTAATTGTTCTTTAGAATTGATTGCACCTATATCTGTATTTTTATCCATAGGATCGCCTACATACAGACTTTCCATTCGGTTTTTTAGTTTACGAATCACAAGTTCCGCTACATTTTCTTGCACAAATAAGCGTGAACCGGCACAGCAAACATGGCCTTGATTAAAAAAGATACCGTTAATTATGCCTTCGACCGCCTGGTCAATTGGAGCGTCATCGAAGATAATATTTGCGGATTTACCGCCCAATTCAAGGGTGGTTTTTTTGTGTGTACCGGCCACAGCACGTTGTATTATTTTTCCAACGTTCGTTGATCCAGTAAACGCAATTTTATCGATATCTGGATGATTAACGATTGCTGCACCCGTATCACCATGTCCAGTAACAATATTTACAACCCCGGCAGGAAGTCCAGCATCTTTAATAATTTCGGCCAATTTCAGCGCAGTCAAGGAAGTGGTTTCAGCCGGTTTCAATACAACCGTATTTCCGGCAGCCAAGGCTGGCGCGATTTTCCAAGCGGCCATGAGCAATGGGAAATTCCATGGAATTATTTGTCCGGCGACACCAAGGGCCTCTGGTTTTTTATGCGGAACAGCATATTCAAGTTTATCGGCCCATCCGGCATAATAAAAGAAGTGATTACATGCTAGAGGCACGTCTACATCCCTCGATTCTCGGATTGGTTTTCCGCAGTCTAAAGATTCTATAACCGCAAATTCTCTGGCACGTTCTTGCATCATTCTGGCAATGCGATAAATGTATTTGCCACGTTCTGCTCCTGACATTTTGGACCATACTTCGGTGTATGCTTTTCTAGCGGCTTTAACCGCTTTATCAACGTCTGTGTCGTTTGCCCATGCAATTTCTGCAAGCGCTTCTTCAGTGGCTGGATTGATCGTGGGAAAATATTTCTTTGATGAAGGAACCACCCATTCGTTATTGATGAAAAGTTGGTGTTTTTTTTCTAACCGAATATGGGATGTACTTTCAGGTGAAGCTGCATAATTCCATTCAGTGGATGGTGAAGGGGTAACTTTTTTAGCCATAACTTAGTCGATTGAAAAATAATCAGGAGATTGGTATAAACCGCTTTCGGTTTTCATTAGTTGCATGAGAACATCGTTTGCAAGGCTGCTTGCCCCAAACCTAAACCATTGATTCGTCAGCCATTGACTACCTAGTACTTCTTTCACCATAACTAGGTTATGTAATGCCAGTTTCGCAGTAGAAATGCCTCCCGCTGGTTTCATGCCTATCATGATTCCAGTTTGATCATAATAGTCCTTAATAGCCATCAACATCGTATAGGTAACTTGCATAGTGGCGGCTGGTTGGATTTTACCGGTGGAGGTTTTGATGAAATCAGCACCCGCATGTATGGCAATATCACTGGCCATACGAACATGGTCAAGTGTGCATAATTCCCCTGTTTCTAGAATAACTTTAAGCCTCGCCTTGCCGCAAGCGTCTTTAATGGCGGCAATTTCATCGAATACGTATCCATATTCTCCCTCTAGGAATTTTCCCCGAGAAATTACCATATCTATTTCATCTGCTCCCTGATCGACCGCGAATTTGGTATCGGCAATTTTAATAGCACGTGTGGACTGGCCAGAAGGGAATGCTGTAGAGACAGATGCGACCTTAACCGATGAATTACCAAGTGCTTTTTTTGCAACGCCGACCATAGAAGGATAAACACAAACCGCCGCAACCGTGGGTAATCCTGGATGTATATCATGCAAGTGTTGCGCTTTGTAACACATTTGTTGCACTTTTCCTGGTGTATCTTTTCCTTCAAGGGTGGTTAGGTCAATCATATTGAGCACCATGTGAAGCCCTTGTTTTTTTGCCTCGTTTTTGATACTTCGAGTTTGGAATCGTGCAATACGCTCCTCAACGCCAACTTTGTCAACGCGCGTATTGGAGAGCATTATAAATGGATCGTAGGTTTTTTTCACCGCGTAAATTTGAGGTTCATTCAAAGTTACGCAAACAATTTGAAATAGGTATATTTCTTAAACGTCGTCGTCGTCGTCGTCGTCGTCGTCGTCGTCGTCTCCGCCGTCGTCGTCAGGCTTGTCGTAATCGTCGTCTGCATCGTCATCACCGTCTACATCGTCGTCATCATTGATGTCTGGCACTTTATCAAAGTCATCTTCGAAATCATCATCATCATCATCTACCACGGGCTTGGCCTTCGGGGCCACTTTATTGATTTTAACCAAGTAGATTACCTCGTCAGTCTCCCAAATGAGTGCATCAAGAATCTCTCCATTAGGTGTTTTCAGGGAGGATAAGTGATTGATGTACCCGTCAGGGAAATCTTTTAAAATTTGCTTTTTTTGATCAAGCGTCAGTTTATCGTAACTAATGATGGACCTTCTTTTGGACATAGTATTTGCGT
>JBJTCN010000012.1:0-13231 GCA_046091905.1 Candidatus Nanopelagicaceae bacterium
GATAAAGATTGCGTGGATCTCTAGATTTGGAAATTCAGCGCGCAACTTCTCGCGACCACCTAACGCGGCAATCTCAAGTAGCACGCCAACGCTAGTTACTACCGCACCAGTAGCATGAATCAATTTAATTGCTGCAGCCAAGGTGCCACCGGTAGCTAAAACATCATCCACTAGGAGCACCGTTTCGCCAGGCTTGGCTGCATCTTTATGAATTTCAATGACATCTGATCCGTATTCCAATCCATATTCTTGCCGGTGCACATCGTGTGGCAACTTACCCTTTTTGCGAATTGGGATTACACCGCGATTACTCTGTACGCCGATAGCCGCGGCAAAGAAGAATCCACGCGCTTCAATGCCTGCGATCAACTTCGCTTTAGGGTCTTTTGAGCTCATTAACTCTGCGACTGCGGACAACGCTCCGCCATCTCTTAATAATGGAGTGATATCTCTAAAGAGAATTCCAGGGCTTGGATAATCTGGAATATCTCGAATTAGCGAGCGGAGTTCGTCCTTATTCATGGGGCTTACCGTATCTGTTCTTATCTCCAAGATTGCCTGTTTCTGAGAAGAACTCATAAATGTGTCCGAAAGGGGACTTGAACCCCTAAGGCCTTGCGGCCACAAGCACCTCAAGCTTGCGCGTCTACCAATTTCGCCACCCGGACTCGGGCCTGTGAATTTTATCCGAATTAGAAAGTTAAAAGCAAAAGCGTAAAAAATTACCGAATTGTTAGATAATCTGAGGTATGAGCAACCAAATTACTGAAGATGCAATCAAAATTTGCCAAGATCTAATCCGAATTCCAAGCGTCAATTACGGTGAGAATAGAGGCGATGAGAAAGCGGTCGCAGAGTATGTCGTTGCTTCGTTAGCTGACGTTGGTATCTCTGCCAAAATTTATGAATCAGCGCCTAATCGCTGCAATGTGGTTGCAAAGATTCAAGGAGCGGATTCATCAAGACCAGGTTTAGTACTGCATGGACATATCGATGTGGTTCCAGCAGCGGCCGAAGAGTGGCAAGTTGATCCATTTAGTGGCGTAATCAAAGATGACGCAATTTGGGGTCGCGGCGCAGTAGACATGAAAAATATGGATGCGATGATGTTGGCAATTGTTCGTCATTGGGCGCGAAATGGGATTAAACCGCCAAGAGATATTGTTTTAGTTTTCTTCGCTGACGAAGAGGCTGGTTCTATCTACGGATCTCGTTGGATGGTTAAAGAACATCCAGAAGTTTTCGCAGGTTGCAGTGAAGCTGTTTCTGAAGTTGGTGGCTTCTCCGTAACGCTCTCAAACGGTAAACGTCTTTACATGATTGAAGCGGCACAAAAAGGTATTCATTGGGTAAAGCTAACTGCCATGGGTCAAGCTGGTCATGGCTCATTTATTAATAATCAAAATCCAGTAACGGCGCTCTCCGAAGCCATCGCCAAAATTGGCAATTACGAATGGCCACAGACTTACACCAGCGCAGTAAGAGAGTTATTTACTGCTATTGCAAATACCCTAGGCAAACCACTGGGTGATGATTATCGCGAATTTTTAGTTGAGATTCCATCGGTAGCTAGAATGATTGCCGCAACTCTACAAAATACTGCCAACCCAACGATGCTCGATGCTGGATATAAATCAAATGTGATTCCAAAAGAGGCCAGCGCAGTAGTAGATGGACGTTTCTTACCTGGGCACGAAGATGCGCTAAATAAAACTTTAGCCGAGATCGTAGGTCCAGAGATCAAGATTGAAACTATAACTACAGATATCGCGCTAGAGGTTCCATTTAAAGGTCCACTTGTAGAGGCGATGAAAGCTGCGATCACTAAATTAGATCCAGATGCGATACCAGTTCCTTATTTGATGAGCGGTGGCACAGACAATAAAGCGTTAAGTGATTTAGGTATTGTCGGTTATGGTTTCTCACCGTTACGACTTCCAGAAGATTTAGATTTTATGGCGCTCTTCCATGGAGTAGACGAGCGAATTCCGCTTGAGTCGCTGGAATTTGGTGTGAAAGCTCTAGAAGATTTTCTGCTAAATAGCTAATTAATAGCTAACTTCATCTAAAGCTTGTCGAACTACGCCGGGCAGCGAGATTTCTTCACTACGTAAAATACCGCGCAATTGAGCGCTAGTGCGTGCTCCAACAATGGCGCTAGTTACGCCAATCGCATCTCGAACCCAAGCTAATGACACTTCAAGGGGGGAGTATCCAAGTCCATCTGCAGCTACTTGAACCGCTTCAACTATTCGCTGCGCGCGTTCGTCTAAATATGGCGCTACAAAACCAGCAAAATGTGGACTGGCGCCACGTGAATCCGAGGGCACTCCATTTCGGTATTTGCCAGTCAATATGCCACGACCCAAAGGTGACCATGCTAAAAGACCCACATTTAATTCAATTGCACAAGGTAGCACTTCTTGTTCAATCTCTCTATTCAATAAGGAATACTCATTTTGCATAGTTGCAATTGGCGCCCTTAATTCCTGCTTGGTTATTGCTCTTGCACTCTGCCAACCAGAGAAATTACTAATACCGACATAACGCGCTCTACCTGATTGATATGCAGTTTCTAAGGCTGCAAGGGTGTCATCTAAAGGAGTCTGTTCATCCCAAGTGTGAACTTGCCATAGATCAACGTAATCAGTGTCTAATCGCTTTAATGAGAAATCCAATTCTGAGAGCAACGAACCACGAGAGGTATTAACAGTACGAACTCCATCTAAAAATGAGATGCCACCTTTAGTAGCAATCACCACCTCTTCGCGCTTAAAGAGCGAACCAACTAAACCGCCAATTACTTTCTCAGAATCTCCTGCTCCATAAACCGCTGCGGTATCAAAAAAATTGCCACCGGCATCAATAAATGCCCTTGCTTGATCAGCTGCATCGTGCTCGTCAGTATCACGACCCCACGTCATAGTGCCAAGTCCCAAGCGAGAGAGTGTTAACCCCGTCGTTCCGGCCTTTCGCATCTCCATGGCGTGAACTTAGACGAATTTACAGCTATTGCATTAATCTTCAGGCCTCATGTCTCGAATTTTCTTGTTGCGTCACGCACATTCAACTGCAAATGCCAAGGGCATTCTGGCTGGCAGGTTAGAGAAGATTCCACTTTCAAAGGATGGCTACTCTCAAAGAGAGAAATTGGATCTACGGTTATTCCAAGCAAAATTTGATCAAGTCATTTCTAGTCCAATGCAACGTTGTCTTGAAACCATCGCTAATTTTGAGAGCAATCCAAATATTTTCGATGAGTTTCAAGAGGTGCATTACGGTGATTGGACCGGCAAGAAGATGAGTTCTTTGATGCGAAATGCTGCCTGGCGAGAGATACATAAGCATCCAGCTTCAGTTCGTTTTCCAAATGGAGAGACACTTCCAGAGGTACAAACCAGATCTCTACTTGGACTAGATTTACATGTAAATTCAAAGTCCAAGAATGTACTGATCTCAACCCACGCCGACGTTATTAAAGTATTAATTCTCCACGCATTAGGTACACATCTAAACAATATTGATAAAGTGCAGATCGATAATGCCAGTTTTTCGATAATTGAAAGAGATAAGCAGGGTTTTAGGGTTCTTCGCGTAAACGATAGCAGCTCACATTTCAAGGAATTGTTGGCATGAGTCGGGCTCGATTATTAGATCCAGTCGATAGTTTTCTGGTTGGCACGATTGGCCAACCAGGAGAGCGCGAATTCTATTTACAAGCTAAATTTCGAAATGGTATTCATAGTTTTGCAATCGATAAAATGCAAGTTTCCGCATTGGCCGATCGAATGGCGCTCCTAATAGGAGAACTAAAGGCTGCCGATTATCGTTTTGAAAATATCATTCCTGGCAATTTTGAAGTCCCATTAATTCCAGAGTTTCAAATTGGAGTAATTGGGATAATTTGGTTGGGTACAACAGAGCAGGTATCGCTAGATTTACAGGAGATTGTGGAAGGCGAGAATAATCTAATTCCAATCGACGAGAGTGATGGACCCGCATTATTCCGCCTCTTAATGTCACCAGATATTGCCAATACATTTATCAATCAAGCCAGAAAAGTGGTTTCGGCTGGTCGCGCACCTTGTCCATTCTGCGCACTCCCAATAAATAAGAATGGACATTTATGTCCGAGGGCAAATGGTTATCGCCGATAAAATTCATGAGCTAGAGAGCGGCGATATTGAAATTGTTGGCCGGTTAGTAAATGCATCAAATGCATCGCTCTATTGTCGCGTGGGTTGCGTATCTGCCATTTATAAACCAATCGCAGGTGAACGCCCACTTTGGGATTTTCCAGATGGACATTTAGCTCGGAGAGAAGTTGCTACCTATAAGGTAAGTGAGGCACTTGGTTTAAATTGCGTGCCACCGACCATTTTGCGAGATGGACCTTTTGGGGAGGGTTCATTTCAACTTTGGATCGAAGATTGCGAGGCAGTGGGAGAGCGTTATCTAGAGCAATCAGATGGGTTAAGGAAGATTGCGCTCTTGGATGCGGTGGTGAATAACACTGATCGAAAAATCGGACATCTACTCTATAAAGATAATGAGATTTACGGCTGCGATCATGGAGTTACCTTTCATGAGGAGTTCAAATTAAGAACTGTGCTCTGGCAATTTGCAGATCTACCACTATCAAATTTCGAAGAGCGCGCATTAAGTACATTCCAATTGGAGCTAGAGCATTTATTGACGCAATCTGAATTGCAAGCTCTCAATCAAAGAATCGACGATTTGTTACAGAATAAGAAATTCCCATTGCCCCCAACTGATTGGCCGGCGATTCCATGGCCGCCTTTCTAATAGAATAACCCGTATGAAGAGTTGGTCCGCCGCTAGTTTTCCAAAAATTCCAATGGCCGAGTTGCCGCTCTCGATATATTCCACTAAAGCGAACGCTCTCGTTTCGATACCTAAAAAAAGTAAGTATCAAATGTATGTCTGCGGAATTACTCCATACGATTCAACACATTTGGGGCATGCAGCTACCTACTTAACTTTTGATTTAGCCCATCGCTACTGGTTGGCAATGGGCGCTGAGGTCAACTTCATTCAAAATATCACTGATATCGATGATCCATTGCTAGAGCGAGCCAATCGAGATGGTGTTGATTGGAGGGAATTAGCGCATTCGCAAATTGATCTCTTTAGGTCGGATATGCAGTATTTACGAATCTTGCCGCCTACCCATTATGAAGGCGCAGTCGAAGCAATTCCTGATGTGGTTACTGCAATCCAAGAACTCGACAGAAAGAGCGCGGTCTATAACGTTGATTCAGATAAATACTTTGAAGTTCACCGGGATCCAGATTTCGGGAGCGAATCGCATCTCTCAGAGCCAGAGATGCTTAAAATATTTGCAGAACGTGGTGGAGATCCAGATCGATCCGGTAAAAAAGATCCATTAGATGCTTTGCTCTGGCTGGCACACCGAGCAGGAGAACCCGCATGGGATTCTATTTTTGGCGCTGGAAGGCCCGGATGGCATATTGAATGTGCAGCTATTGCACTTAAGTTTGTGGAACAGAATCGGGACTATATTTTAGATATTCAAGGCGGTGGTCAAGATTTAATCTTCCCGCATCACGAAATGTCGGCTTCGCAGGTAAAAATTCTTACCGGCACTGAATTTGCAAGGGCTTATGTACATGCCGCGTTGATTGGTTTGGATGGCGAAAAGATGAGTAAATCAAAGAGCAATCTCGTCTTTGTATCTAAGCTAATTTCAGCCGGCGTCTCACCAATGGCGATTCGTTGGGCTTTACTTAAGCGGCCATATCGTCAAGAGTATATGTGGATGCGCAATGAAACGGATATAGCGCAAACAGAAATAGATAGATTGCAAGCGAAACTTAATCTGACAGAGGTGCCACCAACTGCCGAGCTGATAAACAAAATTTATGAGCTGCTTGCAAATGATTTAAATAGCGCTGCGGCGATAAGTGCAATAAATGAATGGGTTGCAAGCGAGGGTAGCGGCGGAGATAGCGAAGCGCTAAGAAGAGTTATCGATGGCTTACTGGGAATCGCCCTGACGGCGTAGAAATTTTTCAAATTCTTTAGCAATATCTTCACCAGTAGTCTCCTCTAAATCGGAGTCATCTTTGTCGGCTTCAAGTTGCTTTACATACTCGCTGATCTCCGCATCCTCTTCCGCAAGTTGAGTCACCGCAATCTCCCAAGCTTTAGCAGCTTCTGGTAGATCACCAACCGGCAAGGTGATCTCAAAGAAATCACCTAACTCTTCAATTAGCGCCAGAGTTGCTTTGGGAGAAGGCGAACCGGAGGCATAGTGTGGCAAAGCGGCCCAGAGCGAGAAGGCATCTAATTCGCGCTTCTGACAGAGATCTTGAATTACTCCCAGAATTCCAGTTGGACCTTCATATCGACTGACTTCGAAACCAATTCTGGATGCTAATTCCGGATTGGAACTGGTGCCAGTTACAGAAATCGGTCTGGTGTGCGGAGCATCTGCAAGGAGTGCACCTAACGTAATTACCAAATCAACTTCAAGATCATCAAAAAGATCTAGTAATTGATTAGCAAAGGTCTGCCATTTGAATGAGGGTTCTGGGCCAATTGCCAACACAATGTCGAAATCAAGGTGAGGGGTATAAAGCGCGTAGACATTTGTGTTTGGCCACTTTAATTGGCGAATTTGTGAATTGTTAATAAAGACCATGGGTCTGATCTGTTGATAGTCGTAAAAATCTTCAGAGTTACTCTCTGCAATTAAATTCTCTTGTCTGCCAAAGGCGTTCATCAAATGGGTAATTGCACCAGTTGCAGCTTCGCCGGCATCGCTCCAACCATTGAAAGCCAGAACAGCAATTGGATTGCGAAGCTCTGGAATCTGGTGAATCTTCATAATCACACCTTACGGTAACCTTTCGGGCGTGGCGAGCAATTTCTTCGAAGCAATCTTCTTCGATATGGATGGTTTAACCGTAAATTCAGAGCCACAATGGTTAGAGGCAGAGAGTGAGCTAACTGCACCATTTGGCTATCAATGGACCACGGAAGATCAGGCTTATTGCCTTGGCGGTCCATTATTAAAAGTTGGTCAATATATGTCCGATGTGACCGGTGGCTCGCAAGATGGCGATAGTTTTCATCGCGCAATTATCGAATTAATGATCGAGAAAGTCAGTGTTCAGGCAGAATTTATGCCTGGTGCCAAAGAGTTAATAAAAAATTTAAGTATCTCGGGTGCGCCGCTGGCGCTAGTTTCAGCGAGTCCAAGAGGAATCGTCGATGCAGCTTTAAAACATCTACAACCAATACCGTTCAAAGCAACTATTTCATCGGACGATGTTCAATTTACGAAACCAGATCCAGAAGGTTATCTAAAAGCTGCGCAACTTTTAGCGGTTGATATTAGAAATTGTTTAATTTTGGAAGACTCCGCAACCGGCGTGGCAGCTGCCAGAGCAAGTGGTGCCAAGGTAATTGCGGTGCCACACCTAGTCAAGATTGAACCAGATTTTCAAACTAAAGTAATTAACTCGCTAGAGGAGTTAAGTGTCGATGTGTTGCGAGAGTTCTACTTTAATTGGTGAAGGCGGGACAGATATTTTTAAATCCGCACCAATCGCATAGCCGACTCTTCTGAGTTGGCCAGTAATCTTTCGCTATTGACACTTTTATATCTGCGCCAACCTGTAGTGCCTTCTTTTCGGTGAGTAAAAGTTCATTCTCGGTAGGCGAGTTCTTCAGTACTTGTTGATTGCCTAAATAGAGAAGCTGGAGCAATTTTGGGATCTCGCCATGAATTCGATACCAAAGTAGTCCGTAAAAACGTAATTGAAATAGCGCCTTCTCTTCAAACCCTGGTTTTGGTGATTTACCAGTCTTGTAATCAACTATTCGAACTTCACCGGTAGGTGCAATATCGATGCGATCTACATATCCATGTAACTTTAGAGAATCTACCTCTGCTAATTCCAAGTGCGCTTCCATGTGAGTGGGATTAAAGGTTTGGGGATCTTCCAGCGCGAAATATGATTCCAATAGCGCATGCACTCGATCTAGCCATTCCTTATCGTTAAATACTGCTGAGGATAATTCCGGATCAGCTTCTTTCTGAATTTGCCAATGATGGGCCGAACGCGATATCGCTCGCTCTAAAGTCCGTTCAGTAATCGCTTCTGCAAGCAGCTCTTCCAAAATGGTGTGTACCAAAGTGCCTCGCGCTGCATCTAAGCTAATTGGTTCAGGTAATTTTTGGATGACTCGATAGTTATATAACTGCGGGCATTGTTGATATTCACTGATACGGCTAGGCGAGAGTCGAATAACTTCCATGATCGGACTTAAACCTAGCCTAGTGAAAGCTTCGCCTAAGATAGGCGCGTGGGTACAAATAGTGGATTTTTCGCAAGTGGGGATCGAATTCAGTTAACTGACAATAAGGGTCGCCAATACTCTTTTAATATCACGCCAGGAAAAGAGTTCCACACTCATCAGGGATTCATAAAGCATGATGAATTAATTGGAATGCCCGAAGGTAGCATCGTCAGTATAAATTCCACTACGGGAGTGGCGCAAAAATTCATGGCCTTTAAACCGCTATTAACTGATTATGTTTTAACAATGCCTCGCAGTGCGACCATTGTTTATCCAAAAGATGCGGCTTTAATTGTGGGTTTCGCCGATATCTTTCCTGGTGCTCGAGTATTAGAAGCTGGAGTCGGATCAGGTGCGCTCACTCTCTCTCTGCTTCGTGCAGTTGGACCATCTGGTTCAGTTCATTCTGTCGAACGACGTGATGAGTTTGCCGCAAATGCAAAATCAAATGTTGAGCATTACTTTAATGGCTTGCCAAATAATTGGAAATTAACAATTGGTAGTTTGGAAGAGCAAGAGCTAGCGCAACAGTACGACCGCGTAATCCTGGATATGTTGATGCCCTGGGAATGTATTGATCAAGCTGCAAAGGTTCTGGTGCCAGGTGGCGTTTACATGGCTTATGTTGCAACAACTACCCAGCTTTCAAACGTCGCAGAGGCGTTAAAGAAAGATGCTCGATTCACTGAGCCGGAGAGTTTTGAATCGTTAGTTAGACCTTGGCATCACGATGGTTTGGCGGTACGCCCTGAGCATCGAATGATTGGACACACTGGTTTTCTTATCTTTGCCCGACGGATTGCTCCGGGAACCGAATTACTACCAAGAAGACGTCGACCTTCGAAGGGTGCATATGGCATCGGAGAAGAATGAACGGCTAGTTAATTTAACGATTGCGCTGCTTGCTACCAAGAAGTACTTAACCAAGGCGCAAATATTTAACGCAGTTGCTGGATACGAAGGTAGTAGCGAAGCAACAGATCGCATGTTCGAACGCGATAAAGAAGAGCTACGCGCCTTAGGTATTGAAATAGAGATGAAGAGTATCGATCCATTATTCGATGATGAGATTGGCTATCGAATTTTGCCTGAACGCTATCGTTTTGATTTGGGTAATTTAAGCGCTGAAGAAGTATCGCTGCTAGCTCTTGCTGCCGAAGCTTGGAAGGAGAGCGCGCTTTCAGATCTTGCTCGCTCAACCTCAGTGCGTTTGCAATCGCTAGGCATAAATGCAGATTTCTCTGATCTGCCACTTACGCCAACCATCGCAGATGTGCCAGCCAACATCACGGATATCTTGGAGGCTATTGAAGCTAGCAAGGTAATTCAAATCAAATACCTCAACGCCGAAGCTGAAATTGAGGATAAAAAATTGGCGCCACTTGGAATCTATTCACAACAAGGCAGATGGTATTTGTATGCGATTGATCAAGATAAGAATGCGCAACGCAGCTATCGCTTAGATCGCATCGATGGCACGATTTCCAAAAGCAGGCAGAGCTTCCAGAAGCCTGAGTTTTCTCTACCAAAGAACCATTTCCCAGCTGTAGAGGTGCTCTTCAAAATTCGCAGAGATTATTCATTAGAGCTAACTTCTAACGCCTTAGTGCTCTCGGAAGATGAGGAGTGGTTGACCTGTAAGCGCTCCTTTATCTCTGAAGATTTCGCGGTGAGTCAATTACTTAGATTCTCACCTAACGTAGTGGTGCTACAACCGATTCAAATCGTTAGCGCGGTTACTAAATCATTAAATGAATTGGCGAAGCTCCATGGCTAGTAATCCGCGTTTAACACGTCTGATTGATCTTGTTCCGTTTATCTCTCAACATCAGGGTATTTCAATCTCCGAACTTGCAAAGCGATTCGGGGTATCGGTAGCTGAAATTGAAAAGGACCTCTGGCTGCTTTATATGTGTGGTCTTCCAGGTCAAACACCACTTGAATTAATGGAATTTGAATTCGAGGATGGTTTCGTAACTGTCCGAAATGCGGACGAGCTAAGAACTCCTCGCTCGCTTACTCAAACCGAGATCGCAACTCTAATAATTGGATTAGAGATTCTGCATAGTCGTGGTAGCGCTGCCGCAGGTTCCTTGAAGGAGCGTTTAGTAAAGAAGCTAAATGCCAAGGTAGAATTCCAGCCTTCGGTGACTCAAATTTTGCTCCCAGAGATTACCGATGCAATTCAGAAGAACCGAGTTCTTAGTATCAAATATCAAGGTAAAGTGCGTGAGATAATCCCATTTGAAACTTATCGAGATGGTAGCGAACATTACCTACGTGCTTTCTGCAAATTGGCTAACGATCGCAGAACATTTAAAATCTCTAAGATTGAAGAGTTGCAAGTTCTGGAGCGCTCGGAGCTAATCCCTAATCACGTTCCCACAAATAGTGAACCTTTTATGACTCGAATCAAGGTGCACCAGAGCGCAAGGCGCGTCCGCGAGCTACTAGGCGCGCTCGACGATATTCAATACTTCTCAAAGGAATGGTTGTTGTCACAAGTTCTAGCCCTAGGAGGAGCGGTTGAATTACTAGACCCCGAACTACGAGCCTCGTTATTGGCTCGAATCCAGGCTAGCCAAAATCAATATCTCTAGTAATCTTTAGCCATGTTTTTACGCGAACCTACTCATATCCTCTTATTAGTATTAGTGCTTGTTATTCTCTTTGGGGCAAAGCGACTACCTGACTCTGCAAAGTCGGTAGCGAAATCTCTTCGCATCTTTAAATCAGAAATGAAGGATGGGAAAGAGGAACCTAAAGAGGACAAGAAGGATTCTCAAGACAACTAACTCGTGGCTAGTACAACCGGCGGCGCTATGCCGCTTCTTCAGCATCTAGCCGAATTCCGAGAGCGAATTTTCAAATCCGCAATCATAATTAGCGTTGGATTCGTGGTTAACTGGTTTTTTTATAACCAGATTGTTCAGAAATTGGCCGAACCGGTTTGCGATTTAAACTTAGCGCAACGAAATGGTTCGGAGCAGTGTGGTGCGCTCTATATAAACGGCGTACTTGGTCCAATCAATCTGCAAATCAAGGTTTCTCTAATTGCTGGACTGATTGTCACTGCGCCACTTTGGATCTACCAATTGTGGGCCTTCGTCTCACCAGGTTTACATAAGCACGAAAAACGAAGAGCCTTCTACTTTTTAACCGCAGCTACGCCATTTTTTGCTGGTGGCATCACGCTTGGATATCTGATTCTTCCGGTTGCAATCCGAGTGCTCTTTGGCTTTACGCCAAGTCAATTACAGAACTTGATTAACTTTGGGGACTATCTTGATTTCGTATTAAGAGTCATCCTGCTCTTCGGTCTAGCTTTTGAACTACCAGTTTTCTTGGTGACTCTAAATCTTTTAGGCGCAGTATCGGGATCTGCTATTTTGAAACATTGGCGAGGATGGGTATTTGGGATCACGGTATTTATTGCCGCATTCACTCCATCTGCCGATCCATTGACCATGATGCTCCTTGCGATTCCGTTATACATTCTCTATTTTGCAGCCGGCGGAATAGCACTACTTAACGATCGTAAACGCCGTGTGGCTATTAGCGATTAATCCCACCAGCGGTCGTGGCAAGGGCGCTCGGGTAGGGCAGCAGGTTTCAAACTTTCTTGCTGATCGCAAAGCTGAATACAGATTAATTACCGGTGCTAACGCGCTACAACTACAAGAAAATTTAAGGCGGGAAGTTGCATCTTGCTCAGGCATAATTGCAGTTGGCGGCGATGGATTGATGCATATGTGTATCCAAATCACGGCTGCTACTAATTTGACGTTGGTTCCGATTCCTGCCGGAACTGGAAATGATTTCGTCAGAGCGTTGGGCTGGAACCCTGATAAACCGCTAGAACCCTTATGGAGAGCGCTTAACTCTGATTCTGTCCGAATTGATTTAGGCAGCGTTGATGGTGAATTCTTCGGCGCTATTGCATCTACCGGTTTTGATTCCTTAGTAAACGAACGTGCCAATCAGATGAAATGGCCAAAAGGTCCTGCAAAGTACAACGTTGCAATGGCAATTGAATTGCCGAAATTCAAACCACTTGAATATAAGTTTGTTATAGATGGCAAAAGTTATGAACGGGAAGCAATGTTGATTGCGGCGGGAAATGGCTCTTCTTACGGTGGGGGAATGCTGGTCTGTCCAAATGCAGACATGAGCGATGGTCTGATTGATTTGATGATTCTAAATCCAGTTTCTAAGCGCGAATTTATTCAAATTTTCCCATCCGTCTACGAAGGTAAACACATCGAACATCCACAGGTAGAGATAATTCAAGCCAAAGAGATCTACCTAGAATCTAACGCGGTTTGCTATGCAGATGGTGAACGTATCGGTCCGTTACCCGCCACCATTTCAGTTGCCGAATCATCGCTATCTACATGGAAGAGTTAACTCCTGCCCAGCGCTTAGCTGCAGTCAAACAGAAGCATAAGCACCCGAAAGCAACGGCCTTCTTTGAAACCTTTGATTTTGACATGGATCAATTTCAAATTTCTGCTTGCCATTCAATAGAAGATGGCAAAGGGGTCTTGGTTGCAGCTCCCACCGGTGCAGGTAAAACTATCGTTGGCGAATTTGCGGCCTTTTTAGCCACCGAACAAGGAAAAAAATGCTTCTACACCACGCCTATAAAAGCGCTTTCGAATCAGAAGTATCAAGAGTTTGTAGATCGTTTCGGTGAAGAACGAGTTGGACTCTTAACTGGCGATAACAGCATCAATAGCGATGCTGATATTTTAGTGATGACTACCGAAGTGCTTCGCAATATGTTGTATACCAATTCCGCCGCGCTAATTAATCTCGGCTTTGTAGTTATGGATGAGGTTCACTACCTGGCAGATAAGTTTCGCGGCGCAGTTTGGGAAGA
>JBJTCN010000013.1:0-9043 GCA_046091905.1 Candidatus Nanopelagicaceae bacterium
GAGGAGCGCGGTGCTCTGATCGTGGGTCCCGACGCCGGGCAGCTCGCCGAGGGCGAGGAGGGGCCGGGCCGGCTCGCGCAGCCCGACGAGATCGCCCAGGCGATCCGGATGCTGCTCGGCGAGGGCAGTCTCGCTGGCAAGAAGGTGCTGGTCACCGCCGGGGGCACCCGCGAGCCGCTCGACAGCGTGCGCTTCCTCGGCAACCGCTCGAGCGGGAAGATGGGCGTCGCCCTCGCCAACGAGGCGCTGGCCCGAGGCGCCGAGGTGACGACCATCCTGTCGAACGCGCAGGTGCGGCCCTTCGGCGGTCGCCAGATCGAGGCACCGACGGCGGCCGATCTAGCCGCGGCCTGCGCGGCTGAGGCGCCCGCGGCGGACATCATCCTGATGGCCGCGGCCGTGGCGGACTTCCGGCCGGCGGAGACGCAGACGACGAAGCGCACCCGCACCGACGCGTGGGATCTGCGCCTCGAGCCGACGGACGACGTGCTGGCCGGCATCGCGGCCACGCGGCGGCCCGGACAGACGATCGTGGGCTTCGCGGCGGAGGACTCGGAGGACGTCGAGCGGGCGCGCGGCAAGCTGGAGCGCAAGGGCGTCGAACTGATCGTGCTCAACGACGTCTCGCAGCCCGGTCAGGGCTTCGATGCGGACGAGAACGCCGTCGTCCTCGTCGGGTCCGACGACGAGATGCGGATCGAGCGGGCGCCGAAGGCCAGGATCGCCGGTGCGATCCTCGACCGCCTCGCGGCTCACGCCTGACCCGACGCCGGCCCGCCGCAGCCCGCCGCCCCGATACACTCCGGCCGATGCTGGATCCCGATGCCCTTCTCGCCGACGCGCTCGCGCAGGTCGACGCCGCCGGTGATCTCCCGGCACTCGAGGAGGTGCGGATCGCCACCGTCGGGCGCAGCGCGCCCCTGCCGCTCGCCCTGCGCGACGTCGGCTCGCTGCCCCCGGAGGAGCGCGGAGCGGCCGGCAAGCGCCTCAACGAGGCTCGGCAGGAGATCGAGCGGCGCCTGGCCGAGCGCCAGGCCGAGCTCGAGCGAGCCGCCCTCGCCGACACGCTCGCCCACGACCGCATCGACGTCACCCTGCCCGGGCGACCGCAGGCGCACGGCGGCCTGCACGTCCTCACGCAGACCCGGCGCGAGATCGAGCAGATCTTCCTCGACATGGGCTACGCGATCGCCGAGGGGCCGGAGGTCGAGACGGAGTTCAACAACTTCACCGCCCTCAACATCCCCGACGACCACCCGGCCAAGGCCGACTCCGACACCCTCTGGGTCGCCGACGGCGTCCTTCTGCGCACGCACACCTCGCCCGTTCAGGTGCGCGTCATGCAGGAGCAGGAGCCGCCGATCGCGATCATCTGCCCGGGGCGCGTCTACCGACGCGACACCCAGGACGCCACGCACTCGCCGATCTTCCACCAGGTGGAGGGGCTCCTGATCGACAAGGGCGTCACGCTCGCGCACCTGAAGGGCACGCTGGAGCACATGGCGCGCCGGCTGTTCGGCGAGGACCGCGAGATCCGCATGCGCTCGGGCTTCTTCCCCTTCACCGAGCCAAGCGTCGAGGTGGACGTGTCGTGGGGCGACGGCTGGATGGAGATCCTCGGCGCCGGCATGGTCGACCCCAACGTGCTCGTCAACGTCGGTATCGACCCCGAGGAGTGGGGCGGGTTCGCCTTCGGCGTCGGGATCGAGCGGGTCGCCATGCTCCGCCACGGGATCCCGGACATCCGCATGCTGTTCGACAACGACACGCGGTTCCTCGGGCAGTTCGCGGGCTGAGCCCACGCTACCCGGCGAGCGCGCGCACGGTCGCCGGGATCCCCTCGTCGACGGTGATCTCGGGGATCCACTCGAGCGCATCGCGGGCGCGGCTGATGTCGAGGCACGAGGCGGAGAGCTCGCTGGGCCGCAGATCGGCCAGCAGCGGCTCGCCTTCGATGCGGCCGTCGAAGGCGGTGCGGGCGAGGTCGTAGACCTCCCGCACGCTGGTCTCGACGCCGGTGGCGATGTTGGAGGTGCCGCTGGTGCCGATAGCGTCGACGAGGGCGCGGGCGACGTCAGCGACGTGCACGTAGTCGCGGGTCGGCGTGCCGTGCCCGTAGAGGGTGATGGGCTGCCGGTCGCGGAGTCGCTCGGCGATGATGGCCACGACGCCGGCCTCGCCGTCGCCGCGCTGGCGCGGTCCGTAGACGTTGCCGAGGCGGAGGATGGCGTGTGGGAGGCCGTCGTGGTGAGCCCAGAGGCGGCTGCAGATCTCGGCCCCGGCTTTGATGGGCCGCAGGGGGCGCCCGGCTCAGTGGGTGACGTCTCGGGGGTGGGGCCGGGAGTATCCTCGCCGTAGATCGCGTCGCCGGTGGGCGTGAAGGCCATCGGGCATCCCTTGGCGGCGCAGTGGACGACCGCCTCGATCGGTCCGAGTTCGTCAGCCAGCCCCGAGGATGGTCGCCTGGTCGGCGATATCGACCACCCGGAGGTCGGCGTCGGCTGGCAGGTTGTCATGGCACCCCTTCGAGAGGTCGTCGACGACGATCGCCCACTGGCCAAGCTATCGCACGAGGTCGTGGACCTGCGGGCCGATGAAGGCGCCGGCGGTGATGAGGACGATTCGCACGTCTGGACTGAACCGGTCTCCCGCCGCCCCGCCGATACACTCCCCACGTGCGCCTTCCCCTGTCTTGGCTTCGCGACTTCGTCGCATTCGACGGCTCCGCGGAGGTTCTGGCGGAGCGTCTGATCACGTCGGGCTTCGAGGTCGAGCGGATCCTGCGACCGGGCGCCCCGGACGAGAGCGACAATCACGGCCATTTCGTGCTCGGTCGGGTGGCGGACTGCGACAAGCATCCACATGCGGATCGCCTGCGCCTGTGTCGGGTGGAGACGGGGGATGCGGAGCCGCGGCAGATCGTCTGCGGCGCGACGAACTTCCAGATCGGCGACATGGTGGTGGTGGCCCTGCCGGGCGCGCTCCTGCCGGGTGCCGAGGCGCCGCTGAAGCAGGCGAAGCTGCGGGGTGAGACGTCGGACGGGATGATGCTGTCCGAGCGCGAGCTCGGCTTGTCCGACGACCACGACGGCATCATCGTGCTGCCGGCCGAGGCGGGCTTCGAGGTGGGTTCATTCCTGGCCGATCACGTTGCGCTCGACGAGGCGGTGCTGGACCTTTCGGTGGAATCGAACCGCGGCGATTGCCTCAGCGTGTACGGCATGGCCCGCGAGGTCGCCGTCCTGCACGGCCTCGATCTCGCCCCCGTGCCAGGTGCGGATCCGGCGCCGGCCGCGTCGGGCACGACTGCCGATCTGGTGCAGGTCGGCATCGAGGCCTGGGATCGCTGCTCGCGCTTCACGGCACGCGGCTTCCGCGGCGTCGCGATCGGCCCGTCGCCGTTCCGCGTGCGCCAGCGCCTGGCCGCCGCCGGCATCCGCCCGATCTCGAACGTGGTCGACGTCACCAACTACGTGATGCACGAGCTGGGCAACCCGTTGCACGTCTACGACGCCGACTGCATCCCCGGCCGCACCCTCACCGCCCGCCTCGCGAAGAATGGCGAGCGGGTCGTCACGCTCGACGGCAAGGACCGCGAGCTGACAGGCGACGTGCTGGTGATCGCCGACGCCGATGGGCCGAGCGGCATCGCCGGCGTGATGGGCGGCGCGGCCTCGGAGATCACCGACGAGACGACGAACGTGGTGCTCGAGTCGGCCACCTTCGAGCGCAGCGGCATCCAGCGCACCACGCGTGCGCTCGGCCTGCGCACGGATGGCTCGAACCGCTGGGAGAAGGGCGTCAACCCGCACCTCGCGCCGATCGCCGCGCAGCGCGCCGCCGAGCTGATCGTGGCGTGGGCGGGCGGCGAGATGCTGGCCGACCCCCAGGACGTCCACGAGGCGCTGCCCGAGCCGAATCCGATCCGCCTGCGCGTGGAGCGCGTGGGGGAGGTGCTCGGCATGGACGTCGAGCCGGTCGAGTCGGAGCGCATCCTCACCGGGCTCGGCTTCGACCCGGCCCGCGTCGACGGCGCGTGGACCTGCACGACGCCCTTCTGGCGCTGGCTCGACGCCACGCGCGAGATCGACCTGATCGAGGAGATCGGCCGCGTCCACGGCCTCGCGCACGTGCCGACCGAGCTGCCGCGCATCCCGCCGGGCCTCGGCGGCGAGACGCACCCCCAGGGCCTGCGCCGCCGCGTCGAGGAGCACTGGGCCGGCGCCGGCCTGCACGAGGTCGTCACCGTCTCGCTGGGCGATCCCGAGCGCCGCGCCCGCTACGGCTTGGTTGACCGGTCCGCCGTCGCGCTTCGTAACCCCCTCTCGGCCGACCTGTCCGAGCTTCGCACGTCGCTCCTGCCCGACCTCGTCGACGTCGTGCTGCGCAACCGCGCGGTCGGCGAGCGCGACGTGCACGTCTTCGAGGTGGGCCGGGTGTACGCGCCGGGTGGCACCGACGGCCTCGCTGTCGAGGCCCTCCGCCTCGGCCTGGCCGTCGCCGGCCATCTCGGTGGCATGGGCTGGCTCGGCGCGGGCAGTCCGTGCGATGCCTCGACCGTCTTCGCCGTCGTCGATAGCCTACTCGGCCGGCTCGGCCTCGCCGCCGAGCGCGCACCGATCGCCGACCACCCGCTGCTCCACCCGGGCCGCGCCGCCGCGATCACCGTGGGTGGGACGACGATCGGCGTGGCCGGCGAGCTGCACCCGGCGCTCGCCGCTGGCCTCGAGCTCGACGGCCCCTGTGCCATCGCCGACCTCGACCTCGCGGCGCTGGCTGTGCTCACCGGTAGTGTCGCGCGCTTCGCCGGCTTGTCGGCGTTCCCGCCGGTGCACCAGGACATCGCCGTTGTCGTCGCCTCCACTGTCGCCGCCGCCGACCTCATCGCCGTATGCCACGAGGCCGGCGGCGGGCTCCTCACGGATGCCGAGGTCTTCGACGTCTACTGCGACGCCGAGCGGCTCGGCGAGGATCGCGCCTCGATCGCCATCCGCCTCGCCTTCCAGGCCGACGACCGCACCCTTACCGAGGACGAGGCCACCGAGGCTCGCGAGCGCATCACCGCCGCGCTTGCGGAGCGGTGCGAGGCCGAGCTCAGAGGCTGATCGATGGAAGTCTCTCGGGAACGCGGACGGCTCACCGCGGCGCTGGCTACGCTCCCGAGCGGCACCATTCCGGTCGGTGCCGGCCTGCTTGTCAACGGCGTCGCCACCTACGTCTTCCAGATCCTCGCGTTCCGTATGCTGGGTTCCGTCGATTACGCGGCGCTCAACGGCCTCTGGGTCACGACCGTCGTACTCGCACCGGGCCTCTTCCTGCCCCTGGAGCAAGAAGTGGCTCGAGCCCTCGCGCATCGCAAGGCGCGGGGACAGGGTGGGCGCCCGCTCATCATCACGGCCCTCGGGTTCTCGACGCTCCTCGTGCTCGGAGTCGTCGCCGTCCTTCTGCTCGCTCGCTCGCCGATCGAAGAGCGCCTCCTGAGGTCCGCCGACGAGCTCTTCCCGGCGCTGATCATCGTCCTCGTCGGCTTCGCGATCATGTCGCTCGCTCGCGGCACGCTGAGCGGCAACGGGCGCTTCGGGCGGTACGGCATCATCGTCGGGATGGACGGACTCGGTCGCGCCGTCCTCGCCGCGGGGCTGGCCTTTCTCGGCTTCGCGACGCTCGGGTGGTTAGGGCTCGTCTTCGCCGTCGTTCCCTACATCGCCGTGCTCTTCGGCCTCGCCGGTGCCCGGGGTCTCGCCGAGCCGGGTCCTCCGGCCCCGGTGAGCGAGCTGTCGACGGCCATAGGCTGGCTTCTGCTCGGCTCGACCTTCGCCCAGGCGCTCAGCTACTCCGCCTACATCGGTGCCAGCCTGCTGGCTTCGCCGGCGCAGAACGCCGCGCTCGGCGCGTTCATCGCCGGCATCTTCATCGCCCGCATCCCGCTGCTGCTTTTCCAGGCGGTGCAGGCGGCGCTGCTTCCCAAGCTCGCCGGGCTGCTTGGAGAGGGCCGGGTGCAGGAGTTTCGGACGGGACTTTTCAGGCTGGTCGTCATCGTCCTCGGCGCGAGCGTCGTCGGTGTTCTCGTCGCGCTGACGATCGCCCCGGCGATCGGACGGGTCCTGTTCGGCGAAAACTTCACGCTGACCGGTGTCTCGTTGGCCACGCTGACCGCAGGCGTCTGCCTCATGGTCACCGCGCTCACCCTCGCCCAGGCGTTGATCGCCCTCAGGCGCTACGCGGTGACCGCCCTCGCGTGGGTTGCCTCGGTCGCCGTCTTCGTCGTCATCATGCTGCTGGTCGACGTCGATATCTTCGTCAAGGCCGAGCTCGCCTTCGTGGCCGGGGCTGCAGTCGCTCTGGTCTGGATGGGGACCGTGGCCTACCGAGCCACGTCAGGCAGCGAACTGGCGCAGCACTCGGCGCACCCGTGATGCGAGCGGCGGCTTGTCGCGTCGGGGCAGTCTGAATCGTTCGGGATTCCCGAGCCAGAGGTGAAGCGGCTCGACGAGTAGGTCGTAGTCAAAGCGCTTGGCCACGCTCAGAGCGCTCGCCGATGCCCGTCGGATCGCTGCTCGGTCATAGTCGAGTTCGGCGATCACGCGCCGAAGTCCGTCCGCATCGCCCGGCTCGCAGACCCAGCCGGCTCCTTCACCTGCGGCCAGATCGGCGACGAACTCGCCGCGGGTGGCGAGCGTCGGGACGCCATGAGACAAAGCGTGGAGAAGGCGCGTTCTGAAGGCATGCGTGGCTTCGACGCCCGCGTGGTCGAACGTCACGGCAAGGTCAAACGTCGAGAGGCGATGGTCGAACTCCTCGGGAGGAACCCAGCCGACCATGCGCACCCGATGCTGCATTCCGCGATCCTCGACGGTGCGCGCAAGTCGCTCAGCCGCTTGCATGCGGGGAGCGCTGGGGTCGGGGCTCTGGGTGCCCCAGAAGTCGATGGAGATGCGGTCGGGCAGTCCGCGGAGAGCCTCGACGGCGATGAAGGGGTCCAGCCAGTCCCAGATGCCTCCCGGCCAGACCAGTCGCAGCGAGGTGTCATCGTCGGCCCGATGCGACGGGGACACCGCGGCACGGCCGAGTTTGTCGGGGATTCCGAAGGGCACCAGAACGTAGCGCCGGTCAGCGCTCTCAATGGGTCGCCCGTGACGGTCGCAGAGTTCCCGCGAGTAAGCGACTTGCCGCTCGTGTGCGCAGATGATCAGGTCGGCGTTCGTGGTGGCAAACACCGCAGCCTCCTCGGCGCGCCGAAC
Source organism: Candidatus Nanopelagicaceae bacterium (assembly GCA_046091905.1). GTDB lineage: Bacteria > Actinomycetota > Actinomycetes > Nanopelagicales > Nanopelagicaceae > ZLKRG08. The sequence goes on from JBJTCN010000013.1 coordinate 7,242, forward strand.
GGTGCCGGGGTCCGCTCCGCTGGCGATCGCCTCGAGGGGGAACGGCCCAGCGAAGTCGACGCAGAGCGATGAGGCCTTGAGCGCCAGTGGGCAGGCGCCGACGAGCGAGGCAGGGATGATGATCGCATCAGCCGTTCGCGCGGCGCTCGCGAGGCCGGACGGTGCGATCATCCGGAGGCCGGCGACGGTCGCCACTGAAGACGGGGCCACGACTTCGACGTCATGGCCGTGGTGGGATAGACCGCGGGCGAGGCCGAGGGCGCGCAGGCCCGGACCCGCTGGGTGCGCGTCGATTCGCTCGGAGGTGACGACCACGACGTGGCTCATGAGACAAGGATATGGCCCGTGGGCTGCGTACACTGGGCAGGCGCCGTAATTCCATCCGCCGAATCCGCCTGCCACCCCGATGCCGAGCAATCCCGAGCCCGAGACCGTCGATACCGCGAGTCGCCTGAAGGCGCTCGAGGATGAGAACGCGCGTCTCCGTCTCGAGATCTGGGAGTTGCGCGATGCCCTTATTGGCAGCGCGGCGCAGGAGCGGACGGTCGAATTCCTCCTCAGGGAGAACGATCGGCTGCGCTACTTGGCGCGCCGACCCTGGCGCGTTGCGGGCAAGCGGGCGAAGAACATGATCGCCGAGGTTGCGCTTCGGGTTGAGAGCAAGCGCGTGGCGCACGAGGACGAGTGACGCCCCTCTTCTCGATCATCACGCCGGTCTACGAGCCGCCACGACGGGGGTTCGAGGAGTGCATCGAGTCGGTGTTCGGGCAGGTCTGCGGTGAATGGGAGTGGTGTCTCGTGGAGGATCGGTCGCCCCGCGAGTGGGTTCGCGACAGGTTGCGTGCGTTGGAGGCCGAGGATGCTCGGATCCAGGTTGCGTATCGGGAGTCCAACGGTGGCATCGTCGCGGCCACCAACGATGCCCTAGCCCTTGCCACCGGCACGTTCATCGCGCTTCTCGACAACGACGACGAGCTCGAGCCGGACGCGCTCGAGGTCATGGCGGAGCTCATCGCCTCGGAGCCCGATCTCGACTACGCCTACTCGGATGAGCTCGTCTGGAGCGTCGGCATCAACCGGTACGTGCGCCTCTGGAAGCCTGGCTGGTCACCCGAGCGCATGCGCAGCCAGAACTACGCGAACCACCTCTCGGTCTTCAGGAAGAGTCTCGTCCACGAGGTTGGGGGCTACCGAGCCGGCTTCGATGGAGCCCAGGATCACGACCTCGTCCTCCGGGTCGGCGAGCAAGCCCGAGTCATCCGTCACGTGCCTCGGTCGCTGTATCGATGGAAGGTGGCGCCAGGGTCGACCGTTTCCAGCCCGGAGGCCAAGACGTATGCCTTCGACGCTGGCGTCCGCGCAGTGCAGGAGCACTGCGATCGGGTGGGCATCGACGCCATCGTCGGGCATGGCCCGTCGCCTGGCGTCTACCGCGTGCGCCGACGCGTGCAGGGTGACCCCCTGGTCAGCGTGATCATTCCGAGCAACGCTCCGGTGGCCACCGTTGGCGGTGAGGAGCGCTCGCTGCTCGAAGGAGTCGTCCGCGATCTGGTCGAGCGGACCGACTACGCGAACATCGAGGTGCTGGTGGTTCCCGACCCGCAGACGGATCGGGAGCGGCTTGACGCCGCGCGCCTGCTCGACCCCGACCGGGTTCGCGTCACCGAGCCGATTCCCCGCCCGTTCAACTTCTCGAGGAAGTCCAATTTCGGTGCAGCCTCGAGCCGCGGTGAGTTCCTGCTCTTCCTCAACGACGATATCGCGATGCACGATCCCGTTTGGCTGAACGTGCTGCTCGCGAT
>JBJTCN010000014.1:0-41491 GCA_046091905.1 Candidatus Nanopelagicaceae bacterium
ATTGCCCAGATTGGTCGTACCAGTGGCAATGTCGCAGTTGCAGTATCCCTAGCCTCAATTATTTTCGTATTGATCTTGCTATTAGCGATTCCCCAGAAGAAGAATCAAAAGGAAGTTTTAGATGTTGAAATGGTGTATTCGCCTAAGACCAGAGCAATCGCGATAAATGAGCCATTCAAAATACCGGTGCGAAGTGTCGGCATGATGACTCCAGCCATCATTCGAGTTGTGGAAGCTCCCAGGGTTCGAGCTGCTTCCGCCAAAGTATGAATGTCTGCAGCATCAAGGGCAGCTGATAACGATCTATATGTGTAGGGCAAAATCAGCATTGAATAAACCAAGGAAAGAGTAATTGGAGATTCAGTGACGTGTATCGAGATCCAACGATAAAGCGGCGCGATTCCAACCACAATTACGATGGCTGGAATTGCCAGAGGAATCAAGCAAATTAACTCTACTACTCTCTTTAGCTTCGGTAATTTTAAATGCACCCAAACCACGGTTGGAACAATTAGTACCAAAATCAAAAACATCACAATCGCCGCACTTACCACTGATCTGACAATGGAGATCATCAAATCAGGCTGACTAGGGATTACCTTCCAAGCATCTAAAGTGCGACCTTTTTGGAAGAAAGTAAATGGCTTGGTGGAAAAATCAAACATTGAATAAAGCGGTAGCAATAAATAGAGCCCCACAATTGCAATAATAAAATAACGCCAGCTCTTAACTTTCCAGGTTCGCTTCAACGTGATGACTCCCAACGACTAACACGTCTGCGAATCTGCGCATAAATGGCCATTGCAATTACAACCACAATCACCATAAACATCGAAAGTGCTTTAGCTTCTTGAGGATTAGCGCCACCCACTTCGCTTGAGAGCGCATTGCCAATTTGTAAAGGGGTCAAGAAATCTGACATGTTTATTAATGTAGCCGCGGTCGCATAAGCTGAAAAAGAATTAACAAAAAGTAGCAACATGGCACCAAAGAATGATGGTGTTAATACGGGTATGCCTACACGTCTCCAATATTCAATTGGACTTCCGCCTAATGAATCTGAAGCTTCGCGCCATTGTGGTTTCATATTATCAATGGTTGGCAAAAAGACTAAAACCATTAATGGGATCTGAAAAAATGTATAGACCACTGCTAAACCATTAATGGTGTAGAGCCATGATGATTGAGCCAAAAAGCTATCTGGGGCTAGTTTTACAGCCAGCGATGAGACCACGCCATTAAATCCAAAAGTTGCCAAAAAAGCGAAGGTAAGCATCACGCCACCAAATTGTGCAAGCACAGAGGAAAGAGCTACCGAAATTCGATAGAAGATTCCACCAGGTTTGCCTGTGGTGAGTGCCCACGCAAAAAGTCCACCCAGAATTGCGCCGAGTACTGCAGTTTTTATTGAAATTTCTAATGAATTCGAAAATGCATTTCTTACCGCTTTGGTATTGATTAATTCAGATACTTTACTTGGATTAAATTTTCCATCTTCGCTACGAAATGCACCAGTTACTACGCTATATGTTGGGTAAAGCAAAAAAACACTGGTAAATGCAAAAAATGGAAGCACGCCTAGATATGGACTTTTTTTACGCCAATACCGAGAACCGGTTCCGCTTTTTGCGGAACCGGTTCCCTGGTATTGAACTTCTGCCATTTAGTTAGAAACTAGCTTTTATTAGTTAGTTCCAACTGCATCCGGCCAAGCAGTCTTCAAGTAAGCACGAGCCTTGGCTGACTGATCTGAAGTTGCCTTCAAAGGTGCAACCTTGCTCTTACCAATCGCTGCAAGACCTGCGGCAGGTGCACGACCTGTCTTAACCATCCAGATCCAAAGAGTTGGTGTAGCTCCGCCGACTGCCCAAATAGCTGCGCCTTCTTCGCCTAATGAATATTCCAACCATAGACGTGCGCAAGCTGGGTGTGGTGCCCAAGCAGAAACTGCTGAGTTATATGTTGAACCTAGTGATGCTGGGGTGAACATCTTCCAGGTCTTTCCAGCCTTTGCAAATTCCTTTGCAATACCAGCTGAAATATAACCATTGTCCATCACAACTGGTGTTTGGCCAGAAGCAATAGTTGCTTGTGTTGGGTTTACGTTAATGAAATTACCTGCCTGCTTTAACTTCTTAAACCAAGCTACAGCTGGTGAAATATCATCAAGAGTTCCACCTAGAGCTAGGTTCACCATGAAGATTGAGTTCAAGCCAGCAGATGAACCTTGTGGATCACCGTTAATAGTTACTTTGCCCTTGAATGCTGGCTTCAACAAATCATCAAGCTTGGTAATTGTGCCAAGTGATCCGTCATAACCAATAGTCATGGTGCCGGTGTAGTTAGGTGTGTATTCAGCTGATGGTACTGCTGATGAGCCAAGATTATTTGCCCAGTTACGAACTTTGTAAGGTGCAAATGTTCCAGTTCCAACATATTTACCAGCAACTGCAAGACCGATGTCAAATACATCTGGTGCACGGTTAGTTCCCTTTAGACGATTTGAAGCATCGATTTCATCTTGTGATGAACCCTCTGGATCAGCTTCATCTACCTTAACGCCGTACTTCTTCTTAAATCCTTCGATCATATCGCCATAGTTTGCCCAGTAATGTGGCAATGCGATTACGTTTAACTGTCCTTCTTTGCGGCACTCATTTGCAAGACCAGTAAGTCCGCCAGCTTGAGAAGCGCTAGTCGCTGTAGCAAATTTGCTTGCTGCAGTGGCTGAAGTCAAAGTTGGCAGTGCAAGCGATGTTGAAATCGCCGCAACTAGAACAACCTTTCCTAGTTTTGAAATCTTCACTCATTTCTCCTTATTTTTATTGTGGGTTTTATTAAGTTGTATCCCATACCCTGAAAACTCACGTGATAAATTTTCAGAATTTGGAAATCTTTGGGGATGAATGGTCAGTCAAAGACCAATACGTTCCTGGCCCCCTCACCTGCCCTCAATCTACTGACGGCCTCATTAAGACTGCCTAAACCTATGCGCTCACTGATGAGTTCGTCTAGGAATAGCTCCCCCGAAAGATAACTTTTTACTAACGAAATGACGTCCTTTTGGAGGTTAGCTGAACCAAAATAGCAGCCTTTTATCGATTGCTCATTTACAAAGGGGCCGGCATCTATCGTTAATTGAGCACCATTTTTTAAAAGGCCCACCAAGGTCAGCTGACCCTGGACCCCGGTTGCAAGCCAGGCTTGAGAGATGGTCGCTTCACGACCAGAGGCATCAAAAACATAGTCCGCGCCGCCGCAGACCTGCTTTACAAATGCCACCGGATCTTCTTTTGCTGAGTTGACGGTATGGGTTGCGCCAAGCTTTTTGGCAATTTCAAGTTTCTCATCACTTATGTCAACGGCAATGATGGTTTTAGCGCCGATTAATCGAGCCCCTTGAACGCTATTTAATCCAACGCCACCACAACCAAAGACTGCAACAGAAGATCCCGGTTTTACTTTGGCGGTATTTACCACTGCACCGTAACCAGTTAATACTGCACAACTCAAAAGCGCGGCTCTATCAAGTGGCATCTCTTTAGGAATTACGACCGCGCCACTTGCTGGGACAACTGCATACTCGGCAAAAGATGCTATGCAGAGAAATTGATTTAGTTTTTCGCCGTTTTCGGTAAGTCTGCTGGTTTTATCAAATAAACCACCTGCAGACATGGCATCTCCTGCCGTAGCGCAATAATTTGGAATACCTCGCTTGCACCATTCACATTCTCCACAATTTGGCACAATAGATAGCACTACGTGATCACCAACCGAAATGTTTGTAACGCCGGCACCGACTTCGGCAACCACTCCGGAAGCTTCGTGACCAATCACAGCTGGAAAAGGCACTAACTTTCGCTTGCCATCAATAGCATTTAAATCACTTGCGCATAGACCACTAGCAGCAATCTTTACAAGTATCTCTCCTGCTTTTGGTTTATCAATTTCTACGTCAGCAACTCTAAATTCCTTGCCGACTGCATCTAATACCGCTGCCTTAATTTTCAACTGCGCTGCCTTCCCTCATTGGAATGGCGAGAAAGTACACCTGGTTCATATCGTGCGAAAGGACTTAGGCTGTATTTTTAATGAATTTGGGTTAAATTCTCCCCACAAATGAAACGGTGGTTCACATGACGCAACGAGTGCAATCTGTAGAGAGAGCGCTTGGCCTATTAGATGCGCTCGCTTCTTATTCATCGCCGCCAACAATTCCGGAATTAGCGAAAGCCGCAAAGGTTAATAGAGCTACTGCCTGGCGTTTAATGAAAACTTTGGTGGCGTTTGAATTAGCAGAACGCAATGAGATTACTGGCACCTACAAAGTTGGGCCTGGTGCTTTGAGATTAGCAGCCGCAACCGATAACTCAAGTTTTGTTCGTCGAGCTAGGCCTTTACTTGAGAAAGTTGCCAGCAAAACCAATGGCAGTGCATTTCTGGAGATTGCAACCAGAGGCGAATTGATCGTTATGGATCAAGTTAGATCAAACTCTCCTATTCAAGTTGACCTTGCTGGAATGGTAGTGCCCTTGCATTGTGGATCGGTTGGAAAATTGTATTTAGCCACGCTTTCAGATGACGAATTAAACGAATACTTAAAAAAGAAATTGCCGCCACTCACTAAATACACTATCACCAAACCATTGCAATTAAAAAAAGAAATTTTAGAAGCCAGAGTTACTGGTATCGCCATTAATTACAAAGAGCATCGTGAAGAATGGTGTGGCATCTCTGCAGCGATTCAAGACCGAGCTGGACGGAGTATTGCTTATTTAAATGTCACTTTACCAACATTTAATAATTCAAAAGAGAAAATTAAAACGTTATCGCCAACTCTACGTAGCGCTGCATCAGAAATTGCAACCTTGTTCAATAAAGGAAATTACTAAGGCATTTTTTCGTAGGCAGGAAGCGTTAAAAAGTCCAAATATTCTTCACTTAAAGTACAAGCGTTAAAAGTGGCTACCGCCTCTTGGTAACGGTTGGTATCGCCTAGCTTCTTTACTTCACTTGTGACTAGCTCTGCGACTAGCTCTCTGGTGACTATTCGGCCATCATCAAGCGTGCTGCGGTTATAAATCCACTGCCAAATTTGGCTTCGTGAGATCTCTGCGGTGGCTGCATCTTCCATTAAGTTGAAGATCGCCACTGCGCCTACTCCGCGCAACCAACTCTCTAGATATTGGATAGCAACGCTGATGTTATTTCTCAATCCAGCTTCGGTAATTGAACCGGGAGTGGATTTAACATTTAATAAATCGGCTTCCGTAATCAAGACCTCTTCACGTTTCTTATCAATTTGATTTGGCTTCTGGCCTAAAACTTCGGTGAATTCGCTCTTGCAAAGTTCCACCATTCCTGGATGCGCCACCCATGATCCGTCAAAACCAGCTCCTGCTTCGCGAGCTTTATCTGCTTTTACTTTGGCAAAAGCTGTCTCATTGATTTGAGGATCTGAACTTGGAATAAATGCGGCCATGCCACCAATGGCAGATGCTTCTCGCTTATGGCAAGTTTGCACCAGTAGTTCGGTGTAGGCACGCATAAATGGAACTGTCATCGTTACCGAGTTTCGTTCTGGCAATACAAAGTCTGGGCCACTTGTTCTATGCGTCTTGATTACACTAAACATGAAATCCCAACGTCCTGCATTTAGACCTGAACAATGTTCGCGTAATTCGTAAAGAATTTCGTCCATTTCAAATGCAGCTGGATAAGTTTCGATAAGCACTGTGGCTCTGATTGTGCCTCTAGGAATTTCTAGGAAATCTTGTGCCATATTGAATGCATCGTTCCAAAGACGAGCCTCTAAATGCGACTCTAGTTTTGGCAAGTAAAAGTAAGGACCTAAACCATTTTTAATTTGTAACTTAGCGCTTGCGACCATATAAAGTGCAAAATCAACGAAAGACCCTGAAGTGACTTCACCATTTACCAGTATGTGCTTTTCTGGAAGGTGAAATCCTCTAGGTCTCATCACAATTGTGGCTAACGGAGCATCTTTACGCAGCTGGTATTTTTTGCCAGCATCATTGGTAAATTCAATAGTGCCTCTGATGGCATCATTTAAATTGATTTGACCTTGTATTACGTTCTCCCAATTAGGAGTGGTCGAATCCTCTTGGTCTGCAAGCCAGACTCTTGCACCTGAATTAAGCGCATTTATCGTCATTTTCCGCTCAGTAGGCCCAGTAATTTCCACTCTTCGATCAATCAATCCAGGAGCTAGTGGAGCCACTTTCCAGGAGAGATCATCACGGATTGATTTTGTTTGGGGCAGAAAACTTAGCTCTTTCCCATTAGCAATCTCTTTGATTCGCGCGCTACGAATCTCTAAAAGCTCTAACCGCTTTGTATTGAGTTCTACATGAAGTTTTTCAATTAATTGCAAAGCCGCAGGAGTAAGGATTTCTTCTTGCCTATCAATTTGCTTTCCAATAACTTTGAGATTCAAGATAAATCCACCCAAGTTGTCTTTAGCGCGCTATAAGCATCTAAAGCATGAAGCGATTTATCTCTACCTGTACCTGATGCACCAAATCCGCCGAAAGGAGTGATCACATCCAGAGCATCAAAGGTATTTATCCAAACTGTTCCAGCGCGCAACTTACGTGCAAAATTATGTGCCTTGGCCACATTGTCGGTCCACACTGATGCGGCTAATCCATACTCCGTATCATTAGCTAATTGCAGTGCTTCAATTTCATCTTTCGCTTCAATTGCTACTAAAACAGGTCCAAAAATCTCTTCTTGGGCCAAACGGGAATTGTTAGAAACATTGGTTACTAAAGTAGGTGAAATAAATAAATTATCACCAGTTACAGGGTTGCCACCAAAGAGAATTTCTTCCCCATTTTTACCAATTAACTCTAAATAAGCATTTACGCGATCTCTTTGCAATTTAGAGACTATTGGACCCATTTGAGTTTGCGGATCTAATGGATTGCCCACTTTGAAGGTTTTAGCAAATTCCTTTAGATGGTGGAAAAGCTCATCTTTTACGGCGCATTCAACGATAACTCTGGATGAGGCGTTACAAGTTTGTCCGGCGTTGTAATAAATGGCCCAACCAATAGTTTCTGCTGCTAATTTCAAGTTCTTACAATCAGCTAGAACCACTTGCGGACTCTTGCCACCTAATTCAAGTGAAACTTGTTTTAAATTTGATTCTGCGGCGTATTGCATCATTTTTCGGCCAGTAGGTCCGCTGCCCGTAAAGGCAATCTTGGCAACATCCATGTGCTTTGCTAACGCACTTCCAGCTTCTTGGCCAAGGCCAGGAACTACATTGAAAACACCTTCTGGTAATCCAGCTTCTACTGCTAGTTCAGCCATACGGATTGCAGTTAAGGATGAATTCTCTGCTGGCTTTATCACTATGGAATTGCCCATCGCTAATGCCGGACCTAATTTCCAAGAGGTAATACTCATTGGGTAATTCCAAGGAACTATCGCGCCAACTACACCCAAGGGTTCTCTGGTAATCATGGCAAGGGCATTCCTTGGCGCTGGTGCAATTTCATCGTATGTTTTATCAATTGCTTCCGCATACCATTGAATAACGCGCGCTGAGTTTCTGGTATCTACAGCTAGTGAGTCACTGATTGGTTTTCCCACATCTAATGTTTCAAGCAATGCCAATTCGTCACGATGTTGATTTAATAATTCTGCCCAACGTAACATGATGGCTTTTTTGTCGCGCGGATTCATTTCTGACCAAATTCCAGAATCAAAAGAGCGCTTTGCGGATGCGACAGCATTATTTACATCTACTTGGTCGCCTGATGCAATTTCGCCGATTACCTTGTTTAGAGTTGGTGAAAAATCTTCAAAGGTCTTACCGGATGCGGCAGGTTGAGATTTGCCATCAATGAAAATATTTCCATTGACTTTTACTTTGTTCGCGCGCTCTTGCCAGATTTCAGTGGTGGACATGGTGTAATGCTATTTTGCTGTGCCCTATGTGTGGCAATGCCTTGGTTGCGCCTACTGCAACCAAAATTAGAATGCGCTGTTAGTGGCAGTTCTTTTCGACCGGCTCAGATGCGGCGACATCAATTCCGGGGCTTCTTCTAAAAAAGCCACTTGGCTTGAGATGAAATCCCGTACGTTCCACCGGCATCACTGGCCAATCTTCGGTTCGAGGTATGTGATTAGTGCCAAAAACATGCCACAGAATTAGATCCGTATTTTCAATTGATCTATTCTGCTTAGTCCATTCAGGTAACCCTGCGCCACCTTCATGTTGAAAAGGGTAATCACCTGCTGGATAGCGCTCTTCGGTTTTATTTGGAGTAACCCATAAATGCTTAAACATAAAACCAGCACGCTTGCCGAGCACTGAATTCTCTAAAGCTAATGGATAAGTAGTATGTCCCGAAATCAACTTATATCCCACGCTCTGGTTCACATGGTTTTTCTTATTTGGATTAACTATTTTCCAAAACCTACTCTTAATAGGATCAATTAATCTCTGCGCTTCTGTTTCATTTTTAAAAATGGTTTCACGAGTCTCATAGGCGCCGCCATATGGATTCTTTTCACCCTGTGGATGCGCAAACGATTCAACTTCGGCCACGCTATTTTCAGCGCCGTCGATATCTAAATCTAATCTCGCACAGAGTATGTGTTGATGATACGGAGCCCATAATCCCGGTTCTAATTCCGTAGCGGAGGGATGTGGTGCTCCTGGTTTATCAGCTAAGGTCAAAACTATTCCGGTTAATTTTGCTTCAAATTCTATTGAGCCATCTTGGTAGAAATACCAGAAATATCCATATTCGTAATTATTAACTGTGACTATTGAAGAAGCTACAAATCTCCTACCTCTGCGCACCTCCGTGTGACCGTCTACATCTACATGCTTCCATAAAATTCCAAAGTCTTCTTCGTGCATACAAATGGCATTTTTGATTTCACGGACCCGACCATCGCTTTCGGTGACTGCCACATCTAAATAACTAATCTCACCTAAACAATCACATCCGAGTGTTAAGGAGTTTGTAAAGTTTCCTAACCCAAATTCACCGGTATCAAAGGCATTTTTGCGATATGCACCTTGGGCTGGATCTCCATATGGAATTACCAATTCCGCGATAGATAATCGATGTGCAATTTTTCGCCAATTACCCTCATCATTAAATTGCACATCGTGAATAACCAACCCTTCTCGTTGATCAAAACCTACTCGAAAAGACCACCGCTCCCACTTGATATTCCAGCCTTCAATTTCAAAAGATCCACCTTCTGGTTGATGAATCATCAACTCCTTGAGTTTGATATTTCCACCTGTTTGCGACTCTCGGTAAGGTCCTGGAGTTACCGGGATTGGTACTCCTTCAGTATTCTCTAAATGCACCAACTCCACTGCATCAATATCTACGATGGCATGAAGGCCGTGAATCGGGTGTGCATAGAAATTAGCATTTGGTGTTGGTTGGTGCCACATTGGCGTCCAGATTAATCTACGACCATCATCTAAATGTTTTGGAATCTGAGCGCCTATCGGCCAAGTTTCCATATGTACTTCTTCGATATTTTTTATTCCACGATTAGCAAGTGCTTCTAGTACAGAAGGATTTTTGCGTACAACTGCAAGCGCAATAGCGGATTCCACCGCGCTAATTGGAGATTTAGCATTTGGAATCTCTTGAAAACTTTTGACTTCTCCAGATACCGAAATCACGCCTTCGCTAACCACTGCCAGCTTACGATCCCAGATAGTTACGCGGGCATCACGGTCTATTTCATTGCCACTTGATAAATCCGCTTTTGAAGGTTCATTTAATTGCACCATTGCGAATAGATGCTGCGGACCTAAATCCCAAGCTTTTTTAGCGTGGGACACAATTAACTCTTGTTCTGCAAAACTTAGCGGATCAAGCGGATGCGCATAACTCATACTGGCAGTATAGATATTTAGATAATACTGTGGAACTCTTTAGCACTACCATTTCGAGCAAATGCAATTAGTTTTAAATTGAATCTATTCGCTAGTTCAATAGCTAGTGAAGTCGGAGCGCTGACGCCTACAAGTGCAGAAATTCCCGCACAAATAGCCTTTTGTACTATCTCGTATCCAACTCTTCCGGATACAACTAATACCCAGTTAGATAGTGGCAGCTGGTGGCTCATTAGCGCATCGCCAATTACTTTATCTACTGCATTATGTCGGCCAACATCTTCGCGAACCCAGACCACTTCATCATTTGGGTTTAAAAGTAGCGCGGCATGTAGGCCACCCGTCTTTTCAAAAATTTGTTGTCGACCTTGTAATTTATCGGCTAATTTCGCCAATTCCTCAACACTTTTTTTTGATTGACTTACTGGCAAAATTCCACGCACTTCCAAATCAGAAATATTAGAAGAGCCACATACACCACAGGCTGAATTCATGGTAAATCTACGATCCATTTTGCGTGAGAAATCTGGCGCATCACTAGTAACTTCTGCGATTACGACGTTTGCTCTTTGGCGTGGAGTAAGTGAACGGTCACCACAAACTTTTACCGTAATCAATTGATTTGTATTTGTTAAGAAACCTTCTCCCCAAAGAAAGCCCGCCGCTAATTGCAGATCTGCACCAGGAGTGCGCATAGTAATGCCAAGTTGTACTTCCTGGTCACCTTTTTTGATTCGAATTTCTAGCGGCTCTTCGACCACTACGCTATCTGAAGAGATACTCCCTGAATCACTACGTTTGACCTTTACCTTTTGGATAGTGGAAGGTGCATCATGACTTGCCATGAATATAAAACTCTGCATTATCTGCAGGTAATGTACCTTTGCCAATAATTAAATCTGCAGCACGTTCGGCCACCATTATTACTGGCGCATAAATATTTCCATTTGTGACATATGGAAATACTGAGGCATCCACTACTCGTAAACCTTCCACACCATGTACTTTCATATTAGTTGGGTCAACGACAGACATGGAATCGGTGCCCATCTTTGCCGTGCAACATGGATGTAGCGCGGTTTCCGCATCTTTTCGCACCCAATCGAGAATCTCTTCATCATTTGAAACAGATGGACCTGGCGAAGTCTCCCCTGCATTCATTGAATCCATCGCAGGTTGCGTCATGATCAATCGAGCTTGGCGAATTCCTTCAACCCATTCACGACGATCCTGTTCGGTGGATAGATAATTAAATTGCAGTGCAGGTTTATCGAATGGATTGGTGCTCTTAATTTTTAACCAACCACGCGAATCTGAATACATCGGACCGATATGGAATTGATAGCCATGTCCACCTTTAGGTCCAGTGCCGTCATATCTAATTGCAAGTGGTAAGAAGTGATACATCAAATTTGGATAGGCAACTTCGTTATTGCTGCGAGTAAAACCGCCAGCTTCAAAATGATTGGTAGCGCCCGGTCCGGTGCGGAAAAAGAGCCATAAGAATCCAATCCAAGGGCGTTTCCAGAATTTAAGCGAAGGTTGCTGGGTTACAGGTTGCTTGCACTTGTATTGAACATAAACTTCTAAATGATCCTGCAAATTTGCACCGACGCCAGGTAAGTGCTGCACCATTTTTACGCCAAGCGGCGCTAAATCGTTCTCATTTCCAATTCCAGATAATTGCAAAATTTGTGGAGTATTAATTGAGCCACCACTGAGGATGATCTCTTTGCCTATAATTTTCTGTAATTTGCCTTTAATTATTACCTCGACGCCAACTGCAGTTTTGTCTTCAAACAAAACCTTAGTGACCATAGCACGAGTTTTTACGGTGAGATTCTTCCGTTTTAGAATTGGGTAAAGATAAGCACGAGCTGCACTTAATCTGCGACCGCGATATACAGTGCGATCAAAGCGTGCAAAACCCTCTTGGCGATATCCATTCACATCTTTGGTGATATTAAATCCAGCTTGTTGTACCGCTTCGAAGAATTGCTTAAATAGTGGCCCCTTGGATGGGCCGCGTTCTAATTTAAGTGGACCATTGCCACCGCGAAGTGGTCCGTTTGGATCTGCTAAACAATTCTCCATCTTTTTAAAATATGGCAAGCAATGTGCATAATCCCAATCTTGCATTCCTTGATCTTTACTCCAACGCTCATAATCCATTGGATTTCCACGTTGAAAGATCATGCCATTAATAGAAGAAGAACCACCTAAGACTTTGCCGCGCGCATGATAAATCTTTCGGCCATTCATATATGGCTCTGGTTCGGATTCATAGATCCAGTCGTAATGCTTGCTACCAATTGGAAATGCCAAACCAGCCGGCATATGTATAAAGACATCCCATTTGTAATCGCGACGACCTGCTTCGAGAACAATGATTTCTTTAGTTGAGTCGGCGCTAAGTCGATTAGCTAATACGCAACCAGCAGAGCCACCGCCAACAATGATGTAGTCATAAGTTTTCAAAGAATTGCTCCGATCATAAATAAAACCGCCCGGCTAAATTCTATCAAGCCGGGCGGTTTTACAAGTAACTAACTACTTACCAATCCAAGCCTTTACTTGGTCTTGATGAGCATCGATCCACTTCTTGGCAGCTTCTTCCGGCTTCATTCCGCCTTCGATATCTGCTGCCACAGAGTTCTGATCATCGTTGGTCCACTTAAAGTTAGTCACCAAAGTCTTAAATGATGAATTAGAGTCACTTAATTTCTTTGAAATTAGCTTAACTAGTGGAGTCTCTGGATAATCAGTTAGACCTGAAGCCTTTGCGGCATCAGACCAATCATTTGCTGGGAAGTGTACATGTCCCTTTTCAAGATTTGGAATCTTGGCAAACAATGTCCATGGCTGCCATGCATATCCAATAAATGCTGTCTTATTGGCTTCAGCTTTGGTAAACCCATCTACAAGGGCTGCTTCAGAACCAGAGAAGATAACTTTGAAGTTCAACTTGTTAGCTGAAACCATCTTCTCACCGACGGTTGTATAGCCCGGAGGTCCTTCATACCAAGCGCCTTTTCCACCTGAATCTGCAGTCTTAAATAGTGATGCATACTTATTTAGATTCTTGGAATCTGTGATGTCTGGATATTTCTCTGCCATCCATGGTGCAACATACATTCCAATTAATCCAACATTTCCATTAAGGCCAGCATCAACAACTGCGCCACGATCTACCCACTCTTGCCAACGTCCGCCGCCCCAATCTTCGATGATTACATCGATGGTGCCAGCTTCCATTGCATCATAAGTTGTTGGACCTTCATCCAATGTGGTTTGTGTGATGTTGCAACCTAATTCTTTTTTAGCTACTTCAGCTACAACTTGTGCTGATGCTGTGTAACCATTCCATGCGTGCATAGCAATTGCATAATCTCCGCAATCGCCAGCTGTTGCGCTTGTTGAGTCGTTAACACTCTTGCTGCAACCAGAAAGTACTAGCGCAGTAGCAAGTGCAACGGTCACAACTAAGGAGCGACGACCGACTAAAGATTTCATTAACCCTCCTTGGGAGTTGATGTTTGCGTAAAGCCTAGAGGCAGAATGCGGCATTAACTAGGGTTTAATTGCTTTAAATCTTAAAAGTCTTGCTTAATTTAGCTTCGTTTGGCGCTTGATTGCATAATGCGGTCAAAAATCACCCCGAGCAGCAGAATACATAGCCCCGCAATTAGGCCCTTTCCTTGTAATTCCGGCTTGGCATTTCCCACAATTACTAGATACCCCAAACCACCAGATCCGACAAAGCCTCCAATTACCACCACCGCTAATACATAAATTAGCCCTTGGTTTACAGCCAAGAGAATTGTTCTCTTAGCCGCTGGCAATTGCACCTTGGTAATGATCTGCCAAGTAGTCGAGCCTGCCGCAGTTGCAGCTTCTACTAATGACGTAGGAACTGCGCGGATTCCTTCGCAAACAATCTTCACGACAATGGGGATGGAATAGATAATGCCAGTAGCGATCGCGGTAAATCTGGTGGGTCCGAATAAACCTAGCATCGGAACGAGATAAACGAAGGCCGGTAAAGTTTGACCTGCATCTAGGAATGGTCTTAGAAATCTCTCAAGACGATCATTTCTACCAGTCCAAATTCCAAGCGACAATCCAACTAACATCGTTAGCAATGTACCAACAATGGTTTGAGTTAAAGTCAACATTGATTCATACCAAAGACCAGATAGCACAATTGCCATGGACAAAACAAATGCAATGAAGGCAACTTTTCTCTCTGCAATGATTAATGCTATTGACACAATAAAACCAACAGTTAGATACCACGGTGAAGCTGATAGTAAGGATTCCAGCGGATTCAAAACAACGTAAGAAATTAAATCTTTAAATCCAACTGTCAGAAAATATAGATTATCAAGAGTCCACTTAGTTGCATTATTGGTGAACACCTCAACCTCTTTGGCAATTGAGATTTCATTAGGCCAAATTGCAGCCCAAAGCAGAGTTCTTGATAAATAGACCGAAATTACTGCCAATAACCCGGAAATTAATACAGTAATTCTTCGTCTCTTAATACTCTCAGGACTAGGAGGAATAAATGAAGCTTGGCGTTTAGCGGCTGCGCTGGTGCTGCGATCCATCAAAATCGCTAGGAAAACCACGGCTAATCCTGCAACAAAACCTTGTCCTACATTTCTAATTATCAAAGCAGAGACCACTGGTTTACCAAGTCCAGGGGCGCCAATGAGGGCTGCAATTACTACGAAAGAAACAGCGGCCATCACTGTTTGATTAACTCCCAAAACAATCATTTGTTTTGCCATCGGAAGTTGTACTTTGAAGAGCGTTTGTTTTTTAGTTGAGCCAATTGATTCAGATGCTTCGATTGGAGATTGATTTAAATTCCTGATGGCATGCGAAGTGATACGGATAGAGATCGGAATTGCATAAATCATGGTCGCGATGGTTGCCGACGCAGCACCAATCATAAATACCAGCGCGATTGGCGCCATATAAACCAAAGTTGGCAAGATTTGTGCCAAATCTAAAAATGGAGTCAATATTTTCAAGACTCTATTTGATAGTCCTGCCCAAATTCCTAGCGGGATTCCAATTGATAGTGAAAGTAAAACTGCCGCCAACGTCATAGCAATAGAATCCATCGTAAATTGCCACATGCCTAATGCACCACAACCGAGTAACAAAACGATTGATAACAAAGCTGTGCGCCATTGACTCGTTGCAAAAACAATAAACCCAATGAGTCCTACTACACCCAGCCAACCAACTGAAGGAATAGTCGAGCCTTGCACCGGAGTAGCAATTGCATTTCTGATTATTTGCACAAATCCATCAATAAAAGCACGAATTGGATTAAAAAAATATATAAAAGCAGGGCTCTCGGTACGATTGCCTCGAAGTTCTAAAGCTTTTTTACCTACAAATGCCGTGAAACTAGTATTTTCATAGGTATCTAATTGCAAAGTGTTTCGACCATGCAAAACTCTTGCCAGTATTATCCAAATAGCGACCGAAGCCGTTAGTAAATAGCTTTTGCGCAATCGCATTAAGCCACGCCTGCAATAAGACCCAAAACATCTTCCGTTGAAACAACCCCAATCGAATTGCCATTTTCAATAATATGAATGGGTTTTTGAGCTTTCATAATCGTTTGGGTCGCTTCGCGAATAATCATATTTGCAGGTAGCTCCACATTTGCGGCGCTCTCATCAGAACGAAGTGGTCGTGCTAAATATTTAAGTGTGAGCACGTGAGATTTGGCAATATCGCGGACGAAATTAGCTACATATTCATCTTTTGGGTTAGCTACTAATTCTTCGGGTGTACCCACTTGAATCAGTGCACCATCTCTCATGATTGCAATGCGATCACCGACCTTGGCTGCTTCTTGCAAATCATGAGTAATAAAAACCATGGTCTTACCTAAGTCATGATGCAGTCGAATCACTTCATTCTGCATATCACGGCGAATCAAAGGATCAAGTGCTGAGAATGGTTCATCTAAGAACATAATTTGTGGATCTACTGCTAACGCACGAGCCAAACCAACGCGTTGTTGCATGCCACCAGATAGTTGCTCTGGATAGGCTTCAGAAAAACCTTGCAGTCCTACAAGTTCGATTACTTCATGTGCGCGCTTATGGCGATCTGCTTTAGAGACTCCATTGATTTCTAAAGAATAAGCGATGTTATCTACCACTTTGCGATGTGGCAGTAACCCAAAGTGCTGAAAGACCATTGAAAATTTAGTGCGGCGTAATTCGCGTAAGCGATTTGCGTCAACTTTTAGAATATCATCGCCATCGTAAATTAATTCACCCCGAGTTGGTTCGATTAATCTAATCATGCAACGAACGAGCGTTGATTTTCCAGAGCCAGAAAGTCCCATGACTACGAAGACTTCGCCCTTAGCTACCTCAAAAGAGACATCGCGGACTGCGATGGTGTTGCCGGTCTTGTTTCTTAGTTCGGTACGACTTAAATCAGCATCCGGAGTACCGATTAATTTCTCCGCATTTGGTCCAAAAACTTTCCAGACATTTCTAACTGAGATTATCGAAGAAGATGACATTTATCCTCCGCAAGCTATTTGGTTACCGCGTCGCAAACCATCCTGATTTACCTGGCTTATTGTTGGTCCAAATGTGCTTACTTTCAAGGAATTCCGATAAACCGTGCTCGCCTAATTCGCGTCCAATGCCAGATGCTTTAAATCCACCCCATTCGGCTTGTGGTTTGTATGGTCCATAGTCATTAACCCAAACTGTGCCGTGGCGAAGCGCTCTGGATACTCGAGCTGCCTTCGCATCGTCTTTGCTCCAAACCGCGCCACTTAATCCATAAATCGTGTCATTCGCAATTGCGATTGCCTCTGCTTCAGTTTCAAAAGTTTCCACTGTAATGATTGGCCCAAATGATTCATCTTGAACACATGACATTTTGGTATTGCAATTATCTAAAACTGTTGGTGGGAAGAAGTACCCCTTTTCGAATTCTCCATCCATAAGGCGCTTGCCGCCAACTAAAAGTTCTGCACCTTCAGCGACGCCTTTATCTACATACTCTTGCACTTTTTGTAAATGGTTAGCGCTAATTAGCGGACCGGTTTCAGCATTTGCGGAACTTGGACCTCCTAATTTAATATCTTTTGCGCGCCTAACAATTTCATTAACCACATGATCGTGAATGGACTTTTCAACTATTAATCGAGTTCCGGCAGAACAGACTTGACCTGAATGAAGAAAGCCGGCAGTAACTGCATTATCAATCGCCGCCTCGATATCTGAATCTGCAAAGATAATATTTGGATTCTTGCCGCCAAGTTCTAGCGCAACTTTCTTAATGGTTTTGGCCGCAAGCGACATGATCCGCTGGCCGATTCGTAAACTGCCAGTAAATGAAACTAAATCAATGCGTGAATCTGAAGTTAATAAGTCGCCAATTGCAGAACCTATTCCTAAAATTAAATTGGCGACGCCAGCTGGCACACCTGCTTCATTAATCAATTTAAATAGATGAATTGCAGTTGATGGAGTTAGTTCAGAAGGTTTAACTATAAAGGTGCAGCCTGCAACTAAAGCTGGCGCTACCTTCCACGAAACCTGTAAAAGTGGGTAATTCCAGGGGCCAATCAGGGTGCAGACCCCAACCGGTTCTTGCACCACGCGTGAATTTACATGTTCAATTCCGACATCTACTTGGCGCTCATGTTGGCGTTTGCCAAGTTCTGCAAAATGTCGAAAGCAGGCAATTACATCTGCGATGTCATATTCAGCTTCGATTAAACCTTTACCTGTGTCATCGCTCTCTAATTTAGCGAGCACTTTTAAATCGCGCTCTATCAGATCTGCAACTTTGCTAACTAATGCAGCTCGTTTTTCAAAACCCCAATTAGGAAATTCACCAGAATCAAATGCATGCCGCGCCGCAACAATTGCTAACTCCACATCGGCTGCAGTGGCTTCGGCAACAGTTGCAACTAAATGTCCATCGGCAGGACTAAATACATCCCAGGTATGGCCTTCGATTGGGGATGACCATTTTCCGTTGATGTAAAGAGTGTTACTCACCTAATTCGGACTTTCTCTTTGCGACGTAATCAGTAAGTCCAGTAAGAATCGATGCATCCATTTCTGGTTGCTGATATTCCTCTAACTTCTTCTTCCAAACCTCTTCGGCACGGGCTCGAGTATCTTTTGCACCAAGACGTACCCAACGATCGTAATTGTCAGAATTTGTTAAGAAAGGACGATAGAAACAATCACGGAATCGCTCCATTGTGTGCGCTGCACCTAAGAAATGGCCGCCATGACCCACTTCTTGATGAGCATCAAATGCAAGTGACGCTTCATTAAATTCCAGCGGTGTGAACTCTGCAATTAGAGATTGCAAAATCTCTACGTCAACCACAAATTTGTCATAAGAAGAGACCAAACCGCCTTCCAACCAACCAGCAGTATGTAGCACTACGTTGGTACCAGCTAAGAAAGTTGGCAACATGGTCATCAAAGTTTGATAACCCGCTTGGGCATCTACGGTTTGTGAAGAATTTAAGCCGCCACCACCACGAAATGGCAGCTTAAAGCTACGTGCAATTTGGCCGGTGCAAAGCAATCCAATTCCTGATTCTGGCGTACCAAATTGCGGCGAACCAGATTGCATATCAACGTTAGATAAGAATGAGCCAAAAACTACAGGAACGCCGGGACGGATTAATTGGGTTAGCGCAATTCCAGTAAGCGCCTCTGCAATCTGCTGCGCCAAAGTAGCTGGAATAGTTACCGGCGACATCGCACCCATTAATAAGAACGGTGTGCAGATAACTGGTTGGCCAGCAAGCGCATATTCGCGAAGTGAACCCAACATACGATCATCCCAACGAAGAGGTGAATTGCAATTGACCAATGAGATCAGTGCCGGCATCTCTTCAATTGCTTTGCGACCACCATGAATAATCTCAGCCATTGCTATTACATCGCGAGCATTCTCTGCAGTAACCACGTTACCCATAAAGAATTTGTCGGTGAGTGTGGCTTGGGCAAATGCCATATCTAAATGGCGTGAATCAAGCGATAAGTCATTCGGCTCAACCACGACTCCGCCAACGGTATCTATGGCTTCAAAGCTCTGGGCCAACTTGCAGAAGTTTTCAAAATCTTTAAAGGTGCCATCACGGCGAGTTGAACCTTCTAATACAAATGGTGGTCCATAAACTGAACCAAACGACATGTTATCTCCGCCGACTATCACATTTCGTTTTGCATTTCGAGCACGCAGAGAAAATTCTGAAGGCGCTTTTGCAACTTGCTTCAAGATCCACTCTGGATCGAACTTAACATTCTCGCCACTTACCTCTTGGCCAGCTTCGCGAAACATCTCAACTGCCCATGGACTGGCAAATTCAATTCCGATTTCGGAAACGATTCGCTTCCAACCTGCAGTTAGCGTTGCCATCGACTCTTCAGAGAGAATCTCGTAACGAGGCATTTTATTTACAAACATCGCGCGCCTTTCGCTCTTGACCTCCACCAACCATAGAGAATACGCTCAGATAATGGAACAGGGGTTCCATATATTGGAACACTTAATTAGGGGTTCGACATGGCGCTAACTGGCACTCAAGCCGTTGATCGCGCGACCTCTCTATTGATTGCAATTTTAAATTCACCTGAGCCACCTTTGCTCTCTGAATTAGCTAGAGCACTTGGTTTACCAAAATCAACCACTTCTAGAATTTTAGGTGCGTTAGAACGCCAAGGGTTAATTCGTCGAGATCGCAATAGCGCATATTTGGGTGGCGAAGTACTTTTGAAATATGCATCCACACAGAATCAAGATTCCACATTAATAAATCGGATGCGCCCAGTTTTAGAATCATTGGCAGAGAAGACTTCAGAATCAATAAATTTAGCGGTCCCCGGAAATGATGATTTGAAGTTGATTGATCAGGTTGATGGAAAACATTTACTTGGTGCCACCAATTGGATTGGCAGAAATGTTCCGTATCATGCATCTGCGCTCGGCAAAGTATTGTTGGCATTTGGAGCTGCCGCCATTCCTTCTGGAAATTTACAAAGTAAGACTGCGCGTACCATCACTTCTCGCACTCAATTAAATGCTGAATTAGAGAAAGTTCGTAAAACCAGATTTGCGATTATTGATAATGAATTAGAGAACGGATTAGTTGCGGTGGCAGCTCCAGTTTTTAATCATGATGGCAAAGTGGTTGCCGCTATCTCAATTTCAGGCCCTGATGCGCGAATTAATCGCGAACAATTAATCAAGTTTGGTGAGTTAATCATCAAAGAGTTAAAGAAGCAAAATATAAATAATGGAAAGGTAGGCGCAGCGTGAGCCACGAAGATATCCTCAAAGGTTTATTTGATGAGACTCTGGTCGGAAATGCTCCAGCAGTACTGGATCTAACTAATCAGGGTCTTGCAGAGGGAATGACACCTTCTTCTATCCTCTTCGATGCGTTAATTCCGGCACTTGAAGAAGTCGGCGCTCGTTTTGAACGTGGCGATTTCTTTGTGCCTGAAATGTTGATTTCCGGTAAGGCCATGTCCGGTGCGCTAAATGTGCTCCGTCCGCTACTAGCCCAAACTGGCGCAGAGACCGTGGGTACTTTCTTAATGGGTACCGTGAAAGGCGATGTGCACGATATTGGTAAGAATCTAGTGAATATCATGCTAGAAGGCGCTGGTTTTGAGGTCATAGATATCGGCGTGCAATGTGCGCCTGAGAAATTTATCGCGGCCATCAATGAACATAAACCAGATATCGTGGGTATGTCGGCATTCTTAACTACCACTATGCCGATGTTCAAAGTAAATATTCATGAAATTAATAAAGCTGGCCTGCGCGATCAAGTCATTATTATGGTTGGTGGTGCACCAGTTACTCAAGAATATGCAGATGTGGTTGGCGCAGATGGTTACGCTGCAGATGCATCCAGTGCAGTTAAAGTCGCAAAAGATCTTTTGGCTAAAAGGCGCGCTGCAGTATGAAGTTATTGCCATTAATCGAAGACGCGATTAAGAAACCAGTTTTTGGTTGCCAGATGTGCGGTCAATGCGTACTGCACTCAACTGGAATGGTTTGCCCAATGACTTGTCCAAAGACTTTGCGAAATGGACCATGTGGTGGCGTTCGCGAAAATGGCAATTGTGAAGTTAAACCAGAGATGCAATGCATCTGGGTAAAAGCTTATGATCGCAAAGAAACCTTGCATCTACCTCAAGTTTGGAAAGATCATTACAACGATTTACGTCCACCGGTTGATATGCAATTAAAAGGAACTTCTTCTTGGATTAACTTGATTACCAAACGCGACAAGCAAACTCCTGCTGGCTGGGCGGCAAATGAGTAATCTGCAAAACTTACTGGAAAATACCAATGAATTAGTTTTCACTGCAGAGTTTCCGTCGATTGATGGCGGCGGCATGGAGAAAGTCGCCAAAGATGCTGAACGTCTTCGCCCCTGGTTTGATGCGGTTAATTCCACAGATAATGCCGCAGCGCATGCGCATGCTTCCAATCTATCTGTCGCAATTGCCATCAAAATGCACGGACTAGAACCAGTAATGCAGATTGCGCAGCGCGATAAGAATCGATTAGCGGTGCAGGCTGACATTATGGGCGCGGCACTTCATGGCATTGAAAATATTGCACTTATGACCGGCGATGATGTTACTGCTGGCGATGAACCTGAAACACGCCGAGTCTTTGATTTAGATGGTCCAATCGCGATAAAAGTAGCCGAAATTATCCGCAACGGCACCTATCTCTCCGGGCGCAAAATCAATCCAGCCCCAAATCTTTTTATCAGTGCGGTAGAAAATCCTGGAACTCATCCATTTGAATATCGAATCGATCGCGCCATCAAGAAACAGAAAGCTGGCGCTAAATGGTTACAGCTGCAACTTTGTTTTCACAAAGATCGTTTAGAGAACTTCTGTAAAGGTGTGGCTGCGCAAGGTACAAATTTGCCTCTCTTTCCAAATGTCATCTTGATAAAAGGTGCCAAAGGAATGCAGTTCATGAATGAGAATGTTCGTGGCATCAATATTCCCCAAGAGTTAATTGATCGAGTTGCAAAAGCTTCAGATCCATCCGAAGAGGCTTATCAATTAACTTTGGAATTAGCACAACATGCGCTTTCGTTGCCAGGAGTACGTGGTTTGCATGTCACTGATTTTAGACACGACGATTCACTCGCCAGACTTATGACCGACCTTGGAAGGAAACCAAAATAATGCAAACCGTAGTTACCTCACCTACTAAAACCGTAACCATCGGTGATGAGAATCCATTCTGCATTATTGGAGAGCGCATCAATCCAACCGGACGTCGCATCTTTCAAGAGCAGGTTCGCGCTGGAGATCTCTCTGCAATTATCAAAGATGTAAAGGCGCAAGTCGATGGCGGCGCAGATATGTTGGATATCAACATGGGTGTTCCGCTTACCGATGAAGCAGATTTAATGCGCCAGGCAATCAAGATGGTGCAAGAACTAACAGATCTTCCAATATGCATTGACTCATCTGTACTTGAAGCGCTGGAAGCGGGTTTACAAACTTACCAAGGTCGGGCGCTAGTTAACTCAACTACCGGTGAAGATGATCGACTTGATCATATTCTGCCTTTAGTTAAGAAATACGATGCTGCGATTATCGCGTTGCCAAACGATGAAACTGAGATTCCAATGACCGTGGAAGATCGCTTAAAAATCACCGAAAAAATACTTCGGGCCTGCGATAAACATGGCATTCCTCATGACCGACTGGTAATTGATCCGCTCGCGATGCCAATTGGCGCGGAGCCACAAGCCGGAAATCTATTCTTCGAAACTGTTCATCAAATTAAGCAGCGCTGGGGTTTAAATATGACTTGTGGCGCTTCAAATGTCTCATTTGGAATGCCAAATCGACATGCAATTAATGCCGCATTCTTACCAGCTGCAATGACAGTTGGACTAACTTCAGCAGTTATGGATGCCCGTACCCCAGAGATAGTTTCTGCAGTTCGTGCAACTGACGTACTACTTGGAAATGATCAATACGGAGGAAATTGGATTACCCGTTTCCGCGCGATGGAAGCAGCCGCAAAAGCACAAAATGGCTAAAGAATTTAATCCTGATTTAGCAGGCCACGATGGTGCTAGCCGCGTTAAATTACATTTCCGTGCGTTAGAAAAAGATGGCGAGGTTTCGGCCGAAAAAATCGTAACTGTGCCGTCTGGCGTCAGTGCTTTTGATGCGGCCTCTTGGAATGGAATCGCGATTGATTCAACATGTGGTGGTTATGGCACCTGTAAAAAATGTAAGATTCAAATTACAGATGGCAGCGTTGAACCATCAAAATTAGATTTTCGCGCCTTTACTCAAGAAGAGATTGCTAATGGTTGGCGCTTAGCCTGCATGGCGCGCAGCACCAAAGATTTGGCTATTGATGTACCGCCACTGACCACCAGACCAAAAGCGGCAACGGTTGGTGTGGGTCGACAGATTATTTTACGTCCCGGAATTCAAAAGCGCTATGTTGAATTAACAGAACCTACGCTTGCCGATCAACGCACCGATATTGTGCGCTTGTTAGATGAAATTGAAGACATCGAACCCACCTACTCATTGGATATTTTGCGTGAAATACCAGGCGCACTTCGTAAGAATAATTTTAAAGTCACCGCAGTTTTTGCCGATCAAGAATTAATCGCAGTCGAAGGCGGCGACACCAGCGAAATTCGCTACGGAATTGCCTTCGATTTGGGCACCACCACAGTGGTGGCAACTTTGCTTGATTTAAATACTGGCGCACCTGCCGCCGTTAAATCAATGCTAAATAAGCAGCAACCATTTGGTGCAGATGTAATCACACGAATCAGCGCCACCATGATGGATCCTGAAGGCTTAAGCAAATTGCGCGCATTAGCGCAGGAAACTCTGGCGCAATTAACACGTGAAGTTTGCGAAGAAGCAGAAGTTGAACCAACACATGTATATGAAGTTGCGTTGGCAGGTAACGCCACCATGACGCAATTAATTTTAGGAATCAATCCAGAGCCACTTGGTGTAGCTCCATTTATTATGGCTACCGCTGATTACGAACCAGTTGCCGCCACTGAATTAGGTTTATCAATTCATCCACGTGCAAAGGCAATTATCTTGCCTTCGCTTGGCGCTTACGTAGGTGGCGATATTGTCGCTGGCGCATTGGCCTCAGGAATGGATCGAGATAAGCGCTTACGATTATTTATCGATGTCGGTACCAATTGTGAAATTATTTTAGGTAATGGCGAGAAGATTTTGGCAACTGCCGCACCTGCCGGTCCGGCCTTTGAGGCCGCATCTATCAAATGCGGTGTTCGCGCAGCTGCTGGCGCTATCGAAACGGTAAAAGTTGTCGATGGCAAACTTGAAATTGGAACTATCGATGATGCTCCTGCTATCGGTATCTGTGGTTCTGGATTAGTGGATGCCGTTGCCTGTTTAGTGCAAATTGGGGTACTTGATGCATCCGGAAAATTTAATGCGGTTGATGACCCAAATTTAGTCGAACGCGACGGCGAGAAGATTTATATGCTCACCGAGGATGTCTTTTTAAGTCAGCGCGATGTGCGTGAATTGCAATTTGCCAAGGCCGCGATCGCCACAGGTTGGGCGCTTCTTGCAGAAGAGTTCGGAATTGAAGATAAAGATATTCAACAAGTACTTCTTGCCGGATCCTTTGGCTCCTATCTCTCCCCTGCATCGGCTGTGAAAATTGGTTTAGTGCCAAAAATCAGCGTATTACGCATTGTTTCGGCCGGAAATGTGGCCGGAGAAGGTGCCAAGATGGCGTTACTTTCGACCCAAGAACGTCATGGCGCATCAACGCTGCTTGATGAAATTAAATATGTCGAACTTTCAGATCGCGAAGATTTCAACGATAAATTTGTGGAGAGGTTGGCTTTTCCAGCTTGAGCACTGCCATAGTTGCCTGTGGTGCGATTGCTACACATATTTCGAATATCGCATCGCGAGAGCAGATGGATATCACCATCTACCCGTTACCTCCACTACTACACAACTATCCTGAGAGAATTGCGGCAGAGGTTGATGCCAAAATATCTGAACTTAAAGATCAGTTTTCGAAAATCGCGGTCGCTTACTCGGACTGTGGCACATATGGCGCGCTGGATAAGGTCTTAGAAAAATACAGAATTCCTAGACTTGGTGGCAACCATTGTTACGATGTATTTGCCGGAGCGCAAAGAGTTAATGAATTAACTGCTGATGGCACTTATTTGTTTACAGATTATTTAGTGAAATCTTTTCATAGAAGCATTGTTGTGGAATTAGGGTTGGATCGACATCCCGAATTAATTGATGATTACTTTAAAAATTATCGCAAGGTAGTTTGGCTGGCACAGAATCCAACTACAGAGTTAAAAACTGCGGCACAAGCTGCGGCAGATTTAATGAAATTACCTTTAGAAGTTGAAGTCGTTGGTGAATCAGGATTGCTTAACGAGCTCAAGCGCCTTCTTGACCACATCTGATAACAAATCAGGATTTACATCATCCGCTAAGCGCTGACGCATAATTGGAGTCCAGAATTGCGTCATATGATGCGCAACTTCTATTTCAGGTGCACCTGCACTTGGAATATTCATGGCAATTTGATTTGCCATGCGAATGATTGACTCTAATTGCACATCACCATGTTCGCCGTGATGAGCCAGATTTGCTACCGCTTGGCTTGGTTCTACCTGCACCGCAGTTACCTTGTATTCTGGGCAATTTGTCGCCCAATCTGAGTAATCGGTGGTAATTACATTTGCGCCAGATTCTGGGAAGTGGAAAGTTGTGTACACAACGCCAGGAGCTACTTCATCGGTAACTCGCGCACGCATCAAGGTTTCGCCAACTCGGCTAGAAAGTTTGATCCAAGAACCATCTTTAATTCCGCGCATCTCGGCATCAGATTCATGGATATCTAAAGTATCTTCAGGATGCCAAACATTGTTGCCGGTACGTCTGGTCTGCGCACCTACGTTGTACTGACTTAATACGCGGCCGGTTGTTAACAACAATGGAAATTTGCGATTGGTCTTCTCTTCCGTTGCGACATACGGTGTCAACATAAAGTTTCCAGAACCGCGGACAAATTTTTCGATGTGCATGATTGGTGTGCCACCAGGAGCGTTCTGATTTACTGGCCATTGCATACTACCTTCTGCATCTAGGCGCGCATGAGAGACTCCGGCAAAAGTTGGTGTGGTTGCGGCAATTTCATTCATGATTTCAGCGGCGCTGTTGTAATGCATGTTGTAACCCATTGCTTTGGCTAAATCACAAGTTACTTCCCACTCACTCTTTCCAGTTGGTGATGGCATAGTTGGACGAACTCGATTGATACGGCGTTCAGCATTTGTAAAGGTGCCATCTTTTTCAAGGAATGAAGTTCCTGGTAAAAATACATGCGCATATTTAGCAGTCTCATTAAGGAATAAATCTTGCACAATCACCATTTCCATGGCAGCCAAACCTGCAGTTACATGCTGAGTATTTGGATCAGATTGAGCGATATCTTCACCTTGAATATAAATACCCTTATATTCGCCAGCGATTGCCGCATCCAACATATTTGGAATACGCATACCTGGCTTCTCTTTAATCTTTACGCCCCAAATATTTTCATAAATTGCGCGAGTATCTGGGTTAGAAATATGGCGATAACCTGGTAATTCATGCGGGAAAGAGCCCATATCGCAGGAGCCTTGAACATTGTTCTGGCCGCGAAGCGGATTAACTCCAACTCCTTTTCGACCAATATTTCCAGTTGCCATCGCAAGATTGGCAATACCCATCACCATGGTCGAACCTTGGCTATGTTCGGTAACACCTAAGCCATAATAAATTGAGGCATTTGGTACTGATGCAAATAATCTTGCCGCAGCGCGAATCTCCGAAGCCGGTACTGAAGAGACTTTCTCCATCGCTTCTGGTGAATTAATAGGTTGCTTAATAAATTCAGCCCAGGTCTTGAACGCTTCTGAATCGCAACGCTCTGAAATGAATTTTTCATCGGCTAGACCTTCAGTCATTACTACATGCGCAAGCGCATTAATGATTGCAACGTTTGTGCCTGGCAGTAACTGCAAATGATGTTCAGCTTTGACGTGCGGAGATTTGACCAATGCGATTTGACGCGGATCTACCACGATTAATTTGGCACCGCGTCGCAAAGCTTGTTTTACTCTTGAAGCAAATACGGGATGTGCATCTGTTGGATTTGCACCTATCAACATAATTACATCAGAGTGTTCGACCGATTCGAAATCCTGGGTACCAGCAGAGGTGCCAAAAGTTTTATTTAATCCATAACCAGTAGGAGAATGGCAAACTCGTGCACAAGTATCAACATTGTTAGTACCGAAGGCTGCACGCACCATTTTCTGTACTACATACACTTCTTCGTTGGTGCATCTTGAAGAGGTGATCCCACCGATTGAATCCCAGCCGTATTTTTCTTGAACCTGGCGCAGTCCATCAGCTGCAAACTGGATGGCGGTTTCCCAAGTTACTTTACGCCATTCATCAGTGATTTTTTCACGGATCATTGGTGAAAGTTGGCGATCTTTATGCGATGCATAGCCCCAAGCAAAACGGCCCTTTACGCATGAATGTCCCTCATTTGCACCACCGCTTTTTAGCGGAATCATGCGGACAACTTCATTGCCTTTCATTTCTGCTTTAAATGAACAACCAACTCCGCAATATGCGCAGGTGGTTTCAACTGAGCGAGTTGGCGCACCTATGGTCAATAAGTTCTTCTCTTTTAGCGCACCGGTTGGGCACGCTTGAACGCAAGCACCACAAGATACACATTCAGATTCAATAAAGTTCTTGTTGCCAGCACTTACTCGCGCATCAAAAGCGCGTCCGGTAATAGTAAGCGCAAAAGTTCCTTGCACTTCATCACAGGCGCGAACACAACGATTACAAACAATGCACTCAGTTGAATCAAAATTAAAGTAAGGATTGGACTCATCTTTAGGTAAATCTAGGTGCGTCTTCTTCGCTTCATATCGGACCTCTTTGATACCTACCTTCGCTGCAACTGCATGCACTTGGCATGCGGTTCCAACTTCGCAGGTTTCTGGATGATCGGATAGGTAAAGCTCCATTACTCCTTGGCGAAGGCGATCTAATTTTTCAGATTTTGTGGAAACCTTCATGCCCTCGGAAACTGGTGTGGTGCAAGAAGATGGCGTGCCTTTGCGGCCATCAATTTCAACCACACAAAGTCGGCAAGAACCAAATGCTTTTAAACGATCCGTTGCACATAATTTTGGAATATCAATGCCGCACTCCGCAGCTGCGCGCATGATTGAGGTTTCAGCTGGCACTTCAATTGATTTGCCATCAATTTCAATAGTAACGTGTTCATTTCGCTTTGACTTTGGTGTACCAAAATCAGGTTCCATAATTAACGACATTACTTTGCTCCTTCGAAATCCTCAGGGAAATTCGTTAGCGCACTCTTTACTGGAAGTGGAGTTAATCCACCCATAGCGCAGAGCGATCCATCGGTCATGACTTCGCAGAGATCAAGTAAGAGCGCTTTATTCTTTGCAAGGTCCTTTCCAGAGATAATTAAATCAATAGTTTCTACGCCGCGGGTAGAGCCGATGCGACATGGCGTGCACTTTCCGCAAGATTCTATTGAGCAGAACTCCATGGCAAAGCGAGCCTGCCTTGCCAAATCTACGCTGGTATCAAAGACCACGATTCCGCCGTGGCCCAACATGCCACCTGCTTCTAACATCGATTCGTAATCTGCACTAACTTCAAACTTATCTACGCCAAAGTAAGCACCCAGTGGTCCACCAACTTGAATTGCACGAATTGGTTTTCCAGAGAGCGTTCCAGCGCCATAGCCATTTACTAATTTTTCTAAAGTAATTCCAAAGCCAGTTTCGACAATGCCACCTTGTTTAATATTTCCGGCAAGTTGAAAGACTTGAGTACCGAGTGAGCGTCCGACTCCACGCGCTTTATATGCCGCCGCACCCGCTGCCAAAATTTCTGGTACCGACGCCAAAGTCAACACGTTATTAATTACGGTTGGTTTTCCAAATAAACCTACCAGGGCAGGTAGTGGAGGTTTTGCGCGAACCACACCGCGCTTCCCTTCGAGTGATTCAAGCATCGCAGTCTCTTCACCGCAAACATAAGAACCTGCTCCGGCTCGGACCTTTAATTCAAAGTTTCCTAATTTTTGCGCTGCGATTTCAATTGCTTTATTTACTTTTGAAATCGCAGCTGGATACTCAGAACGGATATAAATAAATCCATTGGTTGCGCCGACTGCTAAAGCTGCAATTGCCATTCCTTCAATTAATGTAAATGGATCGCTTTCCATCAAAATTCGATCAGCAAATGTTCCACTATCACCTTCGTCGGCATTACAGCAGATGTACTTTTGATCTGATTTGGCTTCCAAAACAGTTTTCCATTTGATACCAGCTGGAAATCCAGCGCCACCCCGGCCACGTAAACCAGACTCCGTCACCTCTGCAACAATCTCAGCTGGTTGCATCTGCTGAGCTCTCTTAAGACCAACAAAACCACCATGCGCTTCATAATCTGCAATTGATAAAGGATCGATAATGCCAACGCGCTTATAAGTAATGCGATCTTGGCTTGCTAGCCAATCAAAACTTGCTACTTCACCAATTGATGGATGAGTACCGTCTAAAACCGCGGCGGCATCCTCACTTGTGACATTGTTATATCCAATTCGCTTGCCATCAATTTCAACTTCTACGAGAGGTTCGAGCCAGAGTGCGCCACGTGTGCCATTTCTAACAATTGAGATATCTAGATTTCTCTTTGCGGCTTCGGCAGCAATCGCAACTGCAACTAAATCCGAACCTACTGATTGGGCTGCAGAATCACCTGGGATATAAATTTTCATTTAAGTTTCTCCAAAGTGGCACGACCGATAAGTCGATCACCAATCATGGCAGCGGGTCCCAGTGCGCAATTGCCAAAACAATAGGCTTTCTCTACATGGATGCCAGATTTGGTTGCGGCAGCAATTAATTCATCGCAGCCCAATGCCTGGCAAGCCTCGGCCGCACAAATCTTTACCGTGTTTTTACTTTGAGGCGCGCTCTTTAGATCATGGTAATAAGTAAATACACCAAAGACTTCTGCGCGTGAAACATTAAATGCATCTGCAATTAATTGATGCGCATCATCATGAACAAAGCCAAACTTTGCTTGTAGAGCTTGTAAAGCAATAAGTACTGGTCCTGGTTCGTCGCGAAATGTTGCGATTACATCTTCGGCAATCGCAACATCCCACTTTGAATAAGTCATAAGAGTCAGGCTTAGAAAAGCCCTACCACCTTGCCATCGACATAATCGATCTTTTCAGCTGAAGGCAGCTTTGGTAAACCAGGCATGGTCATAATCTCTCCGCAAACTAGAACCACAAACTCCGCACCAGCAGATAATCGCACTTCACGGATATTTAGTGAATGACCTGATGGCGCACCACGCAATGAAGCATCAGTTGAGAAAGAGTACTGAGTCTTCGCTACGCAGATTGGATAGTGGCCGTAACCGCCATCTTGTAATTCTTTGAGCTTATTGCGAACTTTTGCATCTGCAGTAACTTCAGCCGCACCGTAAATCTTGGTTGCCACCGCAACCGCCTTATCCCAAAGTGTGGCCTCATCTGGATAAACAAAGGTCACCTTATTTGGTTGTTCGCAAAGTGCTACCACGATTTCTGCCAGCTCAGTTGCGCCTTTACCACCTTCAGCCCAGTGATTCGTCAATGAAATCTTTACGCCTATTGCTTCAACTTTCTTACTTAGCAACGCAATTTCGTTGTCAGTATCGCTTACAAATTTATTTATGGAGACTACAACTGGTATGTTGTAAACCTTAGAAACGTTATCTACGTGACGTTCTAAGTTAACAATTCCCTTCTCTAGCGCATCAAGGTTTTCGTTCGTGAGTTCTTTAAGATCTGCGCCACCGTGGTACTTCAATGCACGAACTGTTGCCACAATTACGCAAGCATCTGGACGAAGTCCTGACTTGCGGCACTTGATGTCAATGAACTTTTCAGCGCCAAGATCTGCACCGAAACCAGCTTCGGTAACTACATAATCTGCAATCTTCATCGCTGACTTTGTTGCAATTACCGAGTTGCAACCGTGTGCAATGTTCGCAAATGGTCCACCGTGAATAAATGCTGGCGTGTTCTCAAGAGTCTGGACCAAGTTTGGCTGGAATGCATCTTTCAAAATAACGGTCATCGCGCCTTGTGCGTTTAAATCTTTCGCAAGTACCGGTTTTTTATCCGTGGTGTAAGCAACTACGATATTCGATATACGTTCCTTTAAATCTTCGATTGAAGTTGCTAAGCAGAAAATCGCCATGATCTCTGATGCCACCACGATATCGAATCCATCTTGACGTGGGTAACCATTACCAACTCCACCAAGTGAATTAACAATTTCACGAAGAGCGCGATCATTCATATCTACAACGCGCTTCCATGCCACACGACGGACATCGATATTAAGCGCATTTCCGTGGTGAATATGGTTATCCAATAGCGCAGCAAGTAAGTTATTTGCAAGGGCAATTGCATTGAAATCACCCGTAAAGTGCAGATTGATATCTTCCATTGGAACCACTTGGGCATATCCGCCACCTGCTGCGCCACCTTTCATACCAAAAACTGGACCAAGTGATGGTTCGCGTAAACAGATAAGTGAATTCTTGCCAATATGGCGAAGTGCATCGCCAAGACCAACAGTGGTGGTGGTTTTTCCTTCACCGGCTGGAGTCGGTGAAATTGCAGTAACCAAAATTAACTTGCTATCTTTTTTCTCTGGCAAAGAATCCAAATACTTTAAAGACATCTTCGCTTTGTAGTGGCCGTATGGTTCTAGGTGTTCAGCAGCGATTCCTAATGATGCGCCAATTTCAGTAATAGGCTTCATTACCGCTTTTTGTGCAATTTCGATATCTGACATTATTTAGCCGCCTTCACTGCTTCAATTAATTTTGGAAGAACTTGATGCAAGTCTCCGACTATGCCGTAATCTGCATAGCGGAAAATAGTTGCCTCTGGATCGGTGTTTATGGCAATGATGGTCTTACTATTTTTCATACCAGCAATATGTTGCATCGCGCCTGAAATACCGCAAGCTAAATAGAGATTTGGCGCGACTTTAGAACCTGTCTGTCCAACTTGCTCTGAATGTGGGCGCCAACCTGAAGCGGTAACTACTCGAGAGCAACCAACAGCGCCACCTAAGAGGGAAGCAAGCTCTTCAATAACTCCGAATCCTTCTGGGCCGCCAACTCCGCGGCCACCAGAGACAATTACCTTTGCATCGGTAAGTGTTACGCCGCCTTTATCTGATTCGCCAACGCGATCAATAACTTTTACCACAGTATCTTCTGGCGAAAGTGATGCTGAGAATTCTTTAACCTCTGCACTACCGCCAACTTCTTCGGGTTCGAATGCAAGTGCCATCACAGATGCAATAAGTAGATCCGAATGAACATTTGCATCTTCAAGTAGATTTCCCGCCCATCGAGCACGCACAACTTTATGTGGGGAACCTAAAGTAATGCTGGTGCATTCGGCTGCCATTGGCAGATTCTTAAACGCTGCCAAGTGCGCCAATTGCTCATTTCCACGCGGAGTGCCCGCTGCAATCACGGCAGCTGGCTTTAGTGCATCAACTAAGTCGACAAGCGCACGGCCTGATGCCATCGGTGCGTAATCAGAAATTTCTGCATTGTTAACTACGTGAAGTACTTTTGCACCAAACTTACCAACTTCTGCAGCCACCGCAGCACCTGCAGCACCAATTACCACTGCCTGAATATCTAAATCAATGCCTCGTGCTGCTGTTAGTGCACGGGTTGATAATGGATCTAAAGTTCCACGATCGTGATCAACTAGAACAAGAATCATTTACAGAACTCCAATCTGCTTAAACTTTTCCACCAGTGCAGGAACTGCGTCTGGGCCGTTACCAAGAATTTCAGCGCCGGTAGCTTTTGATGGCACCACTGTAAGCTTTAATTTCTCTAGTTTTGGTGCCGCACCGCCAGCAGATTTAATATCAACCGGCTTCTTACGTGCCTGCATACGTCCTGGAACAGATGGATAACGTGGCACATTTAATCCATCGCGCACAGTAACGATTGCAGGAAGTGGCGCTTCATAAACTTCGCGTTGAGTTCCGACTACACGCTCACCGCGAACTTTTCCGCCTTCAACTTTCATCGCCTTAACGTTGGTGATGATTGGCATGCCAAGAGCGTGAGCTACCCGGATATGAATTTGGTATCCCGCGCTATCAGCTGATTCGGCACCGAAAATAATCATGTCGAACTTAGTTGGTTCGGTTTTAATTGCTTCCACCAATGCATTCGCAGTTGCTTGAGGATCCCAATCATTGCCATCGGTTTCAAGCAAAATTGCACGTGCCGCGCCAACTGCTAATGATGCACGAAGTTGCTCTTCGGCATCTGTTGGACCAAGTGTTAGCAGAGTTAGTTGACCGCCAATTTGTTCGGTTAACTGCACGCCAGCTTCAACTGCATTCTCTTCGTGAGGAGAGATGCCGTATCCCATGTTGTCAGTCTGAAGCGCCATGTTGTCCGGTGTCAGTATTAATTGACTGCCGGTAATTGGCACTCGTTTAATACAAGCGAGAATCTCCATGAATTAGCCCAAAATCCTTTCATTTCCTGAGTCAAACATTGGAGTGATACCAACGCCCGCAATGTGACATGGATATTGCTCTCCAAGATATTCAACTAAGAATTTATTTCCGACAACTGCCAACTCTGTTGGAATGTATGACATCAGAATGTGCTTACCAAGTGATGGCGCAGAACCTGCCGAAGTTACATATGAACGGCGTCCATGTGCATCTTCAATGGTCTTTCCATCTACAGTAAGAATTGGTTCTTTACCTAGCATGTAGCGCTTCACGCCTGACTTTGAGGTGTGATCATCAACGTAAAGTGTGCAAAGCATGGTTACTGGCTTCTCTTCGCGGTGCTTAATATGCGCCGCTTTACCAATAAAGTCTTGTTCCTTTAATTTAGGAGTCTGCATTCCAGCTTCACAAACGTTGTATTCTGATTCAAGTTCAGCTCCGTATGCACGATAGTTCTTCTCTAAGCGACCAGTAGTTCCATAAACACCAATTCCGACTGGAATAAGTCCATGGCTCTTGCCTGATTCCCAAAGCGCATCCCAAAGTTTTGCACCTTGCTCGATTGGAATGTAAAACTCCCAACCAAGATCACCAACGTAAGAAATACGTGATGCTAAAACTCGAATAGATCCGATTTCAATTGTCTTGCAAGTACCAAATTTAAATGCTTCATTTGAAACATCTGCTTTGGTAATTGCTTTCAAAATCTTGCGAGCGTTTGGTCCCCACACACCAATGGTTGTGTATGAGGAAGTTAAATCTGTGAGTGATGCTGTGCCATCTTCTGGAAGTAGATCTGCAAACCACTTACGATCTGCAGGACCATGTGCACCACCAGTTACCACACGGAAATGATTCTGACCAAGTCGCATGATTGTTAAGTCTGACTTAAAACCACCATTAGGACCAAGTACCGGTGTGTAAACCACACGACCAATAGCAACATCCATCTGACGAAGCGCTGCTCTCTGCACAACTGCGAGCGCACTTGGACCGGTGATATCGAAGATCTGGAATGCGGAAAGATCAACAATTCCAGCGGTTTCACGCATTTGTAAGTGCTCTGCGTTGATAATTGGTGACCACCAACGTGATTCCCATTCAGCTTCGCGTGGCATTACTGCATCGCCAAACTTAGCCACTAAATCCTTATTGCTTTCGTACCAGAATGGACGTTCCCATCCAGCAGTCTCATAGAAGACTGCGCCGAGCGCCTTTTCGCGATCGTACATAGGTGACATACGAACATTGCGATTTGATTCGTATTGCTCATTTGGGTGAACAATTCCGTAAGTCTTATTAAAGCTCTCTGCAACACGAACCTTTACGTGTTCACGTGACTTCTGATGTTCGTGAAAGCGAGCGATATTTGATGCATGCACATCAATCTCAGAATCTCCTAGCACCATCCATTCTGCAACTGCGCGACCTGTGCCTGGACCTTCTTTGATCCAAACCGCCGCAGCTGACCAAAGACCCTTAACTTCTGGAGTCTCGCCAAGAATTGGCATTCCATCAGGAGTGTAAGAAAGAATTCCGTTGATTGCGTATTTTTCACGAACTGTTTCATCACCAAGAATTGATGGCACTAATTCGTATGCATGCTCATCTTGAATATCGAAATCTTTTTGAGTAAATGGAAATTCTGTTGGTGAAAGTGCAGCGGCTGCATTTGAAGGAATATCGTTTGCTTCGTAAAGAATTGGACGGTGTGCATATGAACCAATTTCAAGTCCAGTACCGTGCTGACGCTCATACATGTTGGTATCCATGTCGCGGATGATTGGCCATTCAATATCACCCTTCGCATCTTTAAAGAATGGCACAGGTCCAACATCTTTCATCTGGTGCACTGCAGGCGTTAGCGGGATTTCAGCTCCAGCCATCTTCGCAAGTTGTGCTGACCAGCAACCGGTAGCAATGACCACATATTCCGCTTCGATATCGCCTTGGTCGGTTTTAACGCGCTTAATGCGACCATTCTCAACATCCACGCCTTGCACTTCAATATTTGCAAAACTCTGCGCAGCTCCCATTTCAATTGCTTTTTCACGCATCAAAGTTCCAGCGCGAAGTGAGTCCACCACACCCACTGTTGGCTGGTAATAACCACCGAGAATCACTGATTCTTCAATGTATGGCACTAACTCTTTGACCTCTGCAGGAGTAACAATTCGACCACCATCAATGCCCCATGACTTGCCGCTGGTAATTCGGCGTGTAAGTTCTTGCATACGTTCAGGAGTGCGTGCAATTTCAATACCGCCTGATTCGGTAAAGCAATTCAATTCTTTATATTGCTTCATTGAATCGGCAGTAATGTGTGCCATCTCTTTTGAGTGATCCACCGGGAAAATAAAATTGGAGGCGTGACCTGTAGAACCACCTGGGTTAGGTAGCGGCCCTTTATCAATCTGCACCAAGTCTTTCCAGCCTAAGCGCGCTAAATGATAAAGAAGTGAATTGCCGACAATGCCAGCGCCGATGATTACGCACTTAGCTTTAGCAGGTAGTTGTGCCATTTTTTTCTCCTATAGTGACTTTCGAATGGTGGTTTCGAAACCTTCAATGTGCTCTTGCATAGTCCGCTCTGCTGCTTTCTTATCTCCATCAAGAATCGATTGCAGTAGTGCGCGGTGTTCGATAATTGCATCTTCTAATTCTGAGATGCGCTCTAGCGCCATAAACCAGATTCGCAAAGCATGTGCGTAATACTGATCTAAAGTTGACACTAGAAATTCATTATGGGTTGCGGCATAGATCTGATGATGAATTCGTTGATCTAATTGAATCAACTTCTCCATCTTTGGCTCGCCTTTAATAGCGTCAATCTCTCTTATTAATTGTGAGATTACGGTGCGATCTTGCGCAGTGGCTCGCTCGGCAGCTAAACCTGCGGCTTGGATTTCTAATTGTCCGCGCACTTCTGAAATTGCTGCCAAGTCTTTAACGTCAACGCCTGCTACAAACATGCCGCGTCGTGGATAAACTTCAATTAACTTCTCATTAGCTAAATTGCGAAGCGCTTCGCGAATTGGAGTGCGGCCCATCTCTAACGCGGCCATCAAATCGCTCTCTGAAATCACAGAGCCTGGACGAAGTTCGCAACTGATAATCATCGAACGAATCTGGGCGTAGGCATCATCGCTAAGCGATTGGCTCTCCCTCGTTGGATGAATCAAACTCACGAGGCGAACATATATCAGTGATATATCAACTACAAGGCTTTGCGGTACCCTAATTCTCGTGGCTAAGGTCAATTTCTATGCGGCAGCAAGGGCGGCTGCTGGTGCGCCGACCCTGCAGATTCAGGCCGATAGCTTGGGCGCTTTAGTCACAGAGCTGGCAAATAAAAGCCCAGAGCTAGCCAAACTCCTACCTACTTGTTCATACCTATTAAATGGTGAAGCCTGCATCGAACTGACCCAAGC
Source organism: Candidatus Nanopelagicaceae bacterium (assembly GCA_046091905.1). Taxonomy (GTDB): domain Bacteria; phylum Actinomycetota; class Actinomycetes; order Nanopelagicales; family Nanopelagicaceae; genus ZLKRG08. The sequence continues at coordinate 37,085 of JBJTCN010000014.1, forward strand.
ACTTAGCGCTTCCGATAACTTAGATGTGCTGCCGCAATTTGCTGGCGGCTAGCCGCCGATTGCAGACATTGGTCTTGCTGGTTTTACGAAATCTGGATTGTTAATTCCATGTCCAGGTAGCTTCGCTTTCACCGAGAGTCCAAAAGCTTTCACGATATCTTCGCTCTTTTCCTTTTCATTTAAGCGACCATTTCGCAAGATTGATCTTAAATCTGTCTCTTCATTTGAAAAGAGACAATTTCTTAATTGACCATCTGATGTCAATCGCAAACGATCACAATTGGCACAGAATGAACGAGTAACGCTACCAATTATTCCGACTGTAGCTGGTCCACCATTTATGTAGAACTCTTCTGCAGGCGATGAACCACGATCAGATACCGGTGTCAATTCAAATTCCGAATTAAGTTGTTGGCAAATCTCATCTGCGGTAATCAGATTACTTCTAGTCCAAGCATCGCCTGCATCCAATGGCATCTGCTCTATAAATCGTAAATTTAAATTTTCAGATAGCGCCCATTTAAGTAGTGGTAAGGCTTCGTCATCATTGATGCCGCGCATCAAAACCGTATTGATTTTTATTGGAGCAAGACCCGCATCTCTTGCGGCAGCTATGCCTTCAATTACATCGTCGTATCGATCACGAAATGTTAACCGTTTAAATCGTTCCCAATCCAAGGTATCTAGGCTGATATTTATGCGACGTAATCCAGCCTCAGCCAGCGCTTTGGCAACTTTAGCTAGCGCCACTCCATTGGTAGTCATGGATAACTCTGGTGCCTTCTCTAAAGAATTAATTCGACTTACGATTTCTACAATATCTGGGCGTAGCAGCGGTTCGCCACCAGTTAAGCGAACTTCAGATACCCCTTGAGAAACCGCGATTTCAATTACTTTAACTAGCTCAGTTGCACTTAATAACGTTTCTGAAGGGAGCCATTTATCGAAGTTAAATGGCATGCAATAAGTACATCTGAGAGAACAGCGATCGGTTAGCGATACTCGCAAATCTCTATGCACACGGCCAAATGAATCAATCAGGCTCATGCGCTATTTACCCATTCGGTGGTGCCATCTGAAAATTCTTGAAATTTCCAGATGGGTAACTCTGCTTTAACTCGCTCTACCAATTCGGCGCAGGCTGCAAAGGCTGCACCACGATGCGCTGCTGCTACTGCAACTATAAATGCACTCTCACCAATTGGAATAGCACCATATCGATGCGCCACTGCGACATTTATAACCTCATGTTTAGCTGCAACTTCTTTGGTAATTTTTTCAATTACTGCTTGAGCACTTGGATGCACCTCATAATTTAATGACGCCACCACTCTGCCGTGATCATGATTTCGAACATCACCACTAAATGTAACTACTGCTCCTGCGGCATCGCTCTTAGCTTGCGTAGCTAATGCTTCGGCAGAAATTTCGGAGTCAGTTACTAGCGCTGTGATCATTTCCAGCCAATTGATCGAAGATATGCCCAGCAAGACGTTCAATAATTACCAAGCCGTCCTTAACCGCTCCCGGCGATCCAGGCAAATTAACAATTAATGACTTGCCATTTACACCTGCTAATCCTCTAGTTAAATCAGCAGTTGGAACTTTCTCTCGGGAATATGCGCGTAGCGCTTCGGCAAAACCTGGAAGTTCTTTCTCTAATAAATTCTTGGTAGCTTCCGGAGTGACATCTGTAGGAGAAATTCCAGTGCCGCCAGTTGTCACAATCAAATCAATACCATCTGCCAGCGCACCTTTAATGGTGGTAGCAATTTGGTTGATGTCATCTTGTACTAATTTATGGCCTATTACTTGATAGCCCAATTTTGTTAATCCCTCTTTTAGCGCAGCGCCGCTTAAATCTTTATATACGCCGGCAGAGGCACGATTGCTGGCAGTAATAATTACCGCGCTTCTCATCGACGCCAATCGCCGGTTTTACCGCCGCTCTTACTTTCAACTTGGATATTTGTGATGGCCGCATGTGGATCCATTGCTTTAATCATGTCAATCAAAGTTAGCCCAGTTATCGATACTGCAGTGAGCGCTTCCATTTCTACACCTGTGCGGTCTGTAGTTTTAGCAGTTGCGACAATTGCTACTCCATCACCTTCGATTTTTAATTCAATTTCAACTTTATTTAACGCGATTGGATGGCATAGCGGAATTAACTCACTGGTCTTTTTAGCGCCCATAATTCCGGCGACGCGGGCGGTTGCTAAAACATCACCTTTTGGAGTTTGGCCATTTGCGATTGCGCTTAATACTTCCGACTTCATAATTACTTTGCCAGAAGCGGTCGCAATGCGCGTAGTTACCTCTTTACCCGAGGTATCCACCATATTGGCCTCGCCTTTATCGTTGGTATGGCTCAAACTCATAAAGGTAATCCTAGCCATCGCAAGGTAGTTGGTGGATTGGTGCAGATGGCAAAGCCATCTGCATGCGCCAAGCTTCGAAGCATCGCGCTGCCTAAATACTCTCCTGCTCTAAATTTCCCGTGTGTTAAATTCCCTAAGACCAAACGCGTAAAACCGAATTGTGCTTCAAATTGATCATCACTTGAAATTAAAGGTAACTCACTCTGCAATTTACCAAGCATAGTTTCAACTAAAGGTTGGCCTAGAGTTAAAAGTGCAACTACCGCAGATTGTGGATTGCCCGGTAGCCCAATTAAGGCTCGGCCAGCGATTTCGGCCAGCAGTTGCGGATGGCCAGGTCTTACTGCAACTTTATCAACTTTTATCTTACCGTTTAGTTTTGCAATTGCAGTGTGTAAGAAATCTCTAGGACCATCTGCGGTCCCGCCAGTAGTTGCCACAATATCCGCAACTTTTAGCGCTTTTTCAATCGCGCTAATTGTTAATTCTAAATCATCAGATACATATTCAATAGATATAACTTCGCAGCCAAGTTTTTCAAACCAAGTAGGGATTTGCGGTCCAATTGAATCTCTAACTAAACCATCTTTGGGAAGTCCTGATAATTGAATTTCATCGCCAAGTAATAAAAGTGCAACTTTAGGGCGGATTGCAACTGCAACTTGGTCATACCCAGTTGCGGCCAGTAAACCAACCATTCCCGGAGTTAACTTGCTACCTTTATTAATTAAAACCTCATCTAATTTTGTTTCTTGCCCCGCCGGACGAAAATCTTTTCTAAATTCGGTTTCACCATAAACAGTGTCCTGCTCAACTTTTGCATTCTCCCAGCGAAGAATTCCAAATGCTCCTTCAGGGATAACCGCACCGGTGGCAATACCAAGCGCTTGCCCTTCAGTTAAGCTGCCTTTATAAGGAGCACCAGCTTTAATTTCTCCAATTAATCTCCAAGGACCATTACCAGAAACTACATAACCATCCATGGCACTAGTTTCGTAAGTTGGTAGCGCAACTAAAGATTTTGCATCGTTAACTAAAACTCGGCCAGCGGCATCTTTAATCTCAATTAACTCGGCACCTATAAACTTGCCCAGCTCCGCCGCTGCTGCACGAGCTTGATCCCAACTAGGTTCAATCAAAGTCATGGTGCTAACTTACTAGCCAGGTCAATCGCCTTTAAAAGCTCTGCTTCAGTATCAATATCGATTAGCAAATCGCCTTCGGTAATTTCAACTGAGTCCACATTGAGTTTATTTATCAACTCTTTAACTGGCTTATTTTCTAATGTATCAAAGTCAGCAAGCGCTTCTTTTAACTTGGAGGTTTTATATAGCCCAGCTAAAGGCTGCAAATAACCACTACTATCAATTGGCAGCGCCGCATCATTTTTTAAAGCTCGCTCTAATTCAGGTAACACTTTGGGTGCAAAAGGCATATCGGTAGCAAAGATTGCTACCAAATCACTCTCTACAAATTTTAAGCCTGCACCAATCGCAGCTAGTGGCCCAGCACCGATTGGTGACTCTTGGACATAACTAGCTTTAATTGAAGTGACCGGGCCTACAATTATTAAATCAGTTAAGCCATCAGTAAGTATTTGTAGTAGCGACTTTCCGTTAATTAGCGCCTGAGATTTATCCGAACCGAAGCGTTTGCTAGTACCGCCGGTTAAAACAATACTATTCATCGCATCGCTTCTCGTAAAGGTTTGCGAAGTAAAAATACAATTGCGACTGCAATGATTAACATGGCGGCTGATAAAGAATAAGCAGCGCTAATATCTATATCTAACTCTTGATAAATCAACATAGTCCATGTTTGAGTGGTCCCTGGAAGTGATCCGGCAAACATTAAAGTGGCACCAAATTCACCCATCGCACGCGCCCAAGCCAAAATTCCTCCAGTTGCAATTGCACTTCTAGATTGAGGTATGGCAATTTTTTGGAATAAATCTCCAGAATCTGCGCGATCAATAATTGCGGCATCCTCTACCTCTTTAGGTAGTTGACGAAAATTAGATTCACAA
>JBJTCN010000015.1:0-10245 GCA_046091905.1 Candidatus Nanopelagicaceae bacterium
GGTAAGGAACATTTTGATGTATTGGTCATCGGTGGCGGAATCAACGGAGTCGGCGTTGCCTTAGATGCCGTAACTCGAGGATTAACAGTGGCATTGGTGGAATCTGCCGATTTTGCTGCAGGCACTTCAAGTCGCTCCAGCAAATTAATTCATGGTGGACTACGTTATCTCGAACAGTACGATTTTAAATTAGTGCGCGAAGCATTGCATGAACGCGAATTATTGGTCTCAACTCTAGCTCCGCATTTAGTAAAACCAGTTGCGTTTCTCTACCCATTACAAGAAAAAGTTAAGGAACGCACCTACGTAGGTGCCGGACTTGCTTTATATGATGTGCTGCGAGGATTTAAAAGAGCGCTACCAGGCCATAAACATCTTTCACAGAAAACTATTGCTGAAATTGCACCAAGTCTGCGCACCGATGTAATTACCGGTGCAATTAGATATTTTGATGCTCAAGTTGACGATTCTCGCCACACCATGATGATTGCACGCACTGCAAAGAGACATGGCGCGGCAATTGTTACTAGAGCGCATGTTGAATCTCTTACCAAAAAAGGTAAGCGTGTAACTGGCGCTGTAATTTCTGATTTGAATTCTAACAAGAAGATAACTGTTAAAGCCTCATCAGTAATTATGTGCGCAGGTGTTTGGAGCGATGAACTTCATAAGAAATTTGGAATTGAACCAGGATATGAAGTGAAGATGAGCAAGGGTGTGCACATTACGGTTCCTGGTGATGCTATAAAAGCGCATGAAGGTGTGATTATTAAAACCGCAGTCTCAGTTCTATTTATCATTCCTTGGAAAAATCAATGGATGATTGGTACCACTGATACGGAATACTTGGGCGACCCAAATGAGCCGTTAGCTGATCGCTCTGATGTGCAATACATAATTGATCAAGCAAACCGAATGCTTTCACCTCGGATCAACATTGAGCAAGTGATAGGTGTTTTTGCAGGTTTACGTCCTTTGGTTGCAAATAAAAAAACAACTGACACCACCAAGATTTCACGTGAACATACAGTTGATCGACCAGTGCCTGGTTTTGTCAGTCTTGCAGGTGGCAAATACACAACTTATCGGGTGATGGCAAAAGATGCGGTTGATATGGCAACTAATGACATCACAAAATTAACCAGCGAGAGCGTTACTGATAAGTTGCCGATTATCGGAGCTGATGGATATTTTGCGTTGGCACAACAAGTTGAGCAACTTTCAGCACAATATAACCTCAAGCAAGAAACGATTACTCATTTACTTGATCGCTATGGCTCAGATATCAGTGATCTACTTGCGCTGATTGATGAAGATCGAAAGTTGGCAACTCCACTTACACGCAATCTCCCGTACCTAAAAGCGGAGTTAGTATATGCAGTTATATCCGAAGGCGCTCAATCCATTTCTGATGTCCTTGAACGTCGTACTCGAATCTGGTTTGAAGCGCCCAATTTCGGAGTGGATTTAGTAAATGCTACGGCAGATTTAATAGCACCGTATTTAAATTGGAAAGCGACTGATAAGAAAGCTTCCATAAAAGATTACCTCGAGAAAGTAGCGAGCGCTAAAAAATCAGTAGCGCATTTGGCTAATTAATTATTTGACCCCGGCAGGCATCTGCGGGGACTTTTGTTGAGGTGCCAGGCTTAGCACTTGGAGAAACTATTGGAGTAGGTTTTATTCCTTCGCCCATCACAATCTGAAATGGAATCATTGCCTTAGCGTGAGTGCCAGATTGGTCTATAAATTGCAGTGAGGCATCCCAAGTACCGACTGGAATTCCTTTCACATTTAAAGTGAATGACCCGTTCTTAGCTCTGACGGCGCTCTGATCTAAAAGAATGTTCTTGTCTGGCAGAACTAGCTTTACAGTGCCGGTTACAACTGGCAGCAAACTTGGCCTGAGCACATTTAGATTGAAAATCGCTGGTTTATCGCTAGTTGAATAGGTAGCCGATAGCAACTGCATTGAAGTGGGTTCATTAATTGGCATCAAGTCTGCAACTTGTGGCACCCAAATTCCTTTGGTGAGTTCAAGAAATGAGCCGATATCCCCACGATAAACATTTAAGTCAACTCGGCCACTTGGAACTCCATATTTTTTACCAATTCCGCAAGATGAGTACTGCCAAATAACCCATTCAGAAGAACAGTTTGAAGTGGTCCATGAGTGGACAAAACAACCACTAATTTTCTGTCCAGGTTGCCCAAGTGGATCAAATGGATTAATTCCATAATGCGCCTGCCACAATGGGTAATTTCGAAGTTCGGTATTTCTGATCATGGCATTTTCCAAAAATTTTGAAGAGGAATAGAGCATCGGTGTGCGCCCAGTTGCAGTTTTCACAGTTGAAAGCCAAGTTGATGCAAAAAGCGTTACCAGTTTTTTGGAGGTGTACTTAACGCATTTGCTACCGCTATATTGAATGCAGTTATTTTCAATATCTAGGGCATACGGAAGAGAGCGTTCGTTATATCCACCTACCGATGCCAAACGCCAAATAGCCTTTTGAGCTTGAGTTTGAGCCTCAGTAATAACGGTGGCTTCATCTGTTGAGTTTGGTAAATATGCATAATGATAAAAGCCGGTGTAGAGGCCAGCGGCTAGAGCTGCATCCATATCTATTGAAAGCCATTTCCGGGCATCGATATCAGATTTGTCTTTTCCATCTGAAGCTTTAATCATTACAAATCTGACGCCGGCTTTAAACATTCTTTCAAAGTCAATTAATTTATCTCCTGGGTGCTGCCACCAGCTGATATCAACGCCATGTATTCGTCCACCAGGTCCCGCTAGCGAAATTAACAGATTTGGATCGGCCTCTGAAAGCGTATACGCAGGATCTATAGTGAAGGTTCGTTGATTTGAAAATATTCGACCAGCAACTGCCCGGTAAGTGGCGCTACCCGCTAGCGCAGTAGAAACTACCTCAATCTTCCATGAGCCACTGGATTTAGTCTTGGCACCAAGGGAAGTTTTACTCCAAGCCCCATTTAATTTAACCTGAATCGCAACTTGTACATTTGCTCTAGCCGGCTTCAAAATTCCATTTAAAGTTACTTTTGGCTCACCAATGCTGGGGGTTTTAGTTATCTTCAAGGATAGTGACGATGCAGCGTTTGCACTTTCAATTCCAAATAGAACTAAAGTGAGAGCAAGCAGAAAAGTGAGCGCTCTTTTCACCAACTTAGCTCCAATTTTTCACCGGTGATTTCCAAGATTACCTCTAGCAAGACTGGAGCAAATTTGGCGCGAGAATCCGTATAAGAGTGAGCGCCTGAGAATTTCTCTGGGTCCGAGACATCTAGTTTTAAAACGGAACTTTCAAGAGCAGCCAATCGTGCATCGAAAAATGTTAGCCAGGCGACTCGATTTCGTGATTCGAGCGCGAAAAGCACCTCATTCCAATGAGACTTTAACTCCGACAACTCCACGAGTTAAAGATATCTTAAATACCTATCTTCTCCCGCTAATAAGCTCGTAGTAAGTATTTGTAAGTCGAACCCTCTGATTATGCTTTCGATCAAAATCCAACCCCATAGAGATTGCGATTCTGGCGAGCATCTGTTCTACAGATTTCTCCGATACAAATCTCAACTTTGCGATTTCTGAATTAGCCTTACCCTCAGCCATTAATCTAAAAGTTTCTACTTGCACTTCGGATAGATCTTCATAGAGATTCAACTCAACTTTTGCAGATACAAAATCAGTAGAAGAAATGATTGCATCCTTTAAATTATCTAAATCACTATGTTTAGCTAGTCGAACTATAACTACGCCAATAGGTAAATCTTTTGGATCGATGCCAAGTAGACGAATATCCGTGGTTTTACAAGTAATTACAATCCCTAATTCAGGATATCTTTTTCTCAATGCCACAGCCAGATTTATCGCCTTTGTATGGCCAAAATCTAGATTTAATACTGTTACGTCAGGATGATGTTGACTTACGAAATTTAAAGTCAAATTTTCATTATCTGTTTCTCCAATTACATCGAGTCCCTGCATAGATAATGAATGAGCTAATGTGAGATTGGTGAATCCATCTTCACCAAAGATAAAAACTTTCTTTGTCACGGAAGAATTATTTACCTGGGTGCTAGTACTTGTAGATGGGGGTATCCCTATTTAATTAATTTACTGACTACTTTTGATATGCAATCAATCACATTCGCTAAATTCAAAGGGCCTTCAGATGACTCTTCTGCTGCTTTAGCATGCAAAAATGAAGCGGTAGCACCCATCTCAATTAAGTTCTCATGATTAGTAATTTGATGATTTAGGGCAAGTAGCCCGCCTAAGATTCCGGCGAGCAGATCACCGGTGCCAGCGGTCGCTAGCCAACTTGGCGCAGCTGGAAGTTGAATTACGCGATGCTCATTTGCAACCACCGTTTTGTTGCCTTTAAGTAGCACAGTAACTCTAAAACGCCTTGCTGCTTCTAATGCATATTTAATTGGATCGGCATCAATTTCTTTTGCAGGTACCTTAATGAGTTCTGCAAGCTCTCCTGAATGTGGCGTGATAATGGTCGGAGATTTGCAAGTGCCGGCTAAGTAGAGCGCCCCTGCATCTAGCACTTTTGGCACATCTGCTCGATTAGCCATCTCCATAGTTATTTTTCGAAGCAGCGATTTTTTTGCCGGAATGCCACTTCCTAGTAGATATGCATCCACATTTCCAGTTTGAATTACAACTTCTGGACGATTTTGCAGGACCGCTTTCTTAACTGAATCTGGGCCAAAATATCTCACCATCCCAATTCCAACAGATAATGCGGCAGAAGTAGTTAATAGAGCTGCGCCAGGATATTGCTTGGAACCAGTGACACAGCCCAAAATACCTCTACGATATTTGTGATCGCTTGGTTTTGGCTTGGATAAATATGGCGCACATTTACCAGCGCTCCAAGTTTCTGGTTTCACTGAAAAATCATAACCACATTCATTGAATGGTGGTGGTCACTTTTTTCATCATAAACATGAACTTTATCCATATGAATTAATTTGACGTTTTTTGTGAGGATTTTGTCTAGAAAGTTATGTTCATGAAAGTACTTTTCATTTACAGCAATCACAAAATACCCATCTTTAACAACCAGTGGAATTAAATTATCCAGCACTTCGATACCTAAATGTCCATGCGTAAAGGTGCCAATGGTTATCAGTGCATCGTATGGCGCATCAATATCCATAACTGGAATAGTCAGATCTCGTTCGTATAGGTTGCGATAGATTCCTTTTTTTGATGCCTCCGCTAACATCTCAGGCGAGATATCAATGCCATCTAGTTCTATTTGAGGACGAAGTTCTTTAAGAAATTTACCCACTAAGCCAGTGCCCGTACCAATATCTATAACTTTTCTCACCTCAGGAACATATTGGTGGAAAAACTCTGAAATTACTTGTGGGTGTTTATAACCTTGTTTAGCAACGAAATCAGTTTCATAAGTTGCGGCCCACTTGGAATATAACTGCTTATTATCTTCTGGTGTCTTAAGCGAATATGCATCATTTAGTCCAAAGTCCATTACTAGCTCTTTATCTTCAACCCGGTCGAATCATAAAGCGGGGTAGTAGATACTTTGCCGCCAATCCATTCACCGAAGAATTCAACTTCTAGCTGGGTACCCGGCGTTGCATATCCCATTGGAATATACGCATAACCAATGGCCTTTTGAATTGAATACCCCTGACCACCAGACTTGATACGACCAATGATCTCATTGCCAATTTTTATTGGCTCGCTGCCAATAGGTACTTGTCTAATATCATCAAAAGTTATTGCCACTAATTTTCGTTTAGAGTCTTTTAGATTTTTAAGCGCTGCTGCGCCATAAAAGTTTGACTTTGATTTGGAGATTGCAAAAGCTAAACCAGCTTCATAAGGATTATTCTCTGTATTTATTTCGCCGCCCCAAGCTAGATAACCTTTTTCAAGTCGCAGTGATTCGATAGCGCGATAACCGCAAGGAAGTGCTCCTGCCTGGTTAAGCTTTACCCAGATACCGAGCGCCTTTTCAACCGGAATATAAAGTTCCCAACCTAATTCACCAACATAAGTTATTCGAGTGGCTCGTAACTGGATTCCATCAATTTCAATTTCTTTTGAATGCATAAAGGGAAATGCGCTATTAGATAAATCTGCGGATGTTAAGCCCTGCAGTATCTCTCTTGATTTTGGCCCCCAAATTCCAAAGATGGCCAGCTTTTCGGTAATGTCTTCAATTTGCACCTCTGAAAAATCATGTTCACGTCTTAATTTCTTTAACCAACCTGCATCGTGGTGTGCAAAAGCGGTGCCAGTAATTATCAAGAATCTATCTTCTGCGGTTTGCGTAACCGTGAAGTCTGCCTCAATGCCACCCTTGTGATTTAGCGCTTGCGTGTATACCGCTCGACCAACGCCTCGAACCACATCATTGGCGCAGACAAATTCTAGGAATTCGGCGGCTTGAGCTCCACCGATTTCAATTTTTGCAAAACTAGATTCATCAAAGATGCCAGCGCTTTCACGGGTTGCTAGATGTTCTATCTGCACTGCATTCGACCAATTTTTACCCGCCCATGCATAGGGTCTTAAGTCATCGCTGCCGGTGTGGTTGCGATAAAAATTAACTCGTTCCCAACTGGATTTCTCACCAAACACTGCGTTATTTGCTTGGTGCCATTCGTAAGCCGGAGAAGTCTTGTGTGGTCGACAAGTTTGGCGTTCCTCTTGCGGGTAGTGAATGTCGTAATACTGTTCGTAATTTTCTTGGATGCGATCTAGAGTAAAAGCAGGAGAGTTATAAGCTGGACCAAAACGGCGAATATCCATATGCCATAAATCCATAGGCGGTTCATTTCCGACAATCCATTCCGCCATCACTTTTCCAATACCACCAGCGCCAGCGATGCCATGCGCACAATATCCAGCGGCAACATAAAATCCGCCAACTTCGGTCTCTCCTAAACAGAATTCATTGTCAGGCGTAAATGCTTCAGGGCCGTTAATAAATGATTTAATTCCAAGTTCGGCCATTTTTGGAACGCGCATCTGTGAATTTGTTGCAATCTCTTCAAATCGATCCCAATCTTCTGGAAGTAACATATTGTTGAAATTCTTTGGAATCTCATCTAAAGATTCTCGACTCGCTTTCCAAGGTTTTGAATTACGTTCATAGCCACCCATTAGTAAACCTTGAACTTCTTGGCGGAAATAAATTAAATTATCTGGATCGCGAAGTGAAGCCATAACTGGAGCTGCTGGGTCCATAAAATTTTCAGTAATCAAATATTGATGACTCATAGGCACAATCGGAATTCGCACATCTACTAATCGGCCAATTTCTGCGGCATAGATGCCACCACAATTGACCACAATTTCACATTCGATGCGGCCTTTATCCGTTTCTACTGAAGCAACTCGGCCATCTTTAGTATTTACAGCAAGCACTCTGGTGAAGGTATGAATCTGAATTCCAGCTTTACGTGCACCGGCTGCCATAGAGAGCGCTAATTGGGAAGGATCAACTTGTCCATCAGTAGTCATGATGCAAGCGCCAACAACTCCATCCAAATTAATATATGGAATTCGCTCCTTAACTTCTGCAGGAGTAATTTCATGTAAATCCAACCCAAATGTTTTGGCCCACCCGATTTGGCGACGAATCTCCTCCATTCGTTCTGGAGTAGAGGCAATTTTGATACTGCCACATTCAACCCAAGATGGAGGAGTATCAGTTTTCTGCAGCTCTCGATAAAGATTTGCCGAATGCATATTCATTCGAGTAAGCGTTGGATCAGCGCGAAGTTGTCCCACCATACCCGCAGAATGGAAGGTGGATCCGCTAGTCAAGTCATTTCGATCAACCAACACCACATCAGTTTCACCAAGTTGGGCTAAATGGTAAGCAACAGAGGTTCCGCCAACTCCACCGCCAATAATTACAATCTTGGCTCGAGTTGGTATCTGTTGCTGCGACATAAAGGAAAGGTAGCATCTGCAGATGGCTATGTCAGCAGCAGAGCTAGAAAAAGAATTTGGGTTGACCCTAAATCAATCGCAATTTCTGCACGGCCGAAAGCATTTGGTTGAACTCTCCGGCGGATTAACTAACCGCAATATTAAAGTTGAGACCGACCACGGCGACTATGTTGCTCGTATCTCTAGTAATGAATCAGCATTACTTTCTGTCGATAGAAATAATGAGTTTCAAAATTCCAAAGCTGCGGCGGAAGCACAGATTGGTGCGCCAGTTTTTGATTACCATTCGGAGCACGGGCTCTTAGTAATTGGCTTTTTAAATGGCGTGACATATAACGGAATTGATGTGGCAAATAACGCTTCCAGGATTGCAAGGAGCGTAAAACAACTTCACGGGGCAAAGCCATTCTTACTTGATTTCGATATGTTTAAGATTCAAAGCAATTACCTGAAAATTGTGACAGAACGTGGTTTTAGATTGCCAGATGCCTATTTAGATTTTGCAAAGGCAAAAGAGGATTTACAAATTGCGCTTGCAGCAACAGATACTGGGAAAGTTCCATGCAATAATGATTTATTACCCGCTAATTTCATCGACGATGGTGAGAAAATTTGGCTGATTGATTATGAATATTCGGGAAATAATGACCCATGCTTTGAGTTAGGCAATATCTGGTCTGAATCTGGTCAAGATACTTCGGTACTCCATGAACTAATCTCAAATTATTACAACCAAGAGCGGCCTGATAAATTTGCTAGAGCTTGGCTATTTGCAAGTTTAGCGAAGTACGGTTGGACGCTCTGGGCTTCAATTCAAGATTCAATCTCAGAGATAGATTTTGATTTCTGGGATTGGGGGATGCAGAAATACGAAGATGTACAAAGAGATTTTGGTTCTAAATATTTTTACGAATTAATCAACCAACTCTAAAATCAAGCCTGAAAGATCTTGCGGCTGCATCTCGGACGGCCAATTAGGGTGTTCTCGATTTACTCCGTGTGCAATCACAAATGAGGCTCTTTCTTGGGGTGAATCGCCGCCATGTCCACCTTCATCACGATGCCCATGGTCAGTTACCACAATCAATAACCATTCCTCGTCTCGTGCAATAACTGCATCATGTAGCGCTTTTATATACCCATCGATTCTCTCAACCGCATCGAAATATGGGGGCTTAATTGAGCCATATTTGTGGCCAGCTTCATCTACGCCACAGAAATAAACAAAACTTAAATCCGGACCACTTTCTCTAATTGTATGTAGCGCATGATCAAAAACTTCTTTATCTACCTGCAAATAGCCAAGTGTTTCACCATCATTATGAAAGCGAAGATGTCCTACATCTGCAATTACTGGTCCAACATCGTTTGGATCAATCAACGGTGGCCAACCAGCAGCCGCATATGTTTTTAAAGAGCTATCTTTTGATAGAGCTTGAGTTAGAAAGTCGGGCGTTTCCATCAGATTGTGATCCTTAAAATCATTACCCGTCACTCTATGTGAATCTTGTTGCCTTCCGGTTAGCAGAGTGCTCCAACTTGGTCCAGAAACAGTGGGCAAATCGACAACAGTGTCCACAAAGAATGATGAATCCCTTAAAAACTTTAGATGCGGTGCGCGGTCAGAATCAATAGCTCGGTGGAGCATTAGCCCATCAATTCCCACCAGCAATATGCGCGATTTCATGCATTGACTTTACCTAATTAATCTAAGATTTATCCATGAAGCGGCAATCCGGCCTGGCATCGGGATCATTTTTAATTTCTTGGCTTCTTTTGGGCACCACACCAGCATTTGCCCATCAACCAGTTATTTTATTACCTACAGATACCACTGCAATTAAAGGCCCATTACTTACGGACGGAACAATTTCTTTTGCATTGCGTGCCAACTTTACTAAGAGTGGAGAGAAGAGAGGTTTTAGGGCAGTACTTAAAAGTGGGGATAAATTAAAAGTTGAATATCTAATTTTTGATAAAAAACCGGATAATACATATCGAAGCAATCAACTTCCTTCACTGAAAATTATTTCGCCTCAAGGAAAATCTGTAATTATTCAATTAAATGAGCGTACTAAATTCTATGAACCATTCAGCAAAACCAATTATCTTTTCCTAGCTAGATATAGTGAAGATGCCTTACCAGGCGTTTATGAATTTCTAATTACCTCTCGAGGTCGCGCAAATATCACAATTTCTCTAGGAGATAAAGAAATTTCAGGCGAGGTTATAAGAGTACCAGTACCAACTACTTCGCCTTCAGCGCAGCCAAC
>JBJTCN010000016.1:0-3699 GCA_046091905.1 Candidatus Nanopelagicaceae bacterium
ACTGCAATTGCATTAGCCAGACTTGGCCATCAAGTGGAATTTATTGACGGAATAAGCACTGATAAATGGGGCGTTGCGGCAAAAGCGGAACTTGATGCAGATGGCGTTGGGACGCGCTTTTGTAAATTTTCTGATAAACCAACATGCCAAGCGACTGTTTCACTTGATGCAAATGGATCTGCATCGTATGAATTCGTAATTGATGGCACGGCAACTTTTGATTTCTCTGCAGATTGGTTGCCGGATGCATATAAACATAAACCAACTCTGTTGCATATCGGAACATTGGTAACTGCAGTGGAACCAGCTGCTTCAGTACTTTTTGATTGGGCGCTACAAGTTTCAGAACTTGCACCAATTATCTTTGATCCAAATATTCGCCCGGCAGTAATCCCAGATCGCGAACTTTATAAAGCGCAAGTAGAAAAATGGATTTCTATCTCTAGCGTCGTAAAAGTCTCCGAAGATGACATTGCTTGGTTATATCCAGGTCAAGATGATGTAGAGATAGCTAAAAACTGGGTTGCTGGAGATGTTTCATTAGCAGTAATTACTCGCGGCGCGGATGGTTTAGTTGGAATTACTAAATCAGGCGTATTTAGCGTGCCGGGTTTCAAAGTAAATGTGGTCGACACAATTGGTGCAGGTGACACTGTTGGCGCGGTAATTGCCGAAGCGGTGCAACAAATTGGTTTAGATGATTTGGATGATGGCGCGTTACTTGTGGCGTTAGAAAAAGCTGCGCGCGCTGCGGCTTACACTTGCAGTCGCAAAGGCGCACAGCCACCGACTCTCAAAGAATTGAATGATATAAATGCAATTTATTGATGACGCAGAGTTTCAGATCAATATTGATTTAGATAATGGCGCGCGAATTAGTTCTTTAATTTGGCGCGATATGCAGATTACTTTGCCTTATCGTGGACAACCACATACTCATGGTTGGTATGCGATGGGTCCGTGGGCCGGGCGCATTAAAGATGGATTGATTAAAGATTCATCGGGCAAAGTTTTTGAATTGCCTACAAATATTGATCCGCCAAATGCGCTACATGGATTTGGTTACACCTCTTCTTGGCAAGATATTGGGCCGGGGCGTGCGTTGTTGCATCTGCCGGCGCCATATATTTCAGCAAATGGAAGTGCCACTTTAGAACAGCGCATTGAAGTTTTAGATGATGCCATTCGTTGGTCAATTGAATACGATGCAAATGGTTGCGATCTACCGGCGTGGGTGGGATTGCATCCATGGTTTGCGCGCGATGTTGGTGCGGGCAATGAAGCAGAGCTAATTTTCGATGCCGCGCAGATGTTGCAGCGCGATAAAGATGGATTGCCGACGGGTCAATTAATTACGCTGCCAAAACAACCTTGGGATGATGCATTTACCGGTGTGCGCGGAGTGCCAGCAGTTTTATATGAAGATGTGCTGCGCATTGATATCGAAAGCGATTCACCTTGGTGGGTGGTTTACACCGAAGATTCCGAAGGAATTTGTATCGAACCGCAGAGCGCGCCACCAGATGCCGCAAATTTGCTTTCCTCAGCCAAAGAGAAATCAGATTCAAAACTTGAGCAGTTAGTAGAGCTGGGTCCAAATAGCCATTATGTAGAAGCGCTTTTCGTCTTTAACGCCCTGTAATAACTTCAAACTATCTAATTTTTAAGAACGTATACATTCTTAAAATCGCTAGTGCCGAAAAGTAGCAACTAACCATTGAAAGTGTCGGTGCCCTTTGTTACTTTAATTTAATGAACCAACCAACCCAAAACCAAATCATCAGAGAAGAACGCGGCGTTGAAACAGTTCCAGATAATGAAAGAACAGCGCAACCCAAGAGCCTGATCACTGTTTTCTTAGGCGCCAATTTATCTTTATCGGTAATGGTCTTTGGCTGGCTGGCCGTACTTTACGGATTGGGTTGGTGGCAATCGGTATCTGCAATTTTGGTCGGAACTTTCTTGGGCGCTCTCTTTGTGGCACGTTCTGCACTGCTTGGTTGGAAAGCCGCAACCAATAATTCAGTTGCATCCGGCGCATATTTTGGCGTCAAAGGTCGTTTAATTGCTTCGTTAGTTGGATTACTACTTTGCCTGCAATATGTAGCGCTAACTGTCTGGACTGGTGGCGAAATGTTTTCCGCCGGCATTGCGCGCCTTACCAATTCCAAGGTTACAAACTTAGAAATTTCCATTGGATATACGCTCATTGGAATTGCCATCGTATTAATTGCGATTTACGGGTATCAAGTCATCGTAAATGTAAATCGCTGGATTATTCCTGGCATGTTAATTTTGATTCTATTAAGCGTATTTGCATTCTCATCAAAATTTGATGCAAGTTATGCAGGCGATGCTTCAGTATATGCACTTGGTAAATTTTGGCCAACTTGGCTTTTAGCAGTACTAACTTGTGGTGCAGCCGGACCAATCTCATATGTAACACAGACCGGCGATTGGGCTCGTTATATCTCAGCTAGCAAATCTGAAAAAGAGATTGTAAAGAATACTTTTCTAGCGATGGTAATTGGATTGGCTATTCCAACGCTCTTTGGTGCATTTATTGCAGTCGCTGCATTTGATGAAAATAGTTTCTCTGCTGGCTTTGTGGCAAGTGCACCTAATTGGCTTTTAATTCCACTTTTACTAATTGCATTGGGCGGTTCACTAGGCCAAGGAGCAATTAATTTATACAGCATGGGCCTTGATTTAGATGCCATTCTTCCTAAATTTAAGCGTAGCCAGACTACATCTTTGGTTGCGTTAATTAGTATCGCATTAGTTTTCATTGGAAAATTTGTTTATGATGCCGAAAATGCGGTGACCAACTCCGTACTCTTCTTAACGGTAATCGCTACGGCTTGGGTTTCAATAACACTTTACATGTATGCGAAAACTAATGGTGAATTTGATCAAAATTCACTCCAGATTTTCAATACCGGGAAAACTGGTGGCGCTTATTGGTATCAATCCGGTTGGAATTTCCGAATGATTTTTGCCTGGTTAATAGGCAGTTTGGTAGGAATTCTCTCAATCTCTAGCGTTGATTACGTCGGTCCAATATCAAATGCGCTAAAAGGTATTGATTTAAGTATCCCAGCATCAGCGATTGTGAGTGTAATCTTGGCGATGCTCTTAAATCGCGCAAAATAGTAAGAAATTGCTAATCTTGCGGGTATGAACAGAGAGAAACTTTCTGCAGCGTTTAATCGCGAAATGGAGCGCTTCTTAGCGCGCACTCCGAAATCTAAAGCGCTTTTTGAAGATGCCAAAAAAGTTATGCCAGGTGGCGTGCCGATGTCCTGGATGTCTAAGTGGCCGGGCGCTTATCCAACCTTTGTCGCTAGCGCCAATGGTTCAAGATTTACCGATGTCGATGGCAATGAATATATTGATCTTTGTTTAGGCGATACCGGTTCTATGACCGGCCATTCGCCAAAAGCTACCGTTGATGCCATTAAAGCGCAGTTAGATAATGGAATTACTGCGATGTTGCCAACTGAAAATGCGCTGGCGGTATCGCAAGATTTAGCAAATCGTTTTGGGCTGCCGCTTTGGCAATACACAGTTAGCGCAACTGATGCCAATCGCCATGTGATTCGCTATTCGCGATTAATTACTGGCCGTTCAAAGATTGTAATTATTGATCGCTGCTATCACGGCAGTGTTGATGAAACATTCGCGACTTTAGGTGCAAAT
>JBJTCN010000017.1:0-9222 GCA_046091905.1 Candidatus Nanopelagicaceae bacterium
AAATATTTCTAATACTGTTTGGCCGTCTTGATCATCACCAATAGTGCCAACGATTGCAGATCTAATTCCTAATCTTGAGAGCGCAACTGCGGCAACCGAAGCTGGGCCTCCTCCGGATCTAACAATCTGCTCTGCTAAGACTCTCTCATCTGAACTTGGATACTTATCAACCAATGCCACCGTATCCATGGTGATCACGCCTACGCAGGTTACTTCAATCAATGCTTAACTTTCGCGCCTGCAAGTGCCGTTTTTCTGGCGCCAGCAATATGTGCATGGGTTAACTTCGCAGCTAAGTCACCATCTCCAGCTTCGAGCGCATCCAAAATCGCTAAATGTTCACGCGCGGAAACTTCAATTCTGCCCGGTAGGCGAAGTGTGGTTTCCATTGACATACCCATTACTTCTTGAAGAACGTGCAGAGTTTGATTAATAAATCTATTCTCAGCAATTCCCACAATTGTTAAGTGAAATCTAGCATCTAAGAATTTCAATTTTTCATAATCAATCTCTTGGCTATCTGCAATTGCAGCCATCTGATTCAGCGTTGCACGTAAGGTTCGGATATCTTCTTTAGTTGCTTTAGCCGCTGCCCATTTAGCTGCAGGAACTTCTAGAACCTCACGCGCATCATAAAGTTCATTTAAATCATGTTCGCGAGAAAAGACTGAAGCGCGTAACTCCTGCGCCACTAAAGGCTCTTCAACAAATGTACCTTGTCCATGCTTAATTGCTACAAAACCTCTGGCTTGCAGAATATGTAGCGCCTCTCGAAGTGATGGACGGCTGACTTCTAAAAGTTCAGATAGTTGTCGTTCTGGAGGCAAACGGTCGCCAGGATTTAATTTGGAAACATTAATCAGTTCGAGTAATTGATCTGCAATACGCGCTGCGCGTTGATTAACTACAGTACTCATCCTTTTACAGCTCCAGCAGTTAATCCTGATTGGAATTGTTTCTGCATCAATAAATACATGACCACCATTGGTATAGATGCCACCATGATTGCCGTAAAGAGCATTGAATAGCTTGTAGCAAACTCTCCGCGGAAATCAATTAAAGTAAGCGGCAAAGTTTTCTTGCTCTGCTCGTTAATCAACATCAATGGATATAACAAATCGTTCCAGCAGATAACAAAGAGAAATATCGCCGTAGCGCCAACCGCCGGTCTGGCAAGTGGCAAGGCAATTGAACGGTAAACGCGCCAGTGGCTAGCCCCATCGATACTCGCTACTTCAAACATCTCTTTAGGAAGATCCCTCAAAAATGCAGTGAGAATAAAGATTGAAAGCGGCAAATTAAGAGCTATATTTACCAAAATCAGGCCAGTTAACGAATTAGTTAGGTTCAACTTAACAAAAAGTGCATAAATTGGAACGATGTTTACCTGACCTGGAATTGCCAGCCCAAGTGAGAATAGGAAGAAGAGTACTTTGCCCGTAATCGTAAACATGCGAGAGATTGAGTAGGCAGCCAAACTAGCAAAAAGTAAGGTGAAGAAAACTGACCCCAACGCCACAATTACTGAATTCTTAAATGGAGTGGCCACATTGCCAGTATCAAAAAGGGCTTTAAAGTTATTTAAATTAAAAACTTTAGGCAGTGCCAATGGCTTAGAGTAAATTTCAAAATCTGATTTAAAGGTACCTAACACTACAATTGAAATTGGTACAAACACGGCGAAGGCAAAAATTGTCAATAAAACCCGTCGAGAGATGTTATAAATCATTATTTCACCCCGTAATCAATCTTTAAAGTGCGACGTTGTAACCAGGTGATAAACAAAATCATAATTACTAAAAATATCGTCTGAGCAGATGCATAACCAAACTTGTAGCCTACAAATGCTAAATTAAAAATATTTGTCACTAAAACATCAGATGAATTCAATGGTCCGCCTTGAGTCATTGAATAAACAAGATCAAACGCTCTAAAAGATTGAATAGTCGTGTAGGCCACTACGACCGCTGTGGTTGGCAACACCATTGGCCAAGTTACATTCTTGAATTGTTGCCAACGAGTGGCACCATCAACATCAGCTGCTTCATACAACTCTTGTGGGATTTGCTGAAGTCCCGCCACATAAATCACAACCATTTGTCCGGTATGAAACCAGACCTGGGTAATAGCGATTGCTAAAAGTGAATACCTGGTATCACCCAGCCAATTGATTGCAAACGAATCTAATCCAACCCCTTTAAGGGCAGCATTGATAAATCCGTAATTTGGGTTATATAGAAAAGTCCACATTAAACCAACTGAGACCGAGGAGAGAATAGTTGGGAAAAAGAAGAGCGTTCTAAAAAAGATATTTGATTTGGAATTCTTAGCTAAAAAGAGGGCAAATAATAGAGAAAATCCCGTTTGAAAAATTACTACAAAAAGTGAGAACTTAATATTATTAACAAAAATTTTCCGGAAAAGAATGTCTTGACTTAGCATGTAAGTGAAATTTTTTGCACCCACAAATTCTGGAGTAGTAACTCCATCCCACCTTGTTACTGAATAGAGCAGATTTTGAATTGCTGGATAAAGATAGAGAAAGGTATATACCGCCAGCGCCGGCAAAGCCATGATTATTAAAGTCGGATGAGTTCGATTTTTCTTCTGTTGATCTTTTTTTGCAGGCGAGGCACCGCTCTTTCCAATTCTGGTAAGAGCGGTGCCTGCCTTAGTTAGATTGCTGATTAAGCACCCAAGTTGGATTTAATTGTCTTTGAGGTATCAGCTAGCGTCTTTGTGACATCAGCTCCACCACCAATTGCAATTAGCGCATCTTCTAGTGGGTTACGTACGCCGTTCACGTTAGCGAATAAGAAGCGTGGTGCTAGAAGTAGTTTCTTACCCATAATGTCAGAGACGTTTAATAGATCTCTGTTTGCTGAGTAGTCAACGTTAATGATTGATACATGCTGTGAAGTACCAACTGCATAAAGTTGAGCCATTGCAGGAGTTGCAAGCCATGAAATGAATGAGTTTGCAATCTTCTGATCTGTTGTCGATGCCTTAGCATTAACTGAAAGAATGAAAGTGTTGTTTGTGATTCCTTCATAAAGTGGCTTGCCGTCAGTTGTAATCATTCCGAACATCTTGATTTTGCCTGACATTGCTGGGTTCAGCTTGGTAACAGTGCTGATACCAAATGAACCTGTTGGGTAGATAGCTGCTTTGCCTGCTGCAAAATCAGCAGGTGCCGCAGTGTCGTTGTAACCTGTAACGTTTGCTGGGAAGCAACCCGCATCATTCATCGCCTTGTACTTATTAGCAATTGACTTAAACCAATCGGTATTTAAATCTTCCTTGCCGGTATCAATAGCCGCTACGTGTGCTGCCATGGTTGCATATGATGAATCTGCATTCATTAAGAAGGCATTGAGGATCTGGCCTGCGTTACCGCGGGTAGCTGCTGGCCAAGCAAATGGAATGACTCCAGCTGCTTTGGCAGTCTTACAGAATGCAAGTGTCTGTGACCAAGTTGTTGGAACTTTCCAGCCATTCTTTTCAAACATGTCTGCGTTATAAAGCGGATTGTTAAATAGTGACTGATATGGCAATCCATACACTTTTCCATTAACAGTCGCTGGTGTTAGCGCGCTTTGAATTACATTCTGCTTCATATAACGCTGATCGCCAATTTCCTTTAACAATCCACCATTGGCAAATTGAGTAAATTGACCACCACGGCTGGTAACAAATAACGCTGCCTTCTTGTTAGCGCTGATCTTTGCATAAGCCAAGTTGGTGTAATCAACAGAGCTCATAATTACTTGGTTGATGTAAGTACCTGGATGTGATGCTTGGAATCTATCGATAATGTCCTGGAAGACTGCTTTATCTTCTGGACGCCAGTGGTGGAACTCGATGGTTCCCTTTGGTGCAGATAGCGCAGCAACTGGAGTTCCATAATTTGCACCAAGGCGAACCTTCTGCCAAATTAACTTGTTTCCAACTGACTTACAAATTAATGAGTCTGTTGAAGTACCGGTGCTGATACCTTCTGCGCTACATGCTTTGCCAAGAGCTGGTGTATCTGCGGCTCTTGCTACTGTAATTGGAGAAATCGCTAACGTTGCGACCAACGCTACAATCAAACCATTACGGATTGTCTTTATCTTCATTGATATTCCTTTTCTGAACATGGTTACCATTCGGTGAGGGGGATCCCTAAGATTTGCGCCATTCGACGAATACCTGGTCGCACATCTATCCATGAAATGACTAGATGATGCGGATATCCGCCTGTGACTATTCCATTCACTAGAAGCACTGCATCAGGTTCAGTTACAACTGTTGCAGTATTTCCTTGAAAGCGATTGGGAGCAGGGATCGATTCCCCTCGGCTCACAACCATTCGTAGACCCGTCTTATTTGTAGGGTCTAAATCCCGATCAATGCGAAACAGCGTTACTGCTCCGGTTTTGAGCGGGAAATCTCCAGCGACGCCTAATTTGCGATTGCAATGAATCGACTGCGTCGCATTCTCTGGGTCTGCCGCCAACTTAGTAGCAGCAGAACCACAGTGCCATAAACGAATTAAATTCTGGCTTGCTTCAAGATCGACTATATCGACCAAGTAATTTTGATCTGAACCTAACGCTTCGCAAACCAACATAGTTACCGCACCCAGCACATCGCGTTCGCAGGTAGTGACGGTACCGCGATCTGAAATTCTGCCTAAAGATGAACAGATACAAGCACCTAAATCTGTTGGGAATTCCGGCCAGCATCTAACCGCTATTGCATCAAGCGCTTCATCCTCTTGCCATTGTTCTAAAGCAACTTCGACTCCGGCGACTTTGGTGGCTTCAAGAACATTTACCTTAGCTAATGATGGTTGAGCTGTAACTGCGTTAGCATTGGCCTTTTCTCTAGCGCTTTGACTTACTGCATCAATTTTTTCAAATGCACTTTTAATAGGAATCTGCGCCACCGTCAAACCAAATACATTTTTTAACTGCTGAGCATTAAAATTACATGGAGTAAAACCATTTGGAGCATCACCAATTGCTCCAATCTTCTTTTTAGCTAAAATTGATAGCGCATGTTGTACAACTTCATTTGAAGCCATCTGTAAATCTTTTTTTGCTACCGGTGCATTTGCGGCTGGTAATTGACCTGAAAGGGCTGCTGCTAGGACCTGCTTAACTTCTGGCTCATCAAAATCTCCATGTAAGTGGCGAAGTCTTTGACCATTTTCTAAAAGTGCATGCGCCGCTAAATTGATTCCGCACATTGAATTTAATTTAAGTCGCTCGCCATTCTCACCTGGTTCGCGCATTGACCAACCTAAAATCGGACCTGGGACTTTTGAAAGTAATTCAACTGCTGGCGAGGCATCGCTAAATGAAGCAGTTAATAGAATGTAGAGATCTGCGCTAGGTATCGCAGCTGCGGCAACATCTTCGGGTGTCATCACTAAGTGCTCTGGTCCGACCACTTTAACTCCAAGTTCCTGGAGCAGCGATCTAGCACCTTGAAAATTACGCTCAGCATATGCGAGATCAAAGGTAGGTCTCGCTAACGCCAAGAGCGCTACAGATTTCATCAGACCCCCAGTGGTTTGACCTCTTGGCGCAGTCTGCCCGCTGCCCCCAGCTTAGTCAATGACTAAAGGCCGGGCTTAACGAAGATGTTATTGAAAGGTTACTTGGCCAGGAGAAGTACCGCAGGTCTATTGCGTCCCGCCACATTAAGTGCGGGCCAATTTGGATCGAGAGAGAGGATCTCCACCCCAGTAGTTTTAGCCAGAATCGTATCTTCGGCCTTCCAACCATTTCCGGTTGGATTCCAAGCAATTGGCTGGCTCTCCAAGATAAGTTGCTGGCTCTGTTGGTTTGCTGGCCAATCTCTCGGAGCAAAACCTGTTGGACCACCTTGGTGATGTTTTTGCCACTCAAATTCTTCAAAACCAAATTTTGGATATGCCTTAATCGCTGCATTGATGGGCTCTGAAAATTTTGCTCCTACTTTGGTGGCGCTAAATAACTCGGCTTCAACATGCAAAATTTGTTCATAGCTATCGATATTTCTTTCAAAAGATGCGATTCTAGTAACTGAAGCAATCATTCCTTTGCGTCGTGCGCAAATTGATGCCACTACTCGATCTCCGATTTCTGAATCTGTTGGTAATGGGTGGCGGAATCTTCTAACTCTAGACTCACCAGCTACCCCGATAAAAACTAATTCAAGATTTTTTTGCCATAGCGCGCTTGAAATTCTGGAAACTACATCAATTTCACGATCGCCTTTTTTGGTTAGCTTAAGCGCATCTCCAAGTGCAATTGCCGAATCTTGGCAAACTGATCTAAATAGTTCTACCTCGGCTGAACTTAGAGATTGCCTTAGTTTTTCAATTTCATTGGCTAAATCAATTCGAGAATTTCCTGGCTGATCTGAACCAACTTTCTCTCCCGCCGGAAGCTTGGCATCTCTACCTTCCCACCAATCAATTGCAATAACCTCAATTTCAGGGGGAAATTCCTCTTCGATCAATCTAGGGGCTTCAATTTTGTTGGTTACTGCAATTGCTTTTTCATTTGTAATAATCAAATCAAAACATGCCAAATCCAGCGTTAGTGGAACATGTACCCGGCCACCAATTGCCCAAGCTAGATTTGGGTTTCTGCGTAAAACAATGCTTTCTAGGCCATATTTGTCAGCTAACAAACGCAATTTTTCAATTCTTTGGCTAAAAGCGCTCACTTCAAATCCAATCTACTAATTACTATTTAAGCTGATCGATCAATAACTAGGTCGCATAGTGAAAATAGCGCGGCGCTAGTTTCACCAATTGGTAGCGGTCCAAGAGCAGCTCGCGCCTCTTTAGCAATGGTTTGCAATTGTGTTCTTGATTCCGCCATCGCTTTATGAGTTCTAAGTTCTTGAATGACCCACTGAACTTTCTCTTCAGATTTAATTGGTCCTGATAACGCAAGCTTTAATGAAGCATCCTTTGGATCATCAGATTTCATGGCACTTAAAGTAACTAATGTCGGAATGCCTTCACGCAAATCTGTTCCCGGAGTCTTACCTGAATCTAAAGAATCACTTGCAATATCAATGATGTCGTCAGCTAACTGGAAAGCAATTCCAATCTTTTCGCCAAATTGAGTTAACGTTTCAATCTCTGCTTTGCTGCAACCTGCAAACATAGCGCCGAAACGAAGTGAGGTTGCAATTAATGAACCGGTCTTATCTGCAACTACTTGTAGATAATGTGCTAACGGATCGCCACTTCCTGGCCCTTGAGTTTCTTGAATCTGACCAATTACTAAGCGCTCAAAAGTATCTGCTTGCAATTTAACTGCTTCAGGGCCTAGCTCTGCCAAAATTTGGGACATCTTTGCAAAGAGGTAATCCCCAGTAAGGATCGCAACCGAATTACCCCAGCGACTATTGGCGCTCTCGACTCCACGACGTAATGGCGCTTCATCCATGACATCATCGTGATAAAGCGTAGCTAAATGCGTTAATTCGCAGACCGCAGCGGCTTTGATTACGCGCTCATTGATTCCACTACCGATTAACGAGCCTAGAATCGTAATTAACGGCCTAAATCTCTTTCCCCCTGCGGCAACTAAATGGCGTGAGGTCTCGTTAGCAAATAAATAGCGCCCTTCAATTCGAGTATTTAACAGGCTCTCAGTCTCAGCAAGCCCAGCAGCAATGGTCGCCTCAAGTTCCGGCGAGAGACTTGGGATTCCGAAAGCGGCCATTTAATGACTATCGGATAAATACTGAATAAGTATTGATGAAATTGATCAATGGTTGTGGCACTACTCCAAAGAGAATTGTGGCAATACCGCTTACCAAAACCACGCTACGAGTAAGCGATGAAGGAATTACCACAGTCGTGCCATCTTCAACTGCATCTCTAAAGAACATTAGAACAATAACGCGGATATAGAAGAAGGCTGCGGCTGCAGATGAAAGTACACCAGCGATAACTAAAGCTATGCCGCCAGCTTCATATGCCGCTGAGAAGATAGAAAACTTTCCAATAAATCCGGCAGTCAGAGGAATTCCTGCAAATCCAAGTAAATATGCAGAGAAGAGCGTTGCTACTAATGGCGAACGCTTAGCTAAACCAGCCCAGCGATTTAAATCGGTGACCTCTCCATTTGAATCGCGAATTAAAGTCACGATTGCAAATGCGCCAACGGTAGTTAAGCCATAAGTTGCCAAATAGAAGATTGATGAGCTCAAACCATTCTGGCTAAGCGCATACACACCGGAAAGTAAGAAACCTGCATGTGCAATTGATGAATAGGCCAACATACGCTTTACATCGCGCTGTGCGATTGCAACCAGCGATCCCAACACCATCGTGGCAATCGCAATCACCATAAGAATTGGTCGCCAGGTCCATTCGGCGTTAGCTAAAGCGACATAGAAAATTCGAAGCATCGCGGCAAAGGCGGAGAGCTTGGTAGCTGCAGCCATAAATGCCGTGATTGGAGTTGGTGCACCCTGATAAACATCTGGTGTCCATGCATGAAATGGCACTGCGCCGACCTTAAATAACAAGCCCGCCGCTAAAAATACGATTCCGATTAGCAAGAAGACATTGTTTCCGCTGCCCCCTACTACACCTTGGCGAATTCCATTTAAAGTGATGCTTCCTGAAGCGCCATAAAGGAAAGCCGCGCCAAATAAGAAGAATGCCGATGCAAATGCACCAAGTAAGAAGTACTTAAGTGCAGCTTCTTGCGACATTAATCTGCGACGACGTGAAAGCCCGGTCATTAAATAAAGTGGGAGTGAGAGCATTTCCAGCGCTACGAAGAGTGTAATCAAATCTGTAGAGACCGGAAATAGCATCATGCCAGCGATTGAAAATAAGAAGAGTGGATAAACTTCAGTAACACGTAATCCGGCCGCAGATGCCTCAATCTCTTCTTTGGAGCCTGGCAATGCAGATGCAACTGCGGTGAAATTCTTCTCATCAGCTAGTAGCAATGTAGCAACCAGCGCAATCAAAAGAATAAATAACTGAGTCAGAAATGCAGCACCATCAAATGCAACTGAAGTGCCGGCTGCCTCTACAGTTTCTTTACCGCGATTTGAGATTACTGAAAGCAAAGAAAGTAACAGAGTCACAATGGTGACTACCAATTGTGCAGCTGCGCGCTTAGCGCGAGGAGCAAATGCTTCTAGTAGCACGCCGATAATTGCACCAGCAAGCACAATAATAATTGGGGCTAGAATTGAGTAATTCAGTAC
>JBJTCN010000018.1:0-5042 GCA_046091905.1 Candidatus Nanopelagicaceae bacterium
CGCAACTGCAAGACACTTATTAATCTCAATGCTTAATTTTCTAACTATTTCAAATTTATCGGCCATTAATACAACACCCTTTGCAAAGGCTGTTGAATTAATGGCCGATAAATTTGAAATAGATAGAAAATTAAGCATTGAGATTAATAAGAGTATTCCAGTTGCGGGTGGCATGGCAGGTGGCAGCGCAGATTCGGCTGCCACACTGCTTGGAATAGATCAATTATTTGAGCTGGGCCTTTCAAAAGATGAGTTAGGTGAAGTTGCTCGTAAATTAGGAAGTGATGTGCCATTTATGTTGCATGGCGGCACTGCAGTCGGAAGAGGTCACGGAGATGAAATTACACCCGCGCTATCACGTGGGAATTATCATTGGGTAATTGCAGTTTCTAGCAACGGATTAGCCACTCCTGCCGTTTACGTAGAGTGCGATCGTTTACGTACAGGATTAGATATTAAAGCGCCTTCTATTAATGATGAATTATTGCAAGCGCTTCTTTCTGGCGATTCTGTAAGAGTTGGAAAAGCTTTAAATAATGATCTGCAGGCAGCTGCAATTTCTTTACGACCTGCACTCAGATTGATTTTAGATACTGGCCAGGAATATGGAGCCTTAGGCGGAATTGTTTCTGGTTCTGGTCCATCTGTCGCATTTCTAGTCGCAGATGAAGATCATTCACTTGATTTAGCGGTAGCACTTACTTCGAGTGGAGTTGTTGGAAGTGTAGCGCGAGCACAAGGTCCAGTAACTGGTGCCAAGGTTATTGAAATTAATTAATCTTCAAAGTGAATCGCAAGTTCGCGAAGCAAAGCCGCTAAATCTGATTGCTCACCTTTATTAAGCACTTTAAGCAATTCACGTTCTCTGCTTAATAAATCTTCCATTGCGCTATCGACGGCTTTAGCACCAACCTTAGTTAGTGTAACTAAACTGCCACGACCATCTGCAGGATCCGGAGTGCGTGTGATAAGCCCAAGTTCTTCTAAACGATCCAATCTATTTGTCATAGTGCCGCTAGTAACCATAGTTTCTTGAATTAATTGCCCTGGAGATAATTGATATGGATCTCCAACTCTACGAAGTGTTGCCAGTACATCAAAACCCCAAGTCTCTAACTCTGCGAATGCATTTCGTCGAGCAATATCAAGATGTTTTGAGATTCGGGTAATTCGTGAAAGCACTGCAAGCGGTGAGAAATCCAAATCTGGACGCTCTTTCTGCCATGCCGCTATTAGGCGATCTACTTCGTCTTTATCGTTCATTTTCTCGACGTAGCGTAATCGAGAGCGCTAATGATTTTGGCGAATTGCACCTTTTAAGAGAGAATACGGGTTCCGCCATTGTGTAGTGGCTAGCACATGGGCCTTTGAAGCCCAGGGTCCTGGATCGATACCAGGTGGCGGAGCCACCGATAATCTCCAATAGAATTGTCTAGTGATAAAGCAAGCAATTGTTTTGGCTGCCGGCGAGGGAACTCGCATGAAATCACAAACTCCAAAAGTCTTACATGTAATTTCAGGTCGCTCCTTACTTGGCCATGTTCTAAATGCGCTTGAGAGCGTAGAACCTGCAAATATACGAGTAGTTGTTGGCGCAGGTCGCGAGCAAGTTGAAGCTCATTTATCTGAAATCGCTCCTGATGCGATCGCGATATTTCAGGCCGAACGAAACGGTACTGGCCACGCTGTTCAAATAGCTTTAGACGGAGTAAATGAACAGGGCAATGTCTTGATTCTGGCTGGTGATACCCCAATTCTTTCCGGCCAGACTCTTAAAGATTTTCTCACTGCACACATGGAAGGTGGATACACCGCATCGGTTTTAACTGCGGGACATCCAGACCCAACTGGTTATGGACGAATAATTCGTGATGATGAGAATCTCTTATTAAAAATTGTTGAAGAAAAAGATGCCAATGATAATGAAAAATTAACTTTTGAAGTTAATTCAGGTGTATATATTTTTGATTTTGTAGCCTTAACTGAAGCGATCTTGCAGTTAAAGAACAACAACGCACAAGGTGAACTTTATTTAACTGATGCTATTGAAATCATTAGAAAGAATGGCGGCAAAGTTGCGCCTATTCTCTGTGAAGATTTCACAGAAACATTGGGTGTTAATGATCGAGTGCAACTGGCTGAAGCAGCCGCGATTTTGCGAGATCGCGTCAACGAACGCCATATGCGCAATGGTGTAACAATTCTTGATCCAGCGACCACTTGGATTGATGACACCGTAACCATTGCTGCAGATGTAACAATTCTGCCGGGTTCGGCAATTTATGGTTCAACTGCAATCGCATCTCATGCAGTAATTGGCCCACGCACTACTTTGCAAGATTGCGCCGTAAATTGTTGCGCGACTATTAAAGAATCTAATTGCACCGCATCGGAAATTGGCGAGAACGCTAATGTAGGTCCGTTCGCATTCTTGCGTGCTGGAACTGTGCTTGCAAATGAAAGTAAAGCAGGCGCTTTCGTAGAAATTAAGAATTCCCAAATCGGAACTGGTTCAAAAGTGCCACACCTTTCATATGTTGGTGATGCCACCATTGGAGAAGGTTCAAATATTGGCGCTGCAACTATTTTCGTTAATTACGATGGCGTAGAGAAACATCGAACTGAAATTGGCGACCATGTCCGTATTGGTAGCGACACCATGTTGGTGGCACCGATAACTGTTGGAGATGGCGCGTATACCGCCGCGGGATCGGTAATAACTGAAGATGTTCCGGCAGGCGCGATTGGAGTTGGCCGCGCTAAGCAGAGAAATGTCTTAGGGTGGGTCATGCGCAAGCGATCAGGTAGCAAATCTGCCAAAGCGGCGGAACAAGCTACCAAGAACAAAGGAGAATAAAAGATGAGTGAGCTTCGTTTATCGTCCGAAAAGCGATTACGAATCTTTACTGGAAGAGCATTTCCAGAGCTCGCCGAATCCGTGGCTGCCGAATTAGGCATCACCATAACTCCAACCTCTGCATATGATTTTGCAAACGGTGAAATCTTTGTTCGCTTCGAAGAATCTGTTCGCGGTAGTGATGCATATGTAATTCAATCTCATGCGGCACCAGTTAATAAACAAATCATGGAGCAATTAATCATGATTGATGCGCTAAAGCGTGCATCAGCAAAACGAATTACCGTGGTTGCACCGTTTTATGGTTATGCACGTCAAGACAAGAAACACCGCGGTCGCGAACCAATTTCTGCTCGTTTGATGGCTGATTTATTTAAAACCGCAGGTGCAGATCGTTTGATGGTCGTTGATTTGCACGCCTCGCAAATTCAAGGATTCTTTGATGGACCAGTTGATCATTTATTTGCTTTGCCGCTATTAGCGAATTATGTGGGAAGCAAAGTTGATCGTTCACAATTAACTATTGTCTCGCCAGATTCTGGTCGCGTAAGAGTTGCAGAGCGCTGGTCAGATTTACTTGGTGGTTGCCCAATTGCATTCATTCATAAGACTCGTAATCCTCTAATTCCAAATGAATCAACCGCTGGCCGTGTTGTTGGTGATGTACAAGGTCGAACCTGCGTAGTTATCGATGACATGATTGATACCGCTGGCACAATTACCAAAGCTGTAGAGGCGCTAGTTGAAGAAGGCGCAAAAGAGGTAATAGTTGCGGCAACACATGCAGTGTTTAGTGGTCCAGCGATTGATCGCTTGAAGAATTCAAAGGCCTCTGAAGTTATTGTGTGCGATACCCTGCCAATCCCAGTAGAAAATCGCTTTGATGGTCTGACGGTGCTCTCGATTGCGCCACTTATCGCGCGCGCTATTCGAGAAGTCTTCGAGGACGGTTCAGTTACTAGTCTTTTTGACGGCCACTCTTAATTCCTATAACCTTTGGCCATTCCGGCGAGGGTGTAAAAACCGTAATCGACGATAAATTTCGTTAATTACTCTGCGCCGCAAGTTGAAGGCGAGAGGTAAAGAAAAATGGCAGAAGTAACAATCAATGGTGTGGCTCGTACCGAATTCGGTAAAGGTGCATCACGTCGCGCTCGTCGCGATGGATTAGTTCCAGCAGTTATTTACGGACATGGCGAGAAGCCAAAGCATGTGGCGCTTCCAGCACGCGAACTAGGTAATGCACTAAAAACACCAAACGTATTGCTAGATATCGTGGTTGATGGAAAGACCGATCTAACACTTCCAAAGGCAGTAGTTCGTGATCCACTGAAGCAGACTTTGGAACACGTGGATTTAATTGTGGTTCGTCGTGGTGAAAAGGTAACTGTTGCAGTACCAGTTCATACATACGGCAAGCACGATCCAGATGGAATTCTCGAGCACGTACATAACACCGTAGAAGTTGAAGTAGAGACTACAAATATTCCTGCAGAGTTAAAGGTAAATATCGAAGGTATGAAGGCTGGCGAATCAAGAAATGCTGGCGACGTTGAACTTCCAGCTGGCGCAAAGCTAGTTAGCGATCCAAAGATGACAGTGGTTCACCTTGGCGAGAAGTCAACACATGTTGAAGAGACTCCAGTTGTGGCTGCAGCAGCAGAAGGTGCCGCAGCTCCAGCAGCTGAAGCAACACCTTCAGCTCAATTCGATAAGTAAAGCAATAAAGTTAACTCCATGGTTTGGCTAGTCGTTGGATTAGGAAACCCTGGGGCTGAATATCAGAACACGCGTCATAACATCGGCCACATGGTTGTCGATGAGATGGCGCGTGTTAATTCTTTAAAGTGGAGCTCTCACAAAGCTCGTGCAGATGTTGCGGCTTATAAATTAGGCGTTGGTATTGATGCGCCTGGCATTGTGCTCGCTAAATCACATAGCTATATGAATGAATCGGGTAGACCGATTAAAGCGCTCTGCAATTTCTACAAAATTGGAATCGAAAACTTAATTGTGATTCATGATGAATTAGATATTCCATTTAATTCAATACGAATTAAAGAAGGTGGGGGCGATAATGGCCACAATGGCCTTAAGAGCACTACCAGTGCGATGACTGCAAATTATTATCGAATTCGCATGGGAATCGGTACGATTCCCATGCGAATTCGATAATAATTTGCAG
>JBJTCN010000019.1:0-2497 GCA_046091905.1 Candidatus Nanopelagicaceae bacterium
TTTCGGACCAAGGGCATCACGTAACTTTTCATGTGTTTGTGAATTCATTTTAATTTGAGGTTTCGTTTAATCGTTCTGAATTTTCCGCAAACTGCAGTTTATCTATAAGTTCTTGAATATCGCCGTTAACAAACCCACTTAAATCATACAATGTGTAATTAATGCGATGGTCAGTAATACGGTTTTGGGGATAATTATAGGTTCTTATTTTAGCACTGCGGTCGCCAGTACTTACCATGGTTTTACGTTTAAGACTAACGTCGTTTAGGCGTTTTTGATATTCTAAATCGTAGAGTTTTGAACGCAACATTTGCATTGCTTTTTCGCGATTTCCAAGCTGGTTACGTTCTGTTTGACACATTACAACAATACCACTGGGTTTATGGGTTAAAATAACTTTGGATTCAACTTTATTAACGTTTTGCCCGCCGGCACCACCGCTTCGTGCAGTTTGCATTTCAATGTCAGCCTCACGGATGTCTACATCAAACTCCTCAGCTTCTGGCAATACCACTACAGAAGCAGCTGATGTATGAACACGACCTTGCGTTTCGGTTGCAGGTACGCGTTGTACACGGTGTACTCCACTTTCAAATTTTAGTATTCCATAGGCACCTTGGCCTTTTATTTCAAAAATAATTTCTTTATATCCGCCCATGGTTCCGGCACTGGAATCTACCACCTGAAGCAAAAATCCTTTTTTTTCACAAAATCGCGAATACATTTCAAATAAATTACCTGCAAAAATAGAAGCCTCATCACCACCTGTACCGGCGCGTAATTCCATCACGCAATGTTTTTGATCTTCGGGGTCTTTGGGGATCATAAGCAGGCGAATGTCTTCAACAAGCATGGCTTTGAGCGCATTCGCATGTTCAAGTTCTTGTCTAGCCCACTCAATAAATTCTTTGTCCGATTCGTTTTGTAAAACCTGTTCAGCACCGGTAATATCTTGAAGTGTTTTTTGATATTCTTTTATTTTAATTACAATCTGATCCAGTTCTTTATATTCCTGATTTAGTTTTTTAAATTGTTTTAAATCGGATATCACTTTAGGATCAGCCAGTTTAAGGGCTATGTCATCATGTTTTCTGCAAAGCGCCTCTAACTGTTCCATCATAGCCAACAAAGATACAAAACCTATAGCTTATATTTTTTGAGCCAGCGATAATCCATCACGCATATTTAAAATAAATACTTTAAGTGCGGGATGCGTATTTAAAAAATGGTTGTAGTCTATCATGTATTGTCCGATACGATCTGGCGCTAAATCTATAACACGACCTTTCCAAAGTACATTATCTGAAATTAAAAGGCCGCCGGTTTTGAGTTTTGGGATAAGGTATTCGGCATAATGTTGATATTCTTTTTTATCAGCATCAATAAATATGAGATCATAGGTTTCATTTAATGTTGTAAGCGTGTATGAAATTTTTCCATGAATGGGAATGATTTGATTTTTGTAAGCAGACCTTGAAAAAAAGGACTTGGCCGTTGATAAAACAATTTCATCCTGCTCAAGCGTGTATAGTTTGCCGTCTGTTTGAAGACCTTCGGCCAAGCACAGGGCTGAATATCCGGTAAATGTACCCAACTCTAATATGGTTTTGGGTTTAATAAGCTGACTCATCCAGCTTAAAAACCGGCCCTGTTCGGGCCCGGAAATCATATGCGCACCACGTTGTAAATGAAGTGTTTGTAAATACAGTTCTTGAAGCAGTTCAGATTCAGGAATGCTATTAGTTTGAATATACGCTGACAAAGCAGGAGATGTCATGTAAGGCGTTTTTGAATTTGAGTAAGTATATTCCCGTAAGTTTGTCCAGGTGAAAATCGCCGCCAATTAAATGAATCCAAATGCCCTCCACATATCATGTACTGATCTAAACTGTAACGCTTAAATTCATCAAGTACATGGCTTTGAAAATTCACCAAACAAATCCAACCTTCATTAGAGATATCCTCAAACCATTCCTCATAATAACTGTCATCACTAAAATGAAAATTAAAAACATGTTCGCCTATTAATATAAATTTCACAATGCCTTCATGAATTAAAACATCAATAATTTCACGTTTTAAAAGCATGATGTCGTTATGAAGTGTATCATTCCATTCGCCGAGTAATTCTATAATGGCATACTGTTCAGAATAATCTACAAATAAAATCTTAAGATATAGTGTTTCAGAGCCTATATCATCCCACTGGGGATGGATAACAAAATTGTAAATGGTATGTTGATATTCACATTCACTGTATTGCCGTTCAAAAAAAGGGGAGCGACGATCTTCACTGGCTTGATATATATTTAACCAATGGTAAAACGGTTCAATGTGCTGCACAATACAAATTTAAAAAAGAGAACACTTACCCTACAGACGAATTAGGCCCTGGGCATTTTTTTATCGATTTTTATTTTAAGTGCTTCTCGTATGGTTTCGAGTGCAGTTAATAAAATAATACGAATGTCCATGCCTAAGTGGGCATGTTCTACAT
>JBJTCN010000020.1:0-17452 GCA_046091905.1 Candidatus Nanopelagicaceae bacterium
TTGCGGCTTGCGCAGCAGGTGCAATTACAGCTGTGGAAGCTACGAGCAGTGCGGCAAGAGCAACTGAGGTCTTACGAAACATTCTTTCCTCCAAGTTTGGATTCCAATATGCAAATTCAGCTCTCTTGGCTGATATTGCAATGGCTAAATCTTATTGGTTGCTGAGTAAAAACTTGGTAACGAAAACCTCGGAATGGCCTGTGAGTTATCGCTGCTTTCGACGGAATGAGAAGCCCGCTTTACGAACAAATGCACGTGGTGCGTAGCGCATGACCATATATAGGAAGCGATATTGGCGTCCCGGAATAGAGATTGCTTTACCTAACTTTGCATCTTCCCAAGCCGTTATCACAACGTTATCTGCGTCAAGCCACAAAAATTTAGGCAACGAATCCATTCTCATCTTTCCGCGTTGATGAAATTCAGTGTGTGTGAAACCTGGCGCTAATGAGGTTACTTTGACTGCAGTCTCTGCAAGTTCAGTATGAAGCGATTCAGATAGCACCATTAAATAAGATTTCATTGCAGAGTAATGACCACCAGTGATCCATGCTGCAACTGATGAAACATTGATAATAATTCCAGAGTTTCTATCTATCATTGATGGTAAAACAGCATGTGCAAGTCGCATCGGAGCTTCGCAAAGAATTTTCAATATTGCTATTTCATCTTTGATATCACTCTGGGTAAAACCTTTATTTAATCCATATCCGGCGTTATTAATTAATACATCGATATCGCCGATATGAAGTCGCTGTTCAATTGAAGCGATGCCCGGTTCGGTCGTTAAATCGGCTGAAATAATCTCAACATTGCGATGATACTTATTTTGAAATTCGCCAGCCAAATGTTGCAGGCGTTCGGTGTCTCGCGCTGTAATAATCAAGTCATAACCTTCGCGAGCCAGCAGGTTTGCAAAGTGCCAACCAATTCCAGAACTTGCACCAGTAACGAGCGCTTTCATCATCTATCTCCACATCTTTGAAATTGGTTGGATTGGTGCTAAAACTTGATAAGGCTCTGATTGGGAAGGGCGTTGATCAGAACCTCCCTTATTAGGCCATAAAGAGAGAGCGCGCTCTGCTTGAGCTGTGATTGTTAAAGATGGATTTACTCCAAGGTTTGCAGTAATGGTGCTGCCATCAACGATATGAAGTGTTGGATAACCCCAAACTCGATGATACGGGTCGATGACGCCGCTTTCTTTTGAAGCGCCAATTACACAACCACCGGCAAAGTGAGCAGTAAATGGCGCACCAATTAAATTGCCGATATTGCCACCTGCGACACCACCATATTTTTTAGCAATGCGCTCTGCAACTTCATTTGCTTCAGGTATCCAAGTTGGATTTGGATTAGAGGAGTCATTTTTTGAGCTTAATTCTTTGAAACCAAATAGATTTCGCTTTTCAAAGACCGTCACAGAACTATTTAGGTTTTGCATCACTAAAGCAATTACTGAACGTTCGCTCCATTTTCTGACATTTAATATTTTAAAGATGAGAGTGGGTTGTTTAATTACGCTGGTGATCCATTGAATTGCACGGATACCCGCTTTGTCACTGCTTGTAGCAATGGTTTGTAATAATCCCATTGCATTGCTGCCTTTTCCATATCTAACGGGTTCTACGTGGGTATTTTTATTTGGATAAAAGGAAGAGGTGATTGAGGCACCTTCGGAAAAATCAATCTTATTTGTCGGCATAATTGCACCGACAAGAGATTCACTGTTTGTGCGAGATAACTTTCCTAGCGCATCGGAAAGTTTTAGATTTCCTTTTGCTTTCATTCGATGTAGGAGTCTTTGGGTATTAAATGCGCCAGCTGCCATGATTACCTGATCTGCTGTAATCTCCTTGGTAATTGGCAATAATTTTGATGAGTGCTTGATTTTGATATGCCATTTATTGTTTTCATTGAAGATTTCAGTGGCAGTGATTAACGGACGGATTTCTACCCCTAATTTCTCGGCAAAGTAGAGGTAATTTTTAACCAGAGTGTTCTTGGCATTATGTCGACAGCCAGTCATGCATTCACCACAGTTAATGCATGATTTTCTAGCTGGGCCAGCGCCATCAAAATATGGGTCCGGATGTACTTCGCCTTCTCGATCACCAAAATAAATTCCTAGTGGCGCCAAAGTAAAGGTATCTCCAACGCCCATTTCATTTGCAACTTCTTGCATCGCTCGATCACTATTTGAGAAAAATGGATTGATAGTTACACCTAACATTTTTCTTGCTAATTCATACCAAGGAGTTAATTCACGCTTCCAATCAGTGATTGCAGACCACTGGGGATCATTGAAGTATTCATCTCCTGGTTGGTAGAGAGTATTTGCATACACTAAAGAACCACCACCAACGCCAGCGCCACAGAGAATAAATACATCTGGCAATTTATGTATTCGCTGAATTCCTTTTAAGCCGATGCGCGGCGCGAAAAGAAATTTATTTAACCGCCAAGATGTTTTTGGGAAATCCTTATCCTCAAAACGTGCGCCAGCTTCTAAGACACAAACTTGGTAACCTTTTTCAGCTAATCGAAGCGCAGCAACGGATCCACCAAAACCCGATCCAATTACCACCACATCGTAATGCGCCATTACGGCAAGATACCCTCAGTACTCTCTTCGCGGATAGTCCAAGAGGTGCCATATTCAGGTAATAAATCTAAGAAAGGCTTAGCATCAAACCATTCTGGTCCGTTAACACCTTCGGGTTTCCAAATTCCTTTTGAAATTAATTCCATTGCAATTACTGGAATAATTGCAGTCTGCCAGACCACAGCTTGATCCCCATATTCCTGCATAGACCAATCGTTATCTACGACGTTATATATGTAGCAAGCGTATGGCTGCCCCTCTTTATTTAAGCCTTTTACTAGTACGCCGGCGCAAGTTTTACCGTGCATGCGATGACCAAGAGTTGCGGGATCAGGAAGTGATGCTGTAAGTAAGTCGCGTGGTGCAACAGATAAACCTTGCACATCAACATTCTCTTTGCGATCTAGTCCAAGCATGTGAATAGTTTTTAAAGTTGTAATGAACTGCGCACCAAGACCGTACTTGAAGTTAACTTTCTTAGCATCAACTTTCTGTGGAATTAAAACAACTTCTTCGTGCTCTACGTTCACACATTCAACTGCTCCAATTCCTTCAGGGAAGTCAAAGATTTCTAATTCGCTAAATGGCTCAGTGGTGTACCAACCGCGACCATCTTCCCAAACTAAAGGTGGGTTTAAACACTCTTCAATTGTGGTCCAAATTGAAAATGAGGGAGCAAATTCATATCCCTCTACCACTAAATTTGAACCATCTAAAACCGTCATGGAATCAATTCGACTAAATAAATGATCGGATGCATATTTTGCAAAGACATCTGAAAGGCCAGGTTCGATACCCATTCCTACTAGCGCATAAATCTTTCGCTCGCCCCAGTTCCAGTCACGTGCAAACTGTTCGTCACCTAACTTCACGCCAGTTTCTGTATATGGATAATGTGGATGTGGACGAGAAAGCGACATCGCCATATCAATGTAGTTAGTGTTTTCAATTTCGCAAGCCAAGAAAATTGGCATTACATATCGAGGATCAACTGCGTTAATGACTACATCAGGCTGCGCTTTGCGAATTAATTCGCGAATATCTTCAAGTTCTGAAGCATTAACTTGCGCAGCAGAGAACCTAGGATCCTTAAGTCGTACCACTGCATCTTCGGCACGTGACAAAGTACGGTCAGCAATGACCATTGAGGTAATAAATTTCCTTCGTGATGCAATGTTGGCGATAGCACGTCCGACTCCGCCAGCGCCGATCACCAGCGCTTTCATTCCCATGAGTAAATCAACTCCGTTAGTTTCGATTAATATTTACTTTATAAGCTATTAATCAGTTAAGTTGAGTCTACCTGAGGCCTTGAAAAAAGGCATCTTGCAAGTCTCTGTAGCTCAGTGGATAGAGCAACCGCCTCCTAAGCGGTAGGTCGCCGGTTCAACTCCGGCCAGGGACACTTAAAAAATTAGGAAGATTATCAATGATCCAAGGTGTATTTCTTCAAGAACTTTGGACCCCACCAATTTCGCTCGCCAAAAAGTCGCATTAAAGCTGGGACCAAAAGTGCGCGAATTAAAGTGGCATCTAGCAGAATTGCAAAGGCGGTGCCAAAGCCCATCATTTTGATGGCAGTTACGCCACTGGTCATAAAAGCTGCGAATACCGCAGCTAACAAGACAGCGGCAGCGGTAATGATGCGTGCTGATCTTTGTAGACCAACTGCAACTGATTCAATATTGCTACGACCAGCAAAATGTTCTTCTTTAATTCTAGATAGCAAAAAGAGTTCGTAGTCCATAGATAATCCAAAGACCACAACTGCAACCAAAATAGTGGAACCAGTATCTAGCGTGCCAGTTACCGTGAAATCTCCAACCAACCATTTCAAATGGCCATCAATAAATATCCAAGTAAGTGCACCTAAGGTTGCGCCAAGTGAGAGCATATTTAGCAGCACTGCTTTGATTGGCAAAATTACCGAACCAGTAAAGATGAAGATCAAAACCAAAACACTTATGGTGATCCAAAGTAGCGCCCATGGAAGTGCTTTGGCGGTGCCATCTTGTGAGTCGGTGTAATCCGCAGCCACACCACCAACCATCGTTCCCTTAGGCGAATTTAAATCGCGAACTCGATGAATTAGATCTGCTGCTTCTGGTGTTCTAGAACCCATTGATTGAATTGCTTGAATGCGAATCGCATCACCAGCTGTAAATGGTGAAACGCGCACAATTCCCTCGGTGTTCTTAAGGTCAGCTACATATTTATTTAAAACTTTTTCGCTTACATTCTTAGCGCCACCAGGAATCAAAATTTCAATTGGACTACTTTCTTGACCTGGGAAACGGGTAGCCATTACTTGATATGCAACGGCAGCTTTATCTGACTTTGGCAGTACTCGAGCATCAACTTGTGAGAATGCCACATTCTTAATAGGAGCGGCAATTGCGGCGAGAATTAAAATGGAAAGTAAAACTACTGATACTGGGCGGCGCATTACAAAACGTGCGGTATGCGCCCATCGACCATCTGATTTTGGTGTGATTGCCGATTTTCTAACTACAAATTTATCGACCCGGTGTCCAAGTAACATCATCAAGGCAGGAAGTGGAAATATGGCGGAGATAATCGCGATAATCACAACGGATACACCCGCATAACCGAAAGACTTTAAGAAAGATTGCGGAAAGACCACCATTGATCCCAAAGTAACTGCCACCGTCAAGCCAGAATAGAAAACAGTCTTACCAGCAGTCTTAACTGTGGTGATCACTGCATCCGCAACTTCTTTGCCATGGTGCAACTCTTCTCGGAATCTATTGACCATAATTAATGAATAATCGATTCCTAGACCCAATCCGATACCAGTTACTAGATTAAGTGCGAAAACGCTTACATTTGTAAATTTTGTAATTAGGTAGAGCAAGAAGAATGCGCCTAAGATTGAGAATAGCCCTACAAATAATGGCATGGCAGAGGCCACGATTGCGCCAAAGACAATAATTAAAAGAATAAAGGTAAGTGGAATTGAAATAGATTCAGCAATTGCTAAATCTTTTGAGATTCTGCCATTAATTGCGGAGGTAATTACGCCATTTCCACTGGCATAAACTCGGAGTGACTTGTATTCACCATCAAATTTTGTCTGTATTTCTTTACCAATTTTTCCAACTTTAGCGAAGTCATCTGATTCAGTATAAATAAGTAGATAGGCCGCGTTTCCATCTTTAGAAACTAATGTTGGTTGGTTGCCAGAAGTCCAATAAGAAAGTGTGGATTTAACACCTGGGACTGCAGCCACTTCTTTTTCAAGTGAGAGTGCGTCACTTACTACGGTTGGGTCATTGACTGATTTTGTCTGACCATCAACTACGAGAATTACTCCAGCGCCACGAGTCTTTAAATTCTCTTTGAAGTAGTTCCAAACTTTCATAGATTCGCTATTTGGATCTGAATATCCACCTGAATCGAGACTTCCAAAGACAGATAATCCGATTCCGCCTGCGGCAAGCATCGAAATCACAAAGGTAACAAGCACTAACTTGCTACGACGTACTGCCAGGCGACCTAACTTCTCGAACATTCTTCTCCTATAGCTATCCAATTGCTGTTCTATAATTCGAGTATGAGTAACCTTTGGCCCGAAGTTACATCTGATGAGATAGATCCAGATGAAGCTTCAGAGAGTGCAAAACGAGACGCTGAAATCAAGCGCGATGTTCCGCCACACCATGGTTAATCAGACTTTTTTAGCGCTGAATCTGTTTTATAGAAACCAGAACCTTTAAAAACAACTCCAACGTTTGAGTAAATTTTCTTTACTTCATCATTGCATATTGGGCAATGCTTTAATGGCTCGTCTGAGAAAGACTGAAATTGCTCAAATTGGTGCCCACACGAGGTGCACTCGTATTGGTACGTCGGCATTCCAACTCCTTCTATATAGATTTCTATGAAAAGTTATTAAAAACGCTAGTTTGCTACTAGAAGTAAAGTGTAGAGAAGTGAGAGTATTACCGCGAATTGGGAGGTCATATGCGCACCCTACGGGCGTTATTTGCGGCACTTTTATTTTCTTGGTTGGCAATCTCTTCTGCGCAAGCTAATTCACTAACTGGAACCTCCCCAATAAGTGGCGCCATCCTTTCTACCGCTCCAAATTCCGTGACCTTAACTACGGAAGCCCCGCTTGCAGCAATGGGAAGCGAAGTTACTGTGACTGATCCCAAAGGCACACGCGTAGATGATGGTGCGCTCACTGTAGATGGAAATAACGCAGTAGTTGGATTATTGGCACTAACTGAAAAAGGAATTTACCAAGTCCAATATTCATTAATAACGGATAATGATGTTCCGCTTACTGGTATTTACACATTTACCTTTAATGCACCAGAGAAAATCACTACCCCAAAGCCAACCGCTACCAAAGATGCCGAAATTCAAAACAAGAGCGCATTTGGTACTA
This sequence comes from Candidatus Nanopelagicaceae bacterium, assembly GCA_046091905.1. Lineage (GTDB taxonomy): Bacteria > Actinomycetota > Actinomycetes > Nanopelagicales > Nanopelagicaceae > ZLKRG08. The sequence continues at coordinate 7,020 of JBJTCN010000020.1, forward strand.
CTGTGTTTGTGCTTTTAGTCGGGGTAGCGGCAATAGTAGTTGCGATTGGATTAGTACTTTACGGTCGCAAGTTATATAACGAGCGATAAATTGGTAGACCTGCTGCTAGTACTTAGCAAGTTTGTTTACCTGCTTAGCGCCACTTTAACGGCGGGCTTTTTAATTGCAATTGTCTTTCTGGCAAATAACCTTAATGGTTTGATTAGAAGTGAACATAAAAATTTACGAAAAAAAGTAGCAGTTGCAGCTTGGGTCTGGGCGTTTAGTTCAGCGCTCTTTATTTTAGCTACCTTGGCATCGGTATTGGATGTAGGAATTGGCTCGGCACTGGATTTCACAATGCTGCGCTCATTTGTGACTCAAATTAGTTTAGGTAAATTCTTGGCGGTTCAAACTATTGGCGCACTTTCGGTTGCACTTTTAATTACCAGAATCAATCGAATTACCTACGCAGCATTAGTTTTAATTATCGCTTTAGCTGCGCTAGCCGCCCCGGTTTCCCAAAGCCACTCAGCTTCGGGTGGATCGCACTTAGTAGCAATGGGCACTTTGATTGTTCACGTAATCGCAATCTCTATGTGGGTTGGTGGCTTACTTGCCATTCTCTTTAGCAGAGAATTGGATAAGAATTTAGCGCTGCAGAGATTTAGTCAGCTAGCACTGTGGGCCGCGCTTGCGGTAGTTGGTAGCGGAGTTATTAACGCCTGGATCCGAATGAACTTCTCTGGCGCCTGGCAAGGCGCGTATGCCATATTAATTACAGAGAAAATTTTACTTACCTTGCTGCTTTTAGTACTTGCAGCATTTGCGCGTAAGAGGCTCGCAGGAAATATAAATAAACTAATTACAGTTGAAGCCGCGGTAATGGTTTTGACATTACTAATCGGAACTTTGCTTAGCCAAAGTCAACCACCGACAAAACCAGGAATTATTGACCCAATTGAATCTTTGGTGGGTCTACGTTATCCGGGTACGCCAACTATGCAGAAATTTATCTTTGAATATCAACCCGATGCTTTAACTCTTGCGCTCTTAATTTTGGCAGCTTTACTTTATTTTAAAGGAATTCGTATTATGAGAAAGCGAGGCGATAAGTGGCCAGTTGGAAGATCGCTCTCGTTCTTCTCTGGAATTTTGGTCATCAACTATGCAATTAACGGAGCAATTGGAGTTTATGCACATTTCGGGTTTTCATATCACATGATTGAACACATGATCTTGGGAATGATTGCACCGATATTTATCGTACTCGGTGCTCCAATTACCTTAGCTCTTAGAACTTTGCCACTTGGTAGAGATGAAGAGGAAGAAGGGCCGAGAAATATTTTGATTCGATTCTTGCATTCTAAGTATGCAAAATTGTTAACTAATCCAGTAGTGGCACTTCTAATCTTTGATGGCTCGCTCTTTATTCTCTATTTCACCGGGCTTTTTGGCACCCTAATGGGTAGCCATTTGGGACATCAATTTATGAACCTGCACTTTTTACTCGCAGGAATACTTTTTTTCCACGTAATTGTGGGTGTAGATCCAAATCCAAATCGACCACCAAATGTGGTGCGTTTAGTAATTCTTCTTGCTGCAATGAGTATTCATGCCTTTTTCTCAATTGCATTGATGTCAGCTACAACCGTATTGGATGGTGGTTATTACACCACAATTGGTAATCCAATGAATTTAAATCTACTTGAGAATCAATATGTGGGCGGCTCCATTGGTTGGGCGATGGGTGAGTTTCCAATTCTGATTGCACTGACAGCAGCATTTATTCAGTGGATGCGTGAAGACCGTAGAGAGACCGAGCGAATAGATCGAAAAGCTGCTCGGGCAAGCGCCATGGGTGAGAACGATGATTTGGCTAAATACAATCAGTATTTAGCGGAGTTGGCCCGCAAGGATGAAAAATCCTTCTAATTATTAAATTATTCAATTATTAAATAATTAAAGCCGCTTAAAACCTGACTCTGTTGCAATCGCTTCAACTTTTTGGTCAAACCATTCTTGCGGTAATTTTTTTACAAATTCGCGATCGTGAATAATTCCAATCCGATAGGCCGAAGTGCCTACTAATAATTGATCATAATATCCGCCCCCTTGACCGAGTCGAACACCGTTTCGGTCAATTGCTATTGCGGGCGTTAAACAAACTTGGATCTCTCCAATAAAGATGTTGCCGTCAGGTTCGTGGAACTTACCTCTCTCTATTAAATTACTTTCATATTTAACGAATTCCATCTTTTTGTTAACAATGCGAGGCAGAAGCAGAGTCTTGCCAGCTTTAATTAGCGCTTCATTTAGAGTAATCAAACTAGGCTCACCTGGCATTGGGTAGTAACTGGTGATTACTTTTGCACTCTGAATTTCAGGTACTTCAAGTAAGAATAAGTAATCGTCATGGCCAGGAAATTGATTGCGCAGCGCGCGAAATTCTTCACGGAGTTTATTCTTATCATTCATAAGTATCGCGCCTTTCTCTTAGCCTCACTTAAAAACTGTTAATAATCATTTAGGATGGGAATATGTTAGAGCGAATGCGCGTAGATGAGTTCTTAACCGCGCTACTTTCAATTGTTCAACCGCTCGCACCACTTGATCTGCCTTTGCTTGACGCGCATGGCGCCACCTTGGCAGAAGATATTTTTGCTGGCGAACGTCTAGTGCTTAAAGGCGGTAGCCCAATTAGATCAACCACCATTGGATTGGCTGCTTCGATTGGCAGAGGCCATTTGCCAACCAGACCACACCCAAGAGTCGTAATCATCTCAGCAGGCCCAGATTTAATTGAACCTGGTAACGCTTTATCCGGCAATGAAGAGTATGAAACAAACTCATGGCAATTAACCACAATAGTTAGAGAGATTGGTGGAGTTGCGTATCGAGTCCATTCAATTCCAGATAATGAAGAAGAATTAAAAGATATTGTGGAAGACCAGTTGGTACGTGCAGATTTAATTGTAGTTAGCGGCGAACGCAAAGACGATTCATTTGAATTGATTACCAGGTCTTTGAGCCAATTAGGTGAGGTTAAAGTAGTTGATCTAGATTTGGAGAATTTCGGCCATTTCAATTACGGCAACATCGGTCCTGATAAGACGCCGGTAGTTACTCTCCCAGGCGACCCAATTAACGCGTATGTTGCAATGCAGCTATTTGTAAGGCCAATGATTCGTACCATGATTGGCGCTAGAGAGGTTTACTGCCCATCAGTAAAAGCAAAACTAGAGCGTGATTACAAAGGTGCAATTTCCGGCCGTACCTACTTACTTGCGGTTTTGAGTGATGACAATGCATCGGTTGCAATCTTTAACGAACAGGAAGATTTCGTAAGTTTAGCGGCGGCAAATTCATTAGTCTCAGTCAATTTAGGTGATTCGATGAAAGCCGGCGACAGTGTGACCGCGGTGATCCTTCCCCGCATTAAGTAGAAAAAATGATCGAATTAACTAACGGCGAGATTCTGCTTAGACCTTTTGCAACTGCGGATGCCAAACAATGGCGCCGCGTTAGAGTGCTCAACAAGGATTGGCTGGATGAGTGGGAAGCCACTGTCCCACAGACTTCAAAGAGTGATCAATTAAAAGCACCACTCTCATTTCGCAAAATGGTTCGCACCTTTGCAAAAGAGACTCGCGCTGGCCGCTCCTTCTCATTTGGAATATTCATTGGCCCCAATCTGATCGGCCAAATAAATCTTGGTGGCGTGATTTATGGCGCACTCCGTGGTGCGCATATTGGTTACTGGATTGATCGCAACTATGCCAATCGCGGCTATATGACGGAAGCGGTAAAAATGGTGACCGATTTTGCACTTAATGAGCTGGAACTTCATCGAATAGAGATAAATATTCGACCAGAGAACTCAGCATCAATCCGAGTGGCGGAAAAATGTGGCTATCTATATGAAGGATTGCGTCCGAGGTATTTACATATCGCTGGGGCTTGGCACGACCACTACTGCTTTGTTCGCGAAAATATTGTGATCAAGTAGGGTGTAAATACCCGAAAACGGACATTTGAAACACTAATCTTTGGGCATCATGGCCTCAGCAATTATTTATTTGGCGATCATCGGTATGTGGGTCGCTTACTTTTTGCCCCGCTGGATTCATACCCATGATGAATTTTCTGGAAAGTCTGTCGAACGTTACAAGAGCGCACTTCGCGTAGTAGCGGGAGAGACCGAAGCGTATTCAATGGCGATACACACAGATCTCGATGCCCCTTACAAGAAATCCCAAGCTCTTTTACGTCGTCGAATTATTTTCATTTTAATTTTCTCTACTCTTATTGCGACAAGTGTTGGTGCAGTCATGAACTTATTGAGTTGGTTAGCAATTGGAATTCCAGTCTCTGGATTTGTTGTTTATCTGGCGCATACTCGTCGCACGATTAATCGCGAACGTATTCAACGTCGTCGCATAGAAGGATTGCAACGGAGTACGCAAGGTGTATCTCATGTAAATCTATCTGAAGTGGTTGCGCCTAAAACAGATTCTGAACTTTGGGTTCCATTGGCAGAGCGCGAAATCACTGGCATCGTTTTATTGCCGCAAGGAAGCGCTGCAACTAGAAATACGTGGACACCAAATTCAATTCCAGCGCCTACTTATGTAAATGCACCAAAAGCGGTAACTCCAAGGCGCGTTATTGACTTAACGACACCTGGTCAGTGGAGCGAAGAGCAGGAGAAATTGGCTCGTGAAGCGCTCGCAGCTGCAGCGCCAAGTGCAGATGAGGTTTTTGATCAACAATTAGCGGATGAGGCAGCCCAAAAACGCGATCGCGCTGTAAATAGTTAAATCCAAGAGTTCCACCACATACGCGCATACCAAGCATCATATGTAGTGATGCCACCAGTAAAAACTGGATAGAAATATAGGAAATTAATGGCAATTGCGAATATCGCTATTGCAATCACATATTTCAATCTTTCATCGTATTCATACGCTAATTTCGCTAATAATACGATGGCCAATATTAAGAATGGCGCGAAAACTACTGCATAAAAAGTAAAGACGGTTCGCTTCTGAAAGAAGAACCAGGGTAAATATCCAGCCATGATTCCTAAGAATGGAATTAAGGATGAGAAATCTAGCTCTCTCATCGCCAAGTTATGAAGATTAACTCCAATTAATACAATAAGTGCAATTGCGCCAAGCCACCAAAGAATGGGGGTGCCGATTGCAAGAACTTCTTGTGCACAATTCTTAGCGCCACAACCTTTTGGTGATTCATATAAAAATGAAGTCGGGCGGCCCATCACAATCCAGCTCCAAGGATTAGCCTGGTAAGAATGTTTCTCAGTAAGACCTGTGTGAAAACCCAACATCTCTTTGTGATAATAAATTAGCGAAGCGAATGGATTTGATTTTGCATCGCGATCCCAACCGAGCGTAGAACTAAACCACCCAAACCAAGTCAAAATATAAATGGCACCAGAAGTGACACCAACCTTTATTGTTCGCATTAGTTTTCTATTTATTACGAATTCCAAAATTAAGAAGAGTGCTACAAAATAGATTGCGCTCCACTTGCTTCCCATAGCTAGCCCTAAATAAATTGAAAAGTTGAGATATTTACCTTTTAACCAAGCATTTACAGCTAGCAGCACAAATAGTGTCAAGAAGATATCTAGTAGCGCGGTTCGAGACATCACCAGATTTAATCCATCTAGAGCCATAAGTAGCGCTGCTAACGTGGCCCATTTATGCTCATGAAAAATCCGCTGAGCGATGCGTGCAGTCAAATAGACAGTGAGAGTTCCTGCAACTGCAACTGCAATGCGCCATCCAAATTCGTGATTACCAAATAATTTAATTCCAGCTGCTATCAACCACTTTCCTACCGGAGGGTGGACTACGAATTCAGGCGCACCTTTCTTAACTTCCACTCCATATTTCAAGTAATCCCGCGCACCATCGACATAATAAATCTCGTCAAAAACCAACCCTTTAGGGGTCGATAAATTGAAGATTCTAAGCATGAATGCCAAGAAAGTAATCACTATCGATGGAAACACAAGTAAAGAGTAGATGAGATGATTGCGCACATGAAGTTATTACTTGCGGGTGTGCCGCTTGGAAATCCAGGCGATGCTTCAGCGCGCTTAATTTCAGCAATCAGGAACGCTTCAATCATTGCTGCGGAAGATTCACGCCGCTTTCAAAGACTCTGCCAAGATTTAGGAGTAAACAGTCCAGCGAAAGTGCTCTCTTTCTTTGAAGGAAACGAAGAGGAACGCACCGAACAACTCTTAAATGAATTACGAAATGGCGCTGAAGTGCTGGTAGTTACTGATGCGGGTATGCCAACCGTAAGTGATCCAGGATTTAAATTGGTGCGCAGTGCGGTGGCGGCAAATATTCCAGTAGAAGTCTTGCCGGGACCAAGTGCAGTCACTACTGCATTAGCATTATCAGGGCTACCAACAGATCGTTTTTGCTTTGAAGGATTTGTACCTAGAACTCAAGGAGCTCGAGAGAAATTCTTTGATGAGTTGCGTTTTGAAGCTAGAACCATTGTTTTCTTTGAAGCACCGCATCGTTTATTAGAAACAATAGAGGTGGCCACAAAAACTTTGGGTATAGATAGAAGAGCGGCGCTCTGTCGTGAGATGACTAAAATTTATGAAGAGACGGTGCGTGGAGATCTAGGTACCTTAAAAGAATGGGCAAATTCCAAAGAAGTGCTTGGTGAAATTACCATTGTGATTGAAGGGGCATCGGCAGGCGCAAAAGAAATTAATCAAGAGCGCGTAATTGAAGCGGTCCGTAAATTAGAAAGTGTTGGAATGGATCGCAAAGAAGCAATTGCAGCGGTCGCCGAAGAGCTGAATCTGCCAAAACGAGAAGTATTTGATGCGATGGTTGCTGCAAAGGTTGCCGAAAAGGTTGCCGAAAAATAAGCACAATAAGTTATAGGTAGAATAATCGCATGACCGAAAAGGCTTATTACGTAACTACACCGATTTATTACGTAAACGATGCACCTCATATTGGCCATGCATACACAACAGTTGCTGGTGATGTGTTAACTCGATGGCATCGACAAAAAGGTGAAGCTACTTGGTATTTAACGGGAACTGATGAACATGGCCAGAAAGTTATGCGTACCGCAGATGCAAATGGCGTCGCCCCACAAGCTTGGGTAGATAAATTGGTTGCAGAGGCTTGGCTACCAAATTGGAAAGCGCTAAATATTGCAAATGATGACTTTATTCGTACCACTTCGGAGCGCCACACTAAAAGAGTTCAAAATTTCTTACAGAAGTTAAAAGATGCAGGCTTTATTTATGCTGGAAAATTTGAAGGTCCTTACTGCGTTGGTTGCGAAGAATTTAAATTACCGGGAGATTTAATTGATGAAAAGGGCGAGAAGCTCTGTCCAATTCATAGCAAACCGGTCGAGATTGTGGATGAGGATAACTGGTTTTTTAAATTATCCGAATTTCGTGAACCGTTATTAAAACATTACCAAGAGAATCCAGATGCCTGCCAACCAGAGAGCGCACGCAATGAAGTAATTTCTTTTCTAGAGGGCGAGGTACGAGATTTATCTATCTCTAGATCCACCTTTAATTGGGGAATACCAGTTCCGTGGGATACCAAACAAGTAGTTTATGTTTGGTTTGATGCGCTACTAAATTATGCAACCGCAGTTGGTTTAGGCGATGAGCTAAGTACTGAAAGTGGCAAGAAATTTGCAGCGACTTGGCCAGCTGATGTTCATTTGGTTGGAAAAGATATTTTACGTTTTCATGCAGTGATTTGGCCAGCTATGTTAATGGCAGCCGATCTGCCTGTTCCAGGAAAAGTGTTTGCACATGGTTGGCTACTTGTTGGTGGCGAGAAAATGTCGAAGAGCAAATTAACTGGAATTGCACCAAGTGATATCACTAGCCATTTCGGTGTAGATGCATTCCGTTATTACTTTATGCGCGCAATTCCGTTTGGTAGCGACGGATCATTCTCTTGGGAAGATATGGGTGCGCGATATACCAGCGAATTAGCAAATGATTTTGGCAATTTGGCCTCACGGTTAACTGCAATGATTGAGAAATATTGTGATGGAGTAATTCCGGCGCCGGCAGCTGGTGGTGAATTAGCTACTCTGTTAACGAAAACTGTGGAAAGTGCAGATAAAGCGATGTGCGCTTTGGATTTCCAAGGCGGAATTCTCACGATTATGGATTTTTGCAAGCGAATTAATCTATATGTCACCGAAACCGAACCATGGGTACTGGCAAAAGATGAAGCAAATCGGCAGAAATTAAATGAAGTTCTATACAACACCGCGGAAGGTATTCGTGCGCTAGCGGTTTTGTTGCATCCAGTAATGCCAGAAACCTGTGAAAAATTATGGGAGAGTTTGGGTGCAAATTCGCTTGGGGTACTCGCAATTCAAAAGATTGCAGATGTAGCAAAGTGGGGCACCTTGCCCGCGGGAAGTAAAGTTTCAAAGAGTGCGCCGCTATTTCCGCGATTGGAAGAGTAATTGGCAGATCGCCATAATCGCGATATTGATCGCCAGCTTGCACCAGCACCAGAACCATTACGAGTAAATGCAATTGATGCACATGCACATTTAGAGATAGTCACAGACACTGCACCCGATTCGCCAGAAGTTGCCGAAGTAATTGCTGCCGCAACAGCTGCCGGCGTTGATCGATTAATACAAGTTGGTTACTCGGCAGAGCAATCTAAATGGTGTGTAAGACTTGCCGAACTATATCCAGGTAAGGTTTTAGCTGCAGTTGCACTTCACCCAAATGAGGCACCGGTCGTTGCAGATTTAGAACAGGATTTAGCGGTGATCTCAGAGCTCGCAAAACATCCGCGCGTGCGCGCAATTGGCGAAACTGGTTTGGATTATTTCCGTACACCACCTGAGCTGCAAGAAATTCAACGTACTTCATTTAAGCGTCATATTGAGATTGCAAAAGAGAATAATTTGGCGCTGGTAATTCACGACCGAGATGCACATGAAGATGTGCTGAAAGTTTTGGAAGAAGTTGGCGCTCCAGAAAAGACGGTGTTTCATTGCTATTCCGGAGATCTAGAGATGGCCAAATACTGCGTGGCCAGGGGTTATGTGCTCTCATTTGCGGGAACAGTTACCTTTAAAAATGCGCCAGCGCTGAGAGAAGCAGTTAAATATGTGCCAGATGATTTGTTGTTAGTAGAAACTGATTCACCTTTCTTAGCGCCAACTCCGCATCGCGGCGCGCTAAATACCCCGGCACAAATTGCCAACATTGTTCGATTTATTGCTAATGAACGTGGAGTTGACTCCGAACATCTCGCAGCCGTTACTGCTGCAAATACCGTGCGCATCTTTGGATCATTCGAATAATGTCGCTTTTGGGTGCGGCCGAAATTCGGGAATTAGCTGCCAAATTAGAGTTAAATCCCTCTAAGGGCTTGGGCCAGAATTTTGTAATTGATGGAAATGTCTGTCAACGCATAGTTCGTCAAGTGGAAATAAAGAAATCAGATATCGCGCTAGAAATTGGCCCGGGTTTAGGATCATTGACTTTAGCGATTTTAGAGAGCGAAGTATCGCTAATTGCAGTGGAGATTGATGAACGTTTAGCAAAACAATTGCCTGAAACAGTGGCTGCACATAATTCTCACGCGAAGCTGACGGTGATCAATGAAGATGCGCTGAATTTAATCCAGCTGCCAGCAAATCCCACAGTATTAGTAGCAAATCTTCCATATAACGTTTCGGTACCAGTGCTACTTAATTTGCTAGAAAGATTTGCATCGTTACGTGAGGGAGTAGTGATGGTGCAAGCGGAAGTTGCAGATAGATTGGCGGCTAAACCTGGAAATAAGGACTATGGTGTGCCAAGTCTAAAAGGTGCGTGGTGGGCGGATTTATCATTGGCTGGAAATATCTCCAGAAGTATCTTCTGGCCAGTCCCAAATGTTGATTCTAAATTAGTTTACTTTAAACGCCATCAGCCTATTGGTGATGAAGCATTTAGATTAAGAGTCTTCGCGCTAATTGACGCTGCTTTCTCCCAACGCCGCAAAATGATTAGATCCGCGATGTCATTTGTGCTTGGGTTAAATGCAGAATCAATAATTAAGGCTGCAGGTGTAGATCCGACACTTCGTGGCGAAGCTTTGGATTTATCTGCTTATACGGCGATTGCATCTCAAAAATATTAATTAACTTATAGTCTTCAACCATGCGTAAGTCAGTAGAAGTTCAGGTGCCTGCAAAGGTCAACTTGCAATTATCTGTTGGCCCCAAAGAGGCAGATGGCTATCACGAAGTAGTTACGGTCTTCCAAGCGATTTCTCTATTTGATAATTTAAGAATTTCCCGGAGTGAACAATTTGATATCACTCTCGAAGGTGATTTCACAAATGGCGTGCCAGTTGATCAGAGTAATTTAGTTGCAAAGGCTGTTGAATTAATGGCCG
>JBJTCN010000021.1:0-18316 GCA_046091905.1 Candidatus Nanopelagicaceae bacterium
CAATCATTTGCCACCGGATGCTTTCAAGGCAATGGGAACTCAACAACTACAGAACTTGTCTCCTGCTGCACTTGGCGGAATTACCTCCGATCAATTAGGAGCACTTCCTTCAACTGCAATGAAAGCTTTCGATGCTAAAGATTTAGGCGCAATGCCTCCACAAGCATTCGCTGGAATGGACGCAGCACAAGTCAAAAACCTTGATCCAAAAGCAGTTGCTGGAATGGGCGCGCAACAAATCAATCATTTGCCACCGGATGCTTTCAAGGCAATGGGAACTCAACAACTACAGAACTTGTCTCCTGCTGCACTTGGCGGAATTACCTCCGATCAATTAGGAGCACTTCCTCCAACTGCAATGAAAGCTTTCGATGCTAAAGATTTAGGCGCAATGCCTTCTGCTGTCTTTAGCGCAATTGCTCCAAATCAAATGACAAATCTTGCGGCAAGTGCCGTTGCTGGTATGAAACCTGATCAAGTACTACAACTCCCTTCACAAGTGGTTGGAAGTATGAAACCTGATCAACTCAAGGCGATTACACCTGAAGCGTTTGCTGGTATGAAACCTGAGCAGCTCGGCGCTCTTAAACCTTCTCAGGGAAGAAGCCTTACCGTTACGCAACTTCAAGCCCTCTCGCCTGAACAAGCAGCTGCGATTCCCAAAGCAGTTCTTGATCAAATGACTGCGGCACAGAAGAACGCGTTACCAAAAGTTAACCCATAGGAATAAAAGAGCCCGGGGTTTTAACTCCCGGGCTCTTTTCTTTTACAAATTTAAGAACTACCAAAGAAGATGTGCTGTTACTCTTTGACGTAATTAAGGAATTGGCCTTCTCTCTAAGATATCGAATAATAATTTGCTGGCGTTCGGTCGGCACTAAGTCGGCAATAGAAAACTACCAACGGGGTCTGATTTCGGGGTTCTTGATGCACAGTAATTTCTGCTACATAATTAGAAGAGATATACGGATAGAGCATCTGGTCCTCTGACTGCTGCAAAGCACGTCAGAGACTTAGTGAATTCCTAGATGTCCAAAGGGCCTAGGAATTTACAAGCTACGGATCAAAAGGTTAGAGGTTCGAATCCTCTCGGGCGCGCAATGCAAAAGATACTGTTAACAGGATTTGAGAAATTCCACACGGCTACCTCTAATCCAACTCAAGCAATAGTTGAAGAGCTTGAAGGAAGCAATATTCCTGGGCTTGTGACCGCAGTTTTGCCTGTTGAATTTTCTAGAAGTTGGCAGATTTTAAAAGAGCTGATTGACGTAAGTAAACCAAAGATTGTAATTGCCTTGGGTCAAGCCGAAGGACGTAGTCAGATTACCCCTGAAAAGATTGCAATTAATTTAGATAATGCCCGGATCCCAGATAATGCGGGTAATTCTCCAATTAATCAACCAATCGTTAGCGGTGGCGCAGATGGATTATCTTCTACCTTACCAATTGACTCATATGTAGAGAAATTAAAGCAGGCAGATATTCCAGCGAGTATTTCGTATAGCGCAGGTACATATGTATGCAATCATCTCTTCTATGCGCTGCAAAATTACTGCAAAGATAAAGAGATTCGGAGTGGATTTATTCATGTGCCATTAATGGAGAGTCAGTCAAATGAGTTTCCTGGGCTACCAACTTTGCCATTGAAGACAATGGTGCAAGCAATTAAAGAGATTCTGCTATTTCATAAATAAGGCATTTAAGCGGCGGGTAGTGAAATATAAGCCACCCGCGATAAATACTGAGAAATACGCTAAATGAATAAAGATTTCACCATCGACTGTGCCCAAGGTGAGTGAACGCATTAACTCGATACCTTGTGTTAGTGGCGTCCAGTAAACAATGTTCGCTAGCCAATTTGGTAGAACAGATAGTGGGAAGAATGATCCACTAAATAGCGTGATTGGCAGTAAGACAATATTGATCATTCCCATGTGTTGGAAACTAGTCATATAACTAGTTAGTGCCATGCCAAGGGATGCGAAGCCAAAGCCAATTACCGCTCCCGCTGGAATCGCAAGCAGTCCCCACCAAGATTCAATTAAACCAAGCGGCGTCACAATGGCCATAAATGCAGTGGAGTAGAGCGCACCACGAAGTAGCGCCCAGGCAATCTCACCAATTGCCACATCCATTGGCCCAAGTGATGTGGCCAGCATTGCGTTATATAAACGCGCTTCATGCATTTTAAAGAAAACATTCCAGGTGGAATCCATAACTGCGCCCATCATCGCGGCTGATGCAAGTAAACCAGGAACCACGAATGAGGCATATGAAACTGAGATGCCATTATCTAATTTAATGTTGCCGATGAAATTTCCAACGCCATATCCAAAGACAATTAAGTTAAGTACTGGCTCGATAAAACCAGAAGCCACTACCATCCAAGCGGATGATTTAAATTGAATCCAACTGCGCTCTAAAACCACGCGGGCGCGACCAGAGTAAATGCCTTCGCCTGGTTTTCCAATTCGTTTTTCGGCGATTGCAATTGCAGATAAGAAACTCATTTCGCTAACCGCCTTTCAAAAGCTCTAATAGCAATATTCAGACCGACAATAATCATGGTGACTAAGAAGAGCACATGTACCCAAACTAAGGTAATTGGAATTTCTCGGCCATAAGTTAAATAACGGCCTAAATCCGTGGCATGCCAAAGCGGTGAAATCCAACCAATCCAACGAAGGTAAATCGGAATAGTTTCAAGTGGAAAGAAGGTGCCACTTAGAAAGAACATTGGCTGAATAATGAAGCGACCTACAAAGGTAAAGAAATAATCTTCATTCTTTACATTTCCAGCAAAAGCCAACATCACCGCACCAAAAGCAGCGCCTGCTAATACCCCAGCTGGAATTGCTAACCATGCATGCGGCGCTTTAAGTACGCCAAAGAAGAGCATCACTAAGTAATAACAAAGCACAGTAAAGATATTTCGCACCATTGCTGCCCAATAAACGCCAAGTGCAATCGCTCTGCCGCCTAGTGGCGTTGAGTTCATTCCAAAGAAAGTTTTATACCAGAGAAATCCACTTAATGTAGGGAAGATGGTTTCATCCATTGAGCCTTGGATTGCAGCGTTGGCAAGTAGAGCGGGAGCGAGAAAAACTAAATATTCAACTCCATCTATACCGCCAGAGCTTTTATTAATTAACGTTCCAACTCCCGCGCCAATTGCAAGTAAATAGAGCAAAGGATTCATTACAGAATAGGCGATGATGATCGAGCCAAACTTCTTCATGTTTGTAAGTCGCGCTTCTAATACAAAGCGTGAACCGCCGGCTGCTACTTTGCGCATTATTCGATCAAAGTTCTTCCAGTAAGTCTCAAGAAAACATCTTCAAGTGAAGAGCGGCGAACTAGCGAGGTGCGTGGATGTAGCCCGGTGCGCATAATGTCTTCTAACGTATGTTCAGCATCTTCTGAGTAGAGCAAAATTCGGTCTGGAAGAACTTCAAGGCGATCGCATTTATCACGTAATTTATCGGCAATCTCTTCATTCTTTTCAGAGCCAAAGCGAAGCTCTAGTACCTCTTTAGAAGAGTAATTCTTAATTAATTTCGCAGGAGATCCTTCGGCCATAATTTTGCCGCGATCAATCACAATTAATCGTTCGCAAAGTTGTTCAGCTTCATCCATAAAGTGCGTGGTAATTACTAGCGTGACGCCTTTTTCCTTAAGGCGGAATAAACGATCCCAAAGAATATGGCGCGCTTGCGGATCTAAGCCCGTAGTTGGTTCATCTAAAATTAAAATATCAGGATCTGAAACCAATGCACGTGCAATAGTTAAACGTCGCTTCATACCGCCAGATAGCGATTCCACTTTGGCATCGCGCTTCTCTTCTAGCTGCGCGAATTCCAGCAGTTCATCAACTTTGCCTTTGATTAATTTTGGCGAAAGACCAAAGTAGCGACCATAGATGTAGAGATTCTCAGTGACGGTTAACTGTTCATCCAGATTATCTTTTTGTGGAATTACGCCAAGGTGTGCGCGAATCTGCGGGCCAAACTTCTCCGGATCTTTACCCAGAATGGTGATATCCCCGCTGGTGCGTTGAGATGTCGCACCAATAATGCGCATCGTGGTTGATTTTCCAGCGCCATTTGGACCAAGTAAACCGAAAGATTCCCCACGATAGACGGAGAAATCAATGCCATCTACGGCGGTGAAATCACCGAATTTCTTGGTCAGGCCGCGAGCAACAATTAACTCTTCAGACATAAGTATCAGTCTAGTAGAGTTTTAAAGAGTTAAGTTTTAAGCGCGAAGCGTGCTTGCTAGTTCAATGAAATCATTAACCAAGATGTCGACCTCACGTTGTCCGTGAGCTAATGAAATTAACCATTGTTCATCTAATCCCGGTGGGGTGATAATTCCACGATTAATTGACCAGAGCCAAGAGAGTTCGGCAATTTTGAAATCTGTCGCTTTGTAATCGCGATAATTTCGAACTGGGCTAGCAGACCAAGTAATGCAACCTTTAACTCCGAATCCAACTGTGTGTGCAGGTAATTCAAATTCATTAATTGCATCAGTGATTCGAAGTAGGGCTTGATCATTTAGATTTTCAGCATCGGCAAGCGCTTCTGGTGTACAAATTTTATCGATTGCACGCACACCAGCCATAGCAAGCGGATTGCCGTTAAAGGTGCCGAAATGGGCCATGCGACCATCAATAACGGTTTCCATAAAACGATAATCACCACCAAATGCAGCTAATGGAATTCCGCCGCCAATTGATTTGGCTAAACAAATCAAATCTGGATTTACACCTAATCGCTCTGACGCACCTTGTGGTCCAGCAGTTAAACCAGTCTTAACTTCATCAAAAATTAAAACGATGTCATATTCAGTGCAGAGTTCACGAACGCGCTCTAAATATCCAGCATCTGGAAGTACGATGCCAATATTTTCTAAAACTGGTTCCATAATTAAGCATGCAATTTCATTGCGATGCTTTTTAAATATCTCTTCAACTGCTTCGGCATCGTTGTAAGGAACTACCCAGACATCACCAGGAACCGCTCCGTAAGGAGTTACGGATTTTGGTAAATGCGGATCACCGGCATGATCGATTGAAGGCTTTGATGAAACCATGAGTGGGTCATAGCTACCGTGGTAACCGCCTTCAATTTTTACGATGCCGTTACGGCCAGTGTAAGCACGTGCGGTGCGCACTGCATACATAGTGGCTTCTGTGCCTGAATTGGTAAAGCGAACTAAATCCAAACCAAAACGTTTGCAGATGCGTTCTGCGGCATCAGTTGAAATAGGCGAAGGAGTAACAAAGAGCGTTCCGGTTTCTAAAGAACTTTGAAGTTCGCGAATCACATCTGGATTTAAATGTCCGGCAAGCATAGCGCCAAAGCCCATTGATAAATCTAAAAGCTCGCGTCCATCAACATCTTTCATCCATGCGCCATAGGCAGAGACGATTGATAGCGGATACGGATCCCAATGCTGGAAGGAGCTAGTCGCACCAAGCGGCAAAACTTTCTTAGCTTGGCTATTTTCTAGCCCGGATTTTTTGGTGCTCTCTTTATAGCGCGCCCATTCTTGATCAAGTAGCGCGGCAACTTTTGCTTCGTTAAGAAGTCTTACAGAGCTTGGGGTGTGTCTAAATGTTTGTGCGTGGTTAGCGCGGGTTTGCATTTTTTAATCAGTACATACAATTGTCAAGATCGACTTCGATCAGAGATTGAGTTGTACTCTCCTTTTCCTGAGTGCTCGTTCTGAAAGCGAGGGTATCAGTTTAAAAATTTTTAGCAAGCCCCCATCGATTTTATGCGGGAATATTGTGTCGTTTATAGTTGTTAGTGCAAAAGATTGATGAGAGGTCTTAAATGCCAAAAATAATTAAAAAAGCTCCTACTGATTTGGATTTACATCCATTAATTTCTAATCGTTGGAGTCCACGAGCGCTAGATATAAATGATGTAATTTCTACTGAAGATTTACATTCAATTCTTGAAGCAGCGCGACTAGCACCATCGGCATTTAATGAACAACCATGGCGATTTGTTTTTGGAAAACGTGGCGATGAGACTTTCAATCAAATTCTTAATGGACTTGGTGAGTTCAATCAAACTTGGGCTAAGAATGCCAGCGCTTTACTTTTGGTAGTTGGCACAAAGCAGAGAACAAATGGATCTCCACATCCAAGCTATCAATATGACTTAGGGTTAGCAGTTTCGCAAGGCACCTTTGAAGCACATCATCGCGGATACATATCTCATCAAATGACTGGTTTTAATCATGATGTGATGTGTGAGACCTTTGATTTAACAACTCTAGAACCAGTAGTGGTAGTTGCAATTGGCAGACAAGCAGATTCAGATATCTTGCCAGAACAGATAGCGGAGCGCGAAAAAGCTCAACCGAATCGCAAACCGTTAACAGAATTGATTCTTAAAGGCTCGCTCTAATCTCCCATAGATCCGGAAATACCGGATTAAAAAGCGTACTTGCCAAGTACTTAACTCCGCTAGATCCTCCGGTGCCGCTCTTGCTACCGATGGTTCGCTCAACCATCTTCACATGGCGATAACGCCACTCTTGTAAACCTTCATCAATATCCACCAATTTTTCGCAGACCATTGCAGCTTCTAAATCTTCGCGATGCACCTTAACTAGCGCTGCTTGCACCTGTTCATTTGGTTGATAGTGATCGCGCAAATTTCGATTCAAAACGGATTCAGGAATTGCAGCTCCACGTTTAGATAAATAAATCATTACTGAATCCCACAGTGAACGCTCACCCAACATTTGAATGATTTCATCGCGCATTTCTGGCGGTAAATGGCTCGCAAATTTCTCATCGCGACGACCCAAAATTGCTTCTACTTTTCTAAATTGTGCAGACTGAAATCCACTAGATGCCGCTAAATAATTGCGAAAAGAGAGAAATTGCAGCGGAGTCATTGTTTCCAAAATATCTACTTGCGAAACACAAGTCTTCATGATGGTTCGAATTCGACCTAAAACGCCTAGCGCTCGATGTGCTTGATTGGCCTCTAGTGCACGCTGTGCTTCGGCGAATTCATGAATTAATTGCTTAAACCAGAGTTCGTAAGTCTGATGAATAATGATGAATAACATTTCATCATGTTCTGGACCTTCAGAAAGTGGTTTCTGTAGTTTTAATAAATCATCAACTGCCAAATAACTGGTGTAGGTAAGGGCGGAATCGTAATTTTCGCTCATGTAACTCGCGAACCTCCTTGGCCAGCGCCAATATATTTTTTACTTGCAACTAAATCGCGAAGTCTGGCAAAGCCATCCCAAACTTCAACGTATGAAGTAGGAAGGGGACTAATTGCTAATCGAATTGAATTTGGTACCCGGTAATCAGGGATTACATTAATCATCGTGCGCATGGCAACGGCAATTTCTTTAGCATCAGGGTGAATTAAAGAGATGTGACCACCGCGTTCAGCAGCAACTCGAGAAGTATTTAATTCAAATCCAAGTGGTGCTAGCCACGCGTCATAAAGCGCAATCATCATCTCAGTACCTTTGGCACACTTATCGTTAATTGCCTTAATCGTGGCCTCTTCAATTATTTCAAAAGCAGTTTTAACACATCGAATCGCCATCAAACCTGGGCTGGCAATTTGAAAACCGCGCATCGTTTCCATTTCGCGATTGAATGTGGGACCCATTTCAAATTGATCTTCCTGTGCAAACCATCCTTGAATTGGAACTTGTAACTCTTTTTGTACTCGTATAGAAACATACATCCATGCAGGGGATCCCGGACCTGAGTTTCCGTATTTGTAAGTACAACCAACGGCTAAATCCACACCATTCTTATCGAAATCCATGTCAATGGCGCCGACCGCATGGCTGGCATCCCACAACATAAATGCGCCACATTTGCGCACCAAATCGTTGATTTCTTTGATTGGTGTTCGAGCGCCAGATCTGTATTGAATTACTTCAAGAGTTACCAGCGCAACATCATCATTTAAATATTTCTCTAATATCTCTGGAGTGATGCGCTCGTGTTTTGCCTCGCCAGGTTCGTTATCAATTGTGATTAGATTTAAACCAAATTGACGAACCAAACCTTGCAATATGTAGCGATCCGTTGGGAAATTAGCAGCATCAATAATTATGGTTTTACGATTTGGTCTGGCATGAATTGCCGCTAACGCCAACTGATAAAAATTAATTGAAGTTGTATCGCAGACCAAGACCTGGCCTTCGGCAGCGCCAAGTGCGGCACGTCCCAATAAGTTACCTATAGTTTGCGCTTCATCTACCCAATGTGACCAACCTGCAACCACCTCTTGGCCCCACTCGTTAACCATAAAATTATTTACCGCTTCAACGGTGGCCTTTGGTAGTCGACCAAGTGAGTTTCCATCCAAATAGCATTGGTCTGGATCATTAATAAGAAACTTTTCACGGTATTTGGCCAATGGATCTGCAGCATCAAGGGCCAACGCGTATTCACGTGTTGTGACTTCCATGAGACGAGAGCCTACTCTTAACCGCTATGGTACGGAACCTGGTAAACCTCGAAAGCGTTAGTAAAGCTTTCGATATTAAGGAACTCTTACAAAATGTAAGTATCGGAGTTTCGCAAGGCGACCGGATTGGAATTGTGGGGCAAAACGGCGCTGGCAAATCGACTTTAATGAAAATTATCGCAGGGGTTGAACAGCCAGATGCTGGGCGTGTTACCAAAAGTGGTGGCACAAATATAGGCATCTTGTCGCAGATAGATAATGCGCCGAAAGGTGCCACGGTGCGCGATGTAGTACTTGGCGAAAAGGCCACACATGAATGGGCGCGTGATGCTGGAGTACGCGCCATATTTACTGGGCTTTTCGGTGGATATCACGAGGAGCTATTTACCAGAGGATTTGCATCTTTATCAGGCGGTGAAAGACGTCGTGTGGGACTAGCAAAATTATTAATTGAAGATTTAGATTTAATTTTGCTTGATGAGCCAACAAATCATTTAGATGTTGAAGGCGTGGCTTGGTTAGCTGAGCATTTAAAGAATCGAAAGAATTTAGCGGTAGTAGTGGTCACTCACGATCGCTGGTTCTTAGATGAAGTTACAGATAGAACTTGGGAAGTCGTTGGTGGAGCGCTTGAAGAATATGACGGCGGTTATTCTGCGTATGTACTTGCAAAAGCCGAACGCGCTCGCCAACAGGCTGCGATGGATGCCAGAAGAAATAACTTACTTCGCAAAGAACTTGCCTGGTTGCGTCGTGGCGCACCAGCTAGAACTTCAAAGCCAAAGTTTCGTGTCGATGCTGCAAATGAATTAATTGCAACTGAGCCACCACCACGTGACAACACTGAACTTTTAAAATTTAGCCAAAATCGTTTAGGTAATACTGTTTTTGAATGTCAGCATTTACAGATTCGCGCCGGAGAAAACGTTTTAATTGAGGATTTAGTTTGGATGATCAGCCCGGGCGAACGCATTGGAATTGTTGGAGTTAATGGTGCGGGTAAAACCACTTTGATGCGCACTCTGGCTGGTGAGCATTTTGCATCTGCCGGAAAGTTGGTAAAGGGAGTAACGGTAAAAGTCGCAATGCTCTCGCAGCATTTGGCCGAACTAGATCCAACTTGGCGCTTAATAGAGGCGGTGGAGCGCGTAGCCACCAGAGTTGAATTAGGCGGCGGCCGCGAACTATCGGCCTCTCAATTATGCGAACGATTAGGTTTTGATCGCGAATCTCAATGGACGCCAGTCGGAGACTTATCAGGTGGCGAAAAACGGCGTCTGCAACTCACCAGATTACTAATGGATAGTCCCAATGTTTTATTACTTGATGAGCCCACCAATGACTTCGACATTGAAATTCTTACCGAATTAGAAGATTTATTAGATAGCTTTGCAGGAACTTTATTGGTGATTTCGCATGATCGATATTTCTTAGAGCGTACTTGCGATCGAATAGTTGGACTTTTGGGTGATGAAAGTGTTACTGACTTACCTCGCGGAATCGATCAATATTTGGAACAGCGCGCAGTTCAGATTGAAGCTTCAATTCCCAAGAATAACAACGAGAAGAAGATATCTAGCGCCGCCGAAGAGCGACAGAATAAGAAAGATTTAGCGCGCATCGAGCGCCAGATGGAGAAATTAGATTTAGAGATTGTAGAGTTAGAAAAGTTGCAATCTGATGCGGCTTTTGATGCCGATGCGCTAATCAAAGCAACGGCAGATTTACAGGCAGCACTTAAGAAAAGAGCAGCCCTTGAAGAGGAGTGGTTAAGCAAATGCGTTTAGATTTAATTACATTCCTAACTGCAACTCTAATTGCTTTTCAAGCACGCGTTAATGGTGAACTTTCAGATGTTCTAGGTAATCCGATTCAAGCAGCAACTGTCTCTTTCGGTTCGGGCTTGATTGTGATATCGCTCTTTGCTTTTGCACATCATGGAATGCGTCAAGGCATATTTGGTATTAAAAGAGGTTTAGCTGAAGGTGGGCTAAAGCGCTGGAATTTATTTGCTGGAATGTTGGGCGGAATCTTTGTCGCAATTCAAACAAATACCGTAACGATAATTGGAGTTGCGGTTTATTCAGTTGCTTCGATTTCAGGACAGACCGCATCCTCTTTAATAGTGGATGCTTTTGGACTTTCCGGTGGCGCTAAAAAACATATTACGTTTCGCCGAATCCTGGCCTCTTTAATCACAGTACTCGCAGTATTGGTATCAGTTTGGGATCGCATCGACGCCCATGATTTATCGCTATTTCCAGTGATATTAGCTGGTTTGGCCGGTGCAATTGTAGGAATTCAAAGAGCACTAAATGGCAAAATAAACATCTACTCAGGTCAGCATTGGACCACATCATTATTAAATTTCATTATGGGAACTACATTCTTATTGATTCTTACCGCGATACTCATTCCAGCAAATCGTTATGATTTTAAAGATTTACCAACTGGCCCATGGTGGATGTATACCGGCGGTGTATTAGGTGTTATTTATATTGCCTACTCTGCAACCATTGTCCAACAACTAGGAGTTTTGGCGTCTACTCTCTTAAGCGTGGGTGGAAATTTATTCGGCGCGTTATTAATTGACTGGCTGGTACCGGTTCATGGCGTGCGAATTAGCGGTTGGTTGATTGCCGGAATTTGTTTATCGTTCTTAGGCGTTATTGTCGGTGGCGTAAGTAGCCAACAACAGAAGAGATAATTGAAGCGCTAATAA
Source organism: Candidatus Nanopelagicaceae bacterium (assembly GCA_046091905.1). GTDB lineage: Bacteria > Actinomycetota > Actinomycetes > Nanopelagicales > Nanopelagicaceae > ZLKRG08. The sequence continues at coordinate 11,197 of JBJTCN010000021.1, forward strand.
AAAAGGCTGCAATTGCATAGCTAGAACTTTTTACCCAAGGAATTGAGGCAGAGTAGAAACCTGCCAAGGTAATCAGTACTGCCCATGAAAGTGCACCAAAAGCATTTGCAGTTAGAAATCCGTAGTAACGCATCCTTGCAGCGCCAGCAATCGGTGGCACAAAGGTGCGAATCCAAGGAAAATATCGAGCTGCGACCACGGCCCACCAACCAGATCTTTCATAGAATCTTTCGGCGCGCACAATCATTCGATTTATCCTTGGCGAATCTTTCCGCTCCAAATATGGACGTCCATATTTGCGACCGATTACATATCCGGTTTGATCACCAATAAAAGCACCAAGAAAAACTATTAAGCAAAGCAGTGAGATATCGATTGAGCTATTACTTGCCGCCACCAGGCCAGCGCTAAATAGCAATGAATCACCAGGTAAGAAGAATCCCAACATGATGCCGTTCTCTACATACATCACTGCAAAAGCAATTACATAGAAAAGTAGAGGCCCAAATTGAGCTAATTGGGCATCAAATGATGCTTGGAGCATTATTTAGCAGCTTCCTTAACCGCAGTTGCGACCTTCTTAGCTACCTCTGGATCAAAGACGCTAGGAATAATGAAGTTAGCATTTAATTGAGCAGGTGCTACACAAGATGCAATCGCATCAGCGGCTGCCACCAAAAGCTCATCAGTAATTTTGCTGGCGTTTGCATCTAACAAACCACGGAAGATTCCAGGAAATGCCAATACGTTATTTATCTGATTTGGATGATCACTTCTTCCAGTTGCAACTACCGCCGCATATTTGCGAGCGATAGTTGGATCGATTTCTGGATCTGGATTTGCAAGTGCAAAGATAATGGAATTAATTGCCATTTCTTGAACATCTGTTTCAGTCAAGACATTTGCAGCACTAACACCAATAAATACATCAGCACCTTTAACGGCATCATGCATATTTCCAGTAAAACCATGATTATCAATTCCTTCAATTAGCGCGACGCCATTCCGATGAAATGCTAATAAATTGCGAGCTCCACTAATCCAAAGTAGTTTCGCAATTGCGGTGCCAGCAGCGCCAGCACCGCTAATTACAATTTTTACATCCTTTAGTTCTTTTCGAACCAGCTTCAGCGCATTCTTTAATGCAGCTAAAACCACAATCGCAGTGCCATGTTGATCATCATGAAAAACTGGAATATCTAGTAGTTCGCGCAATTTTGCTTCGATTTCAAAACAGCGGGGTGCCGAAATATCTTCCAAGTTAATACCGCCATAAACTGGTGCAATTAATTGAACCGTGCGCACAATTTCATCAACATCTTGGGAATCAATACAAACTGGCCAAGCATCAACATCAGCAAAGCGCTTAAAGAGTGCGGCTTTACCTTCCATAACTGGAAGTGCAGCAGCAGGACCAATATTCCCAAGTCCTAGTACTGCAGAACCATCCGTTACTACTGCCACAGTATTTCGTTTGATTGTTAAACGTCTGGCATCGGCTGGATCTGCCGCAATTGCCTGCGAAATACGGGCAACCCCAGGGGTGTATGCACGTGATAAATCATCGCGTGTTTTCAGCGGAACTTTAGGGGCAACTTCGATCTTGCCACCTAAATGAAGCAAGAATGTGCGATCGCTTACCTTGCGAACCTTTAGACCAGGAGTCTTCTCAATTTGTACGCAGATATCTTTTGCATGATTTACATCGATAGTGTCACAAGTAATATCGACAACTACTAATTCAAGATTTGATTCGGCAACATCTAGCGCGGTAATTGTGGCGCCGGCATTTGTGATTGCAGTTGTTGCTTGCGCTACTGGTTGTCTTTCAGGTGCGCCTTCAACACGAATGGTAATTCCGTAACCAGGACTGGTTGACGACATTAAACAACTCCGTAAAGACGATCACCTGCATCGCCCAAACCAGGAACGATGTAACCATGCTCATTTAATTTCTCATCAACTGCGCCAGTCACTAGATGTACGTTGGTATTTGGAAAGGCATCGCCAACAGCTTTGATTCCTTCTGGTGAAGAAATGATGCAGATTGCAATGATGTCCGTTGCACCTAAATCAAGTAGATATTGGATGGCAGCAATCAATGTTCCGCCAGTTGCCAACATCGGATCGAGAATAAAACATTGGCGACCTTTTAAATCTTTTGGCAATCGATTTGCATAAGTTGATGCTTGTAAAGTTTTTTCATCACGCACCATTCCTAGAAATCCAATTTCGGCATTTGGCATCAATTTGGTCATACCTTCAAGCATGCCTAAACCGGCACGCAAGATTGGGACCACTACCGGAGTTGGTTTGGTCATCTCGACACCAGTCATTGGCGAAACTGGAGTTTTAATTTCTTTCGGGACGACTTTCACTTCACGGGTCGCTTCATATGAGAGCAAGGTGACTAATTCTTCGACCAGGTGGCGGAAAGTTGGAGAATCGGTTTTGACATCACGCAGCACCGTCAATTTATGCGCAATTAATGGGTGGTCGGCAACATGCACTTTCATAATGCCTACCTTACAGGTCTTTCAAATACTAAGAAGTAGTGCAAAACTTGTCGCAAGCGGTTTTCAATGGAATACCAATGAAAGGAGCAGTGACAATGAACTCAGATGTTGATTTCGCGGTCGCTGCTTGGCACGAGAGCGGAACTTGGAATCTAGAGATCCTGCCGGATCCATACAACATCGGTGCGGTAATTAAAGAGCTTCGAAATCATCAGACTAATGGCGGAGCACTGGCTCTAATTTCAATAGATGAAGAATTCTTTATCTTAATTAGGGTGCTAGGTAGCCACATCAGTCTATTTATTAGTGATGTAACTTGTGCACTTGATTATGAAGTTGCAAATGAATTTTTAGAGATTGCAGATTTGCCGATTCCAGAAGAAGATGACGAACCACTTCCTGGTGGACATATGGATATCATTAGTGATTTAGGAATGGGCCATATGGAATTAGAAGCGCTCTGTGATGACACGGAGCTATTTCCGGATGAACAACTTGAAGCTATTGCCAAACGACTTGGATTTTCAGAAGAGTTTGTTGAACTTTTAGAGTTATGAAATATGAAGTAGCGATGGCGAAAGCCATCGAGTTAGCGCGCGCTGCGGCATCTGCAAGTGGAGATGTACCAGTAGGTGCAATTATTTTAAATAAAGATGGCGATGTAATTTCTACTGGCGCGAATCAAAGAGAGCTATCAAATAGTCCAGTCGCACATGCAGAAATCATTGCAATTGAAAAAGCAGCAACGGCAATCGGTGATTGGCACTTAGATGGTTGCACTTTAGTTGTTACTTTAGAACCATGCGCAATGTGCGCAGGTGCAATTGCACAAGCTCGAATTCCGAGATTGGTATTTGGCGCTTGGGATGAAAAAGCAGGAGCGGTTGGATCGCAATGGGATTTACTACGAGATCCGCGCCAACTACATAAACCAGAGGTAATTTCGGGAGTTTTGGCAGAGGAGTGCGCCAAATTATTAGAAGTTTTTTTCCAAAGCAAACGTTAGTGAAGTAATTCGTAATTTGGATTGAGAATAGTCAACAACCCATCAACTTCGCCGACCATGCCTTCGGCGCGAAGTTGCGCACCAACATCAAGGCCAGCGAGTGATCTACGACCTAAGAATTGCAAGGTAATTCCACCAGTCTCATCCCACATCTCTACTTCTAGCATTGGCGCTTGATTTGTAGGCGAAGTCCTAATTGCAGTCACGCGCCCTTGAACATGTGCTCGTTTACGCCAAATTACTTCACCAATCTTGATTACCTTTTCAGAGTAATGACTTACTGGTTCGAAGTTCGCTGGTGGCACCATTCGTTTAGCTGGTTCGACAGTCTGAGTCGGCGTTGATTTTGGTGCTTCATCATGTGAGCCGTGCAAATTTAGCGGACCTTCATCCAGAAGTCGCACGACATCAAAAGGAATAATCGTTGCAACCACTCTTGGTAACTGCGAAATTAGAGCCGCAATCTGTTCTGCAGTTTGATCGTGCAGTATCTTGCCAAGAATTCTGGAATATGAACGACGTGGTAATAGAAGAGTTAATTCATGATTGCCATCTGCGGTTGCTCTAATTGAATAATCAAGCGCGGCATTAGTTAATCTGCGATCTGGGCAATCAATTAATTCAAGCGAGACATCGGATAGCGCTGGAGTTTCAGCCCAAGCTTTCGTAATGTCATCAGCTCTGCGATCGTCAATCACAAAATGCACCGCACTTAAAGTATGTGGATTTAAGCTGCGCGCATATCTAACTGCACCCACAGTTGCTATATCCACACTATCTACCAAAACTGTTACATCATGGCGCGCAATTGAAGTTGCCCTGGTTTTTTCTTGTGAAAGGGAGAGCACCGCTTGTTCGCGAACATATCTACGATTCAGGCGCAATAGTGAAACGATAGAAACAAATGCAATCGCGAGAATTATCCAAGCGCCTTCAGTGAATTTAACGATTGAGAAGATGACAACTACCACTAGTGAAACTGAACCAGCCAAACCATTTAAGAATATTTTTACTTTCCAATTTTGTGTTTGGTTTTTGCGAGCATGTTTTGCCATTCCAAATCCAGATAAGGTAAATCCTGTAAATACACCTAGCGCATAAAATGCCACCAAATGCTCAACTGAGGCACCGGTTGCTACTACGAAAATCACGGCACCTACTGCTAAAAAGATGATGCCATTTGAGAAAGCTAATCGGTGGCCACGCTTTGTTAACTGTTTTGGTAAAAAGCCATCAGTGGCTACGAAATTACAGAGAATTGGAAATGCAGAGTAGGTGGTATTTGCGCCTGCAAATAAAATCAAAGTGGTCGCAAATTGCACATAAATAAACCAGAAGTTTCCGAATGGACCTTCGCCCATCACTGACTTTGCGATCTGAGAAATTACCGTTGGCGAACCAGATTCATATGGCAGCGCATGAATCTTGTAAGCAAACCAAGAAACACCTAACACCAATGAACCAAGTAGCACCGACATAATAATCAGCGTCTTTTTGGCATTTTTCGCTTCAGGCGCTTCAAATAGCGCTACGCCATCTGAGATCGCCTCAAGTCCAGTTAAAGATGAACCACCATTTGCAAAGGCGCGAAGCAGGATAAAGATTGCGGCGGCACTTAGAAGACCTTGTTCGGTACCAATATGAACAGCGCCCTCTTGCGCAGTAGAAAGTTTTTCAAGGGAACCGTTAAACACTCGATAAATTCCAACTACAAAGACTACATACATACCAACAATGAAGAGATAGGTAGGTGCTGCAAAAGCTTTGCCAGCTTCTTTAACACCGCGTAAATTGCCATAAGTTAAAAAGACAATTATAGCTAGGACCATCTGAACTTTATACGGAGCTAAATTTGGAAAAGTTGAGATAATTGCTAAAACTCCAGCTGAAGCTTGTACTGCCAAAGTAACAATGTAATCCAACATCAATGCAACGGCGGCGATGATGGAAGTTGTGGGACCAAAATTATCTCTAGAGACAATGTAAGCGCCACCAGTTTTTGTGTATACATCAATCACATTTGTGTATGAGAGCGTAATGATGGTTAAAATTGCCAAAACCACAAAGGTCAGCGGCATCAATAATGTAAACGCTGCCAAACCAAAAGCTGGTAATAGCGCTAATAAAATCTGTTCAGATCCATACGCAGATGATGAAATGCAGTCAGATGAGAGAATGCCAAGCGCAAATCTCTTCTTTAATCTCTGATGGCTTAGGGTGTGGCGATTTAGCGGACCACCTAAGACCGCTTTCTTAATCTTGTAAGAAATCGGATCTTCTAGGTGTGCGTGATCTTGCAATGCGACGGGCGCTGGTGCGCCATCCGTCCAAGATTTAGCCATAACAGGTTTAATGATAGACCGCTTCTATACATTTACACTAAAAGGTATGCTCTTTTCATGCGCACCGAGTTATATATTGATGGAAAATGGGTAAAAGGCAGTTCTACAACTCCGGTTTATGACCCAGCGGATGGTTCAGTAATTGCGGACGTACATCTTGCTAACGATCAACTTTGTGAAGCGGCTTTGACTGCAGCGCATAATGCACAAGCAGAGTGGGCAAAAACTTCACCAAGAATGCGCGCGGAAATTTTACGTAAAGCGTTTGAAATTATGACTGCAGAAGCAGAAACCATCGCTACCTTAATTTCAAAAGAAAACGGCAAAGCGATGCCTGATGCTAGAGGCGAAGCTGCATATGCGGCAGAATTTTTTCGGTGGTTCTCTGAAGAGACAGTGCGCGTCGAAGGAGATTTCCGTAAATCACCAAGCGGTGACAAACGAATTTTGGTAACTCACCAACCAATTGGTGTATCGCTACTTATTACTCCATGGAATTTCCCTGCCGGCATGGCTACCAGAAAGATTGGCCCTGCAGTAGCAGCAGGTTGCACCATGATTTTAAAACCAGCAGGCGAAACTCCACTTACCGCGCTACATATTGTGGACATTATGGAACGCGCTGGTTTACCTAAAGGCGTATTAAATGTAATTCTTCCAGAAAAAACTGGGCCACAAATATCTAAAATGCTTCATGATCCAAGAGTCAAAAATCTCTCTTTCACTGGATCAACTGAAGTTGGCAAACATTTAATTAAAGAAGCTGCCGATCAAGTAATTCGTTGCTCAATGGAATTAGGTGGCAATGCACCAGTAATAGTTTTGGATGATGCCGATATCAAAACTTCAGTATCTGCAATTCTCTTAGCAAAAATGCGAAACGGTGGTGCTGCTTGTACATCTGCTAATCGCATCTTCGTACAAAAAGGTATCGCCGAAGATTTCATCGCGGCATTTACCAAAGCAATGGATGGTTTTGTAATGGGTCGCGGCACCGATGATGGCGTAACACTTGGCGCTTATGTATCAGTAAAAGAACGCGACAAAATAAGCGATTTAGTTGAAGAGGCGAAGAAAAATGGCGCCGCAGTTCGAACTGGTGGCAACAAACCAGAAGGCAATGGCGCTTTCTATCCAGCCACCGTCATGACAGTTGATAAGTACAACTCAATCTTGAAGCATGAAATCTTCGGTCCAGTTGCACCAATCGTAATTTTCGATACCGATGAAGAAGGTATCGCACTTGCAAATGACAC
>JBJTCN010000022.1:0-11473 GCA_046091905.1 Candidatus Nanopelagicaceae bacterium
GCGTGAAGTATCTATTCCGCGACTTAAAGTGTTAGCTGCAATTGTTGATGAATATGCAAAACCTTGGGGAAGTTGGTAATTAAGACATCTCAGCGATTGTTACTGGGCGACTCTCTGCGATGCTCTTATGAGCAGCTAAGCCAGTAATGACGCTGGTAGCGCCATCTTTTAAGGTTACCTCCGCAGGAGTTTTATTAATTATTGCATCGCGGAACTTCACATGTTCGATATAAGAAGCACCGTAGTGGTGGCCTAAATATTTAACGGATAAATCTATAACTTGTTTAACTTCGCTACCACGACCGGTACCTTCTCCAATTCCCCAGCCAGAGCGGCGACCCCAATCCTCACGTCGAGAGTAGCGAACATTTAATGAAGGTAAGAATGATTCTAATTTTCCCTCATCGCCAACTACAGTGAGAATCTCTTTATCGTATGAACCCTCCGCAAACATGCAAAGATCTAGCATCGCACGGATACCACCAGCATATTCAAGAATTACATATGCGTTATCCAACATATCTGCTTGCTGACCATCATATTTCTCATCTAGATGATTTACATTCTGTCCGCCAGATGCAAAGACTCTGATTGGCTGGCTACCAATAATTAAATCCATCAAATTAAAGTACTGACAACATTTCTCAACCAGGGTGCCTCCAGTTCGCTTTGCGAAGCGATTCCAATTTCCAACTTTTGGATAGAAGGGTTCACGGTGTTCGCGAATTGCAACTTGGTGAACTTTGCCAACTGCGCCAGCTTTAGCACGTTGAATTACTTCATTAACTGGGGGTATAAATCGATATTCCAGCCCCATCCAGGTAAGTGCGCTGCGTTTAACCTCCCAATCAATAATCTTTTTACAATCTTCAACTGTAGTTGCCAATGGTTTTTCGATAAAAACAGCAAGGTCAGTAGCCAGCGCATCTTGAAGCACATTTACATGCGTGTCATTTGGAGTCGCAATTACTACCGCATCTACCAATCCTGAATCTAATAGCGCGCGATGATCATTAAATTGCTTTGGTTGACTTGCGGCTACGGCGCTTGCTTGTTGGATGGAGCCGGCATCAGGATCTGCGATTGCAGTGATAGTCGCGCCACCCATGATTTTGATATTCTCAATGTGTTCGCGCCCCATGCTGCCAGCGCCGATAATCCCGTAACGAAGCGTCATGGCTAAAGGTTAGACCACTAGGTAAAAAATTGGGAGGCGAGGCTTGAAATTAGGCGCAAATTCCATCTAGACTGCCGCCAGAGGTCAGACCACTGGACCAATTTCTAACCTAAAGTGAGGAGCTCATATGGCTACACCTCCACAGTTCTTACTTCATCACGATGGCGATAACGTCGCAGTTGCGATGGATGATCTTGAACCTGGAACTTTGCATGGACTCTCAGTCAAAGAGGGAACTGCATATACCGAAGTGCTCAACCATGCGATTCCGTTGGGACATAAATTTGCATTAACAGATATCCCTGAAGGCGGAGCAATCATTAAATACGGAATCAAAGTTGGCCTCGCGTCAGCTCCGATTAAAAAAGGCGATTACATTCACACACACAACATGAGGAGTTATCGATGGGAAGCAAGCCGCGCTTAATGGGATACCGCCGTCCAAACGGCACCATCGGTATCCGCAATCACGTAATTATTCTTCCGTTAGATGACTTATCTAATGCAGCAGCAGAAGCGGTTGCAAAAGTTATTCCGGGAACACTTGCGCTGCCACATGCATTTGGCAGATTGCAATTTGGACAAGATTTAGAGTTAACATTTAAAACGCTTATTGGTACCGGCATGAACGCAAACGTGGCGGCAGTAATTGTGATTGGTATCGAACCAAAGTGGACCAATCGCGTTGCCGAAGGTATCGCTAAATCCGGTAAGCCGGTTGCTGCATTTTCAATCGAAGGCAAAGGCGATCTCCAGACAATCACAGAAGCATCACGTATGGCCGCGATGTTCTTGCAAGATGCGTCAGGCCTAGAACGCGAACCTGCAGAAATTGGCGAAATGATCATGTCAATTAAATGCGGTGAATCTGATACCACTTCAGGACTTGGTTCATGCCCAACTACCTCACAAGCTGTAGATCGTTGGGTGGAAGCTGGCGGTACGGTTTTCTTTGGTGAGACCTCAGAACTTACTGGCGGTGAACATTTAATTGCAGATCGTTGCATTGATGATGCTTGCCGCACTGCGTTCCAGAATACTTACGATAAATACATTGAAGTTATTGAGGCAACTGGCGCTAACCTGCTTGGTTCACAGCCAACACAGGGCAATATCGCTGGTGGTTTAACCACCATTGAAGAGAAAGCGCTCGGAAATATCGCAAAAACTGGCTCAGTTCCTGTGGTTGGTGTTTTGGATTATGCCGAACAGCCAGATCCAAATAAGAAGGGCCTTTACTTCATGAACTCTTCATCTGCTGCAGCGGAATGCGTAACTTTGATGGCAGCTGGTGGAGCTGTAATTCACCTTTTCCCAACCGGTCAAGGTAACGTTATTGGAAATCCAATTGTTCCAGTTTTAAAGTTAACTGCCAACAAGAAGACCGCAGCAAGTATGAAAGAGCATATTGATTTAGATGTATCTGGTCTTTTGCGTTATGAGTATGACTTAACCAAAGCCGGCGACATGATGATGGACGTTATTTACAAGACTGTGAATGGCCGTCTATGTGCTGCTGAAGTTACTGGTCACCGCGAATTTACTTTCACAAAGCTATATATAAGCGCGTGATTTTAATTTCAGAGGATGTGTGGGGAGCGCCGTTCGAAGAATTATCGAAGCGGCGTTCCATACATCAAGATTCAAATCTTTGGGAAGATCGCAGTAAATTAATTGAAGCAATTAAAGATGCGCAAGCGCTAGTTGTTCGCAACCGCACCAAAGTTACTGCCGAGCTAATTGCAGCCGCACCAAAGCTAAAAATAATTGCTCGAGCTGGAGTGGGTTTAGATAATATAGATATTCTGGCAGCTGATAGCGCTGGCGTAGTTGTGGTGGCGGGACTTAGCGCCAATGCAGTAGCGGTCGCAGAATTAACGTTGAGCTTAGCGCTTGCGCTAAGCAGAGATATCGCAAACCAAGATCAGATCACCAAAGCTGGAAGTTGGAGCAGGACGCCAGGTATTGAAATTTCCGGAAAGACTTGGGGCTTACTCGGTTGCGGCGCCACTGGCCGAGCCACCGCAAACTTACTTAAAGGTTTTAATTGCAAAGTACTTGGATATGACCCTTTTTTCCAAGGAAATCCAGAGATTCAGATGGCCAGCTGGGATGAGGTAATTAGCCAAGCTGATGTTATTAGCGTGCACATGCCAGCTACAAATGAAACTGTTGGCTCTTTAAACAAAGATATTTTTGCAAAGATGAAACCAACTGCCTTACTTATAAATGTTGGTCGTGGTGAGTTGGTAAATGAGCAAGATCTAATTACAGCTTTAAAAGAGAAGTCCATCGCAGGTGCGGCGCTAGATGTGCGTGCAAGTGAACCACCAACAACCGGAGAACTCGAAACACTCAAGAATGTAATTTTGACGCCTCACATTGCTGGAATTACAAAAGAGTCGCAATTGGCCATTAATAAAATTTTGGTTAAAAATATTGATTTAGTATTAGATGGCAAGAAGGCAACTCACGCGGTCGGTAAAGTTTGATGGCAAAATTAAATTATCGATCAGCAGTTAAACAAGCCACTGATTTAATGGTGGCTACAGGAATGGATGCAGATGCAGCATCTGATACTGCTCGTTGTATTGTGGCAAGTGATGTCTGGGGAATTGGCAGCCACGGATTAATGCGATTGCCTTTCTATCTAGAGCGACTTTCTGCAGGTGGAATTAATCCAAAAGCAAAGTTAAAAGAGATCACTAACTTGCCATCGCTTCGTATTTTTGATGGTAGCGCTGGCATGGGACATTGGCAGGTTAAAAAAGCTGCGGAGATAGCTGCAAATTTAGCGGAGCAACAAGGTATTGCTGCGGTCGGCGTAGGAAGATCAAATCACTGTGGTGCGCTAGGTCTTTACGTTTGGCCCATGTTAAATAAGAATTTAGTCGGAATTGTTTTTAGTAATGGTCCAGCGGTAATGCCACCTTGGGGTGGAAATAAACCGCTGCTATCTACCTCACCGATAGCAGCAGGTGTACCAGGCAAAGAACCAACGATTATTGATTTAGCCACTAGCGCAGTTGCTCGCGGAAAAATCGCAGCAAAAGCGCAGAAAAATGAGGCTTTAGAAGCTGGTTGGGCATTTGATCAAGCTGGCCAACCAACTCTAGATGCAAAAGAAGCGTTAAATGGCATGTTAGCTCCATTGGGTGGCGTGAAAGGTTATGCCTTGGCAGTTCTAGTGGAATCACTAACAGGTGCCTTAGTTGGACCTAAGTTAGCTGCGGATGTACCAGATATGTTTGATAATAAAGTCGCAAATTCTCCGCAGGATATTTCACATTTCGTGATTGCAATTAAAGCCGAAGCGCTAACAGTTGATGGAAGTAATCGCATAGAAGATTTCTCAAAACGCATTGAGAGCGCTGGTGGCAGATTACCGGGCAAGCACCGAAAGAACCCTTTTGAAATTTCAGAGAATGCTGAATTTGAAATTACAGATTCGGTAAATGCAGAATTAGAAAACTGGAGTTCAAAATTACTTTAACTAAGACAGTTCCTGGATTTGCGCTGATTGCAGCGCTGGTTGCCATTGCATTCGAAATCAATAAATTGCAACCAGCAATCAGCCCATTAGCTCTCTCTGTGCTATTTGGATTTCTACTCTCAAATTTAGCTTCCTGGCCAACTTGGGCTGAGGCTGGAACCAAGATTGCTAGCAAGAGGGTGATGCGAATTGGCGTCGCGCTATTAGGATTTCAATTAAGCGTAGCAGCGCTTGAGAAGATTGGGATCAAAGGCGTACTTACCGTCTTAGTAGTAGTTACCTTTACTATTTTTGGAATTTTATTTCTTTCAAAATTATTTGGCATGACCGGAGATTTGGGTCTTTTAATAGGCGTTGGTTTTGGAGTCTGTGGCGCCACTGCAGTTGCAGCAATTAGGCCACAGACTAGAGCCACCCAGGAAGAGACTTCATATGCCATTGCCTTGATTTCTTTATGCGGCACATTGTCGATAGTGATACTTCCTTTTTTGGGCCATTTATTAAATTTATCCACGGAAACCTTTGGGGCATGGGCGGGAGCTGCAGTTCACGATGTTGGGCAGGTAATTGCAACTGCATCAGTGTGGAACCAAGATGCTATTGCTCCGGCGATTGTGGTCAAACTTGCACGCGTATGTTTACTCGCACCAATCGTGTTAATACTTTCAATTAGACACCGTAAGTATTTAAGAAGCATTAATAAAGTAGCAGAGCAGAGCGAAAAAGTTCCGCTGATTCCATTCTTTGTGCTTGGGTTTATTGCAGTTTCAATTTTTCACAATACAGTAGAGCTGCCAACTAGAGTTACTGAAGACATTGTTCTGCTATCTAAGTGGTTACTTGGTGCTGGATTGGTCGCCCTTGGCGCAAATGTAAAGTGGAGCAACATTCGTAAAATTGGACCTAAACCAATGTTGATGGGACTGATTGCTTGGGTAATCGTTGCAGGTGTTGCGTTATTCGCAGTTAATCTGACAGGGATTTAGTCTGTTTAATTAAATCTGTAGTTAGCGCAAATAGCGCAAACCAGATAATCACAAAACCAATCCAACGCGCAGTGGGCATAGATTCATGATTGATCCAAACCCCAATTGAGAATTGCAAAGTTGGCGTGATGTATTGCAATAAACCTAGAGTTGAATAAGGTAGACGCGTCGCCGCACCATTAAATAGAAGTAATGGAATCGCGGTAACTGCGCCAGCTGCAGTCAGAAGTAGCGTCAAACTTGGCTTTTGTCCCCACTGGCCCTCTCCTTGTGTAGCTAAATAAATCAAGAATCCCGCATAAGGAATGAAGGAAATCAAAGTCTCGATTGCTAAACCTTCAAGTGCACCCAGGTTTAAGCGCTTTTTTATCAGTCCGTAAGAACCCCAAGAGGTTGCTAGAGTCAGCGCAATCCATGGCAATCTTCCGTAATCCATTGTTAAGACCAGTACACCAACCGCGCCAAGACCAACTGCAAACCATTGCAATTTACGAAGTTTTTCTTTCAACAAAATCACGCCAAAAGCAATGATAAATAAGGGATTTATGTAATAACCGAGCGCTGCTTCAACAACATGTCCATGGTTGGTAGCCCAGATGTAAACCAACCAATTTATTGAAATTAGCATCGAAGCAATAACTAATCGGATAAAAATCTTCTTGGTAAACATCAATGAAAACATATGACGTAACTGTTTTTGAAATGCCAAGATGAAAATACAGAATACCGAGGTCCAAGCAGCGCGATGCGAAACTATTTCCAACGCAGTCGCTGGTTTGAGTAGCGGCCAGTAAAGTGGAAAGAGTCCCCACAGCACATGTGCGGAGATGCCAAAAGTTAGGCCAAGTTTATATTTATTCAAATTAACGGTAATTCGTAAATTGAACTGCGAAATCTAGAGAAGCTTTCTTAACAAGCGCAATGACCTCTTGCAAGTCGTCACGGGATTTGCTGGAGACGCGAAGTTCATCGCCCTGAATTTGAGTCTTAACAGCTTTGGGGCCTTCATCTTTAATTAACTTGGCCACCTTTTTAGCGTTCTCAGTCGAGATACCCTCTTTGAGGGGACAATTTATTTTGGTGAGCTTTCCAGATTGCTGTGGCTCAGATGGATCTAAATGTTTTAGCGAAACATTTCGCTTGATCATCTTTTCCTTCAAAACCTCGAGCGCAGCCTTGGCGCGCTCTTCGGTTTCGGATTCAATCTTTATAACATCGCCAGCAATCTCAAGTTTGGTGCCGGTACCTTTAAAATCAAAACGGGTTTCCAATTCGCGGGATGCTTGATTGATTGCATTATCTAGCTCTGCGCGATCAATCTTGGAAACGATATCGAAACTGCTATCAGCCATGTGGGTAACGCTAGCAAAAGAAAAACCCGCTCAATCCATCGCGGAAGTTGAGCGGGTTTTACTACGTATTGCTTAGCTAGGCGTTACTGTGCCTTACCAAGAATGCGGTTCACCTTGGTGCCGCATACTGGGCAGATGCCCTGTGCCATGCGACGACCAGAGTCTGAAACCTTTACGGTTCCTTCGAATTCACGCTTCTCTTTGCACTTTACGCAGTAAGCGTCACCTTTATATGTTTCTGCCATATGTACCATCTCCAATCGACGCACCCGGGTGGACCCCCTCGGCGCTCAGATGAAAGATTACCCCCCTCAAGCGTGAAAACCACGCTCATTCAACTCGCATAGCACCTATTTCTAAGGGGAGACTGCCTGATTTGAGCGTAATTAGCCCATCAATTAATCTTTGCCTTAGCACTCGGGACCCGAGAGTGATAAATCGGGCGATTTAGATAGAAACACTCAAAGGAGATAAAGCAATGGCAAAACAGATTGCCTTTAATGAAGAGGCACGCCGCGGTCTAGAGCGCGGAATGAATGTATTAGCTGATGCAGTGAAGGTAACCCTTGGACCTCGCGGACGCAACGTCGTGCTTGAGAAGAAGTGGGGCGCACCAACAATCACTAACGACGGCGTTTCAATCGCAAAAGAGATCGAATTAGAAGATCCATATGAAAAAGTTGGCGCAGAGTTAGTTAAGGAAGTTGCCAAGAAGACAGATGATGTCGCAGGTGATGGCACCACTACTGCAACTGTGCTTGCGCAAGCGTTAGTTCGTGAAGGTTTACGTAACGTAGCTGCCGGTTCAAACCCAATGGGAATTAAGCGCGGCATTGAAAAGGCAGTCACGGCAGTTACCGATGAATTATTGAAGATGGCCAAGAATGTCGAAACCAAAGAGCAGATTGCCGCAACCGCATCTATCTCAGCTGCAGATACCACTATCGGCGAAATGATTGCTGAAGCGATGGATAAAGTTGGCAAAGAGGGTGTTATCACTGTTGAAGAGTCAAATACTTTTGGACTTGAACTTGAACTCACCGAAGGTATGCGTTTTGATAAAGGATACATCTCTCCATATTTTGTTACTGATACCGATCGCATGGAAGCAGTTCTAGAAGATGCCTATGTTTTGATTGCAAATTCTAAGATTTCAAATATCAAAGATATGTTGCCAATCCTGGAAAAGGTAATGCAGACCGGTAAGCCGCTTGCAATCATTGCCGAAGATGTTGAAGCCGAAGCGCTCGCAACTCTGGTAGTTAATAAGATTCGTGGCAATTTCCGTTCTGCAGCTGTTAAGGCTCCGGGATTTGGCGATCGTCGTAAGGCGATGTTGCAAGACATCGCAATTCTTACTGGTGCTACAGTTATTTCTGAAGAAGTTTGCTTAAAGCTTGATGCGGCTGGAATCGAACTGCTTGGCCGCGCCCGTAAAGTTGTGATTTCTAAAGACGAAACCACAATTGTTGAAGGCGCAGGAGATGAAGGCCAGATTAAAGGTCGCGTAACTCAGATTCGCCAAGAGATTGAGAAGTCGGATTCAGATTATGACCGTGAAAAACTTCAAGAACGCCTTGCAAAATTAGCGGGTGGCGTCGCAGTTATTAAGGCTGGCGCAGCAACTGAAGTTGAATTAAAGGAGCGTAAGCACCGCATCGAAGATGCAGTTCGTAACGCAAAGGCTGCAGTTGAAGAGGGCATCGTTGCCGGTGGTGGCGTTGCATTAATTCAAGCTGGTGCAAAAGTTTTCCCTAACTTGAAGTTAACTGGCGAAGAGGCAGTCGGTGCCAAGATTGTAGAAGCAGCAATCGAAGCGCCGCTAAAGCAGATCGCGGCAAATGCCGGTCTTGAAGGTGGAGTAATTGTTGAAAAGGTAAGACACCTTGAACCAGGTCATGGATTAAATGCCGCAACTGGAGAGTATGTCGACATGATTAAGTCAGGCATTATTGATCCAGCAAAGGTAACTCGCTCTGCGTTACAGAATGCCGCATCAATCGCTGCGTTATTCTTAACAACTGAAGCAGTAATTGCAGATAAGCCAGAGAAGACTCCGGCAATGCCTGCAGGTGCTGGCGGAGATATGGACTTCTAATCTAAATGAAATTTGATGCAACCGATGTAGCTCTTAACGCCGCAATTGAAACTGCTGGCGCTAAGAGTCAAGTCGGTGCATTTATTTCAGTTGATTATGATGACGAAGATCGTTTAGCAAATTACCTATTCAAATCAAATCTTCCGGGATACAACGGTTGGCGTTGGTCAGTAACAATTACCAAGATTGATGCAGATTCACCTGCAACGATTTGTGATGTGGTGGTAATTCCAGGACCGGATGCGCTACTTGCGCCAAAATGGATTCCATATGCTGATCGCTTACAACCTGGCGATGTTGGAGTCGGCGATATTGTTCCAAGTCAGCCAGGTGATGCACGTTTAGTTCCAGGATTTGCAGCGTTGCCGCAAGACGAAGAGTTAGATCCATCTCAACTTTGGGAATTAGGTCTTGGTCGATTGCGAGTACTTTCAATTGAAGGTCGCGATCAAGCAGCCAATCGTTGGCATGAAGGCGAGCGCGGACCAAATTCGCCAATTGCAAAGTCAGCTCCAAAGCCATGTGGTTCATGTGGTTTCTTCTTGCCGATTGCCGGCTCACTGCGCAGCGCTTTTGGCGTCTGTGCCAATGCAATCTCTCCCGAAGATGCGAAGGTGGTATCTGTAGATCACGGATGCGGCGCACATTCGGAAAGCACCGTTTAAAGCGTTAAGTTACAATTTCCCTCTAAATTCGCCGGAACTAAAAAAGCTAAAGGAGCGCGCTATGCCAACAGGTAAAGTGAAATGGTTTAGCCTGGAAAAGGGCTTTGGGTTCATTGAATCCGATGAAGGCGAAGATGTTTATTTAGCAGCAACTTCGCTGCCAGAAGGCGTCACTACTGTAAAACCAGGTACCAAACTTGAGTTTGGCGTTGCCGAAGGTCGTCGCGGTCCTCAGGCGCTCTCAGTTCGCGTAATTGAAGCGCCAACCTCACTTGCCGCATCTTCACGCGCTGCCACAGATGACTTAGCTTCGATCATCGAAGATTCAATCAAAATTCTAGATCGCGTTGGTAACAGCATTCGTCGCGGCAAATATCCAACAGCCGTTGAAGCTCAACGTCTTGGCAAAGTTCTTCGCGGTATTGCGCAGCAAATTGAAGACAACGCTTAAGAATTTACAGAACTACATCGTGAAGATGTGGCGCAAACTGCCACACCCTTTACGTTGGTTAACTGCGGCCACAGTCGGAGCAACTTTAGTTATTGTTGGAATTATTTTGTTGGTGCTACCTGGCCCCGGAATTCCATTGATAATCGCAGGTCTTGCCATTCTAGCTACCGAATTTGCCTGGGCAGAAGTGGTTTTAAATCGAACCAAACACCATTTAAATCGAGCTGTTAGTAAAGTTAAAAAGAAGAAGACTTAAAGTCCGCTGCGGCGATCTCTACGAATCGAATAGCGGATTCCAAATAAACCTAAAGCAATTCCAGTTAAACAAGTTCCAAAAAATTTAGCTTCTGCATCTAGTAATAGACCAATGATTGCCGCCACAATCCAAGCGCAAATTCCAATAATTATCAGAATCACGGCCTTGGTTCTCATGGCTTCAGTGTATTCTCACCTTAATGTTTTCGAGAATTTCACCAGAAGGTAATTGGAGAGCGCTGCGCCATCGCAATTTTCGAATTCTTTATGCTTCCGCGATTTTAACGAATATCGGAACTTGGGCCCAAAGAGTTGCGCAGGATTGGCTGGTACTGGAGCTAACCAATAACAACGGTACCTATCTGGGAATCGTAACCGCGCTGCAATTCTTGCCGGTGATGCTGCTGAGCCTGCAAGGTGGAGTATTGGCCGACAAGGTAGATAAGCGAAAAGCCTTAATTATCACCAATTTTGGCAGCGGAATTTCAGCGCTCATACTAGGAATTTTCGTTATTACTGATGTAGTGACTATTAATCATGTTTATATTCTGGCAATTTCACTTGGCATATTTAGCGCGCTAGATGCGCCAATCAGAGCTAGCTTTAACGTTGAAGTTGTAGGTCAAAAAGATTTAACAAATGCAATGGGTCTAAATAGCGCAAATTTTCACTTTGGCAGACTTGTAGGTCCGGCAATCTCGGGTTTTCTAATTGCCGCCTTTGGCACTGGTCCATCATTTTTGATTAATGCAGTTTCATTTTTTGTAGTGATGTTGGCATTTCTTGCGGTACGTTCTTCTGAACTACATATGGAAGAGAAGTCGCCATCGGATGGAACTTTAAAAGAGGCTTTCAATTACATTAAGAGACGGCCTGATATTCAAGTAGTGATGTTGACCGTTTTCTTTGCCTCAAATTTCGGTTTGAATATGCAGATCTTTAATGCGTTGATGGCTACCAAAGTCTTTGGTAAAGGCGCTGCTTCATATGGAATTT
>JBJTCN010000023.1:0-12493 GCA_046091905.1 Candidatus Nanopelagicaceae bacterium
TCTTAGGAGCTGCCTTCTTTGCAGCCTTCTTAGCTGCCTTCTTAGGAGCTGCCTTCTTTGCAGCCTTCTTAGCTGCTGGCTTTGCAACTACTGGAGCTGCTGGCTTTGGAGCTGGACCAAGCTTGCGATCGCCAGAGATAACTTCCTTTAGGCCCTTTGCAGGGAGGAAGCGTGGCTTCTTGCTCGCTTTGATCTGGATAGTTTCGCCGGTGAAAGGGTTACGACCTTTACGTGCCTTGCGATCTACCTTCTTAAACTTACCGAAATCATTGATGGTTACATCTTCGCCCTTTTGCATGTTGCGAGTGATTGCATCGAAAACGATCTCTACAGCGTGTGCTGCTTCCTTCTTGCTGCCGTTGAAGTGAGGAGCCAACGACGCAATGAATTGGGTCTTATTCATTAACTTCCCCTAATTTACGCGTAAATTTGATGCATCCGCATCAAGTAGTTAAAACTTACGCGCAGAAAATGCTTATTTTTCGCTAATTTGTAGCGTGTCGCGATAATTTTTTTTCAAAAATATCTACCAAATTCGTATTTTTATTCGTAAAAATTGCGAAAAAACTCTAAAGTAATTATTGAGAGTTACTTAATTGGCAGCGTTTTTGGCTTAAATGAAGGGCGTTTTGCTTCAAATTTAGCAATTTCATCTAAATGTTGCATGGTCAAGCCGATGTCATCAAGGCCTTCCATCAATCTCCAGCGTGTGTAATCGTCAATTTCAAAGGAAATTGAATTACCTGCATATGAAACAGTTCTAGCCTCTAGATCGACAGCCACTGGCGTCGATGGCTCTTTCTCAATCTGCTCCCAAAGTTTTTCTACTTCTGCCTGCGGCAAAACAACTGTGAGCAGGCCACCTTTAGCGCTATTGCCGCGGAAGATATCGGCAAAGCGAGATGAGATCACCACTTTAAATCCATAATTCTGTAACGCCCAAACTGCGTGTTCGCGCGATGAACCGGTGCCAAAATCAACGCCCGCCACCAAGATGGTGCCGCTCTTGTATTCAGGCTTATTTAAGACAAACTCTGGATCGCTACGCCAAGCTGCAAATAGCCCATCTTCAAAACCAGATCTAGTTATGCGCTTTAAATAAACCGCTGGAATGATTTGATCGGTATCTACATTTGAACGGCGTAGCGGAACTGCCACGCCAGTATGTTTAATAAATTTTTCCATTTTCGCTTCCTATAAATCCGCTGGCGATGCCAGAGTTCCCTTAAGTGCTGTGGCTGCCGCGACTAGCGGTGAAGCAAGATGCGTACGTCCACCTTTGCCCTGTCGACCTTCAAAATTTCGGTTCGAGGTAGAGACGCTTCGCTCGCCTGGTTTTAATTGATCAGGATTCATACCTAAACACATCGAACATCCTGCGCTGCGCCATTCGGCGCCGGAATCAATAAATACTTTATCTAAACCTTCTACCTCTGCCTGCAAGCGAACCCGTGCAGAACCTGGCACTACCAGCATCCGCAAAGTATTTGAGATCTTCTTGCCCTCTAAAATTGCAGCCGCGGCGCGTAAATCTTCAATTCGACCATTGGTGCAGGAGCCTAAAAAAACCGTATCTACTTTGATTTCTTTCATTGGAGTGCCTGCAGTAAGACCCATATATTCAAGGGCGCGCTCTGCTGCGCCACGCTCTTCGACATCTTTCATCTCTGCAGGGTTTGGCACTTTTGAATTAAGCGCCACACCTTGACCAGGATTAGTTCCCCAAGTTACAAATGGTGAGAGTTCATCTGCATTTAGCGTTACCTCGGCATCAAATTTTGCATCTGCATCTGTATACAGAGTTGACCAGTATTTAACTGCTTCATCCCAATCTTCCGGTGCGTGCGGCCTGCCCTTGATGTAATCAAATGTGGTTTGATCTGGAGCAATTAGACCTGCGCGCGCACCCGCCTCAATGGACATATTGCAGATAGTCATACGCGCTTCCATAGAGAGTTTGCGAATTGCTTCACCGCGATATTCCAAAACATATCCTTGGCCGCCACCGGTCGAAATCTTTGCAATAACTGCCAAAATAATATCTTTTGCAGTTACGCCCTCTTTAAGTGAGCCCTCCACATTAATAGCCATAGTTTTAAATGGCTTTAATGGCAGAGTTTGAGTCGCTAAAACATGTTCAACTTCAGAGGTGCCAATTCCAAATGCCAATGCGCCAAATGCGCCGTGGGTTGAGGTATGTGAATCTCCGCAAACAATAGTCATGCCTGGTTGAGTTAATCCAAGTTGTGGTCCAACCACGTGCACAATTCCCTGTTCGACATCTCCTAAAGAGTGGATGCGTACTCCAAACTCAGCACAATTTTTGCGCAAGGTATCTACCTGCAACTTAGAGACTGGATCTGCAATTGGCTTATCAATATCTAAAGTTGGCACGTTGTGATCTTCAGTGGCCAGAGTTAAATCTGGTCGATGAACTGGGCGATTTGATAAACGCAGACCATCGAAAGCTTGAGGGCTAGTTACCTCATGAATTAAATGCAGATCAATAAAAAGCAGATCTGGCTCGCCCGCTTTCGAACGAACGATGTGGTCATCCCAAATCTTCTCTGCAAGTGTCTTTCCCATTTGCTGCACTCCTATGTTGCTATCCACATTCTGAGATGCTAATCTCATGCCGTGGACAGCAAGAATAGCGGAGTTGGCGTATTAGATAAAGCCGTGAGCATTTTGGCAGCGCTTGAGAGCGGACCGCACTCGCTTGCCGAGTTGGTTGCAGTGACCGGTATCGCAAGACCAACGGCACACCGATTGGCAGTCGCGCTCGAACATCATCGCCTTGTCTCCCGCGATTTAACTGGTCGATTTATTTTAGGAAAACGAAATGGCGAACTTGCTGCCGCTGCCGGTGAAGATCGATTGCTCGCAGCTAGCGCTCCAGCACTTGCCGCACTTCGCGATGCCACTGGTGAATCCGCACAGCTTTACAAACGCCAAGGTGATCAACGCGTTTGTGTTGCTGTCGCCGAACGTTTATCTGGTTTACGCGATTCAGTTCCCGTAGGCGCTGCGCTAACTATGCAGGCAGGATCGGCAGCACAAGTGCTACTTGCTTGGGAAGATTCAGAAAAAATTCATCGCGCACTTGGTAAAGCTAGATTTACCGCAGCACATTTAGCTGCCGTGCGTCGTCGTGGTTGGGCGCAATCTGTTGGCGAACGAGAAGCTGGAGTTGCCTCTGTCTCTGCACCAGTGCGCGGTCCAAATAATAAAGTTATTGCCGCAGTTGGAATTTCTGGTCCTATTGAAAGACTTGGTAGACAACCTGGTCGTTTACATGCGGCAGCAGTTGTAGCGACCGCCGCTAAGTTATCTGAATATTTAAGTAAGAATCAGTAACTCAATATCTATGTGGATGTTCGCTCGAAATCGTGCGAATAGTATGGCTTTTAGCGCGCATCACTAAAGACTGGCTAGTCATGCAGCGTTCAGTAAATCGAACTCCATCCATTAATTCTCCATCAGTAATTCCCGTTGCGGCAAAGAAAATATCATCGCCTTTAACTAAATCTTTAGCGGTATAGACTGCTTTTAAATCAAGTCCTGAAGCCATCTCCCTTTCGGAATCAGATTGAGGTGCAAACATTCCTTGAATTTCACCGCCCAGGCAACGCATCGCGCATGCGGCAATAACTCCTTCAGGGGTACCACCAATTCCCATAAGTAGATCAGCGCCAGTGTTAGGTCTGGCTGCAAGTACTGCCCCAGCTACATCTCCATCAGATATAAATTTAATACGAGCACCCGTAGCACGAATTTCTTCAGCTAACTTGGTATGTCGCGGACGATCTAATAAAACCACAGTGATGTCGTATGCAGGAACTTTTTTTGCTTTAGCGACCTTTTCAATATTAACGGAAACTGGCGCAGTTATATCGATTACACCAGCTGCTTCTGGTCCCGTCGCAATTTTATTCATGTAAAAAGCGCTGCTGACATCAAACATCGCGCCACGTTCAGCTAACGCAATTACCGAAATTGCATTATTTAAACCTTTGGCAGTTAACGTAGTGCCATCTATTGGATCAACTGCCACATCGCAATTCATGCCGGTTCCATTTCCTACAACTTCACCGTTATAAAGCATTGGTGCTTGATCTTTTTCTCCTTCACCAATAACGACCACGCCGTTCATATCTACAGTCGAAATCATCTGACGCATGGCATCTACTGCTGCTTGGTCTGCATCATCTTTTGCGCCTCGACCAACCCAACGTGAAGCAGCAATTGCCGCGGTTTCAGTAACACGCACTAACTCAAGTGCAAGGTTGCGAGAATTAATCTCCATAAGTAAACAGTAGCCCCGAAGGGATTCGAACCCTCGTAGCTGGCTTGAGAAGCCAGAGTCCTAGGCCGCTAGACGACGGGGCCCTAGATTTTTCAATTCAATTATTCGCTGGGGTACCAGGACTCGAACCTAGACTTACTGAACCAGAATCAGCAGGGCTGCCAATTACCCCATACCCCAATATGAAATTTTGCATTTTTAGACCAGCGAAGTTTACCCGCGGCTGGATTTAAAGGCTAATCGCTGCGTTAATTCGCGAGAGCGATGCCTTCTTTCCAAGTAGCTCCATAGATTCAAATAAAGGTGGCGAAATATGACTGCCGGTTGTGGCGATACGAACTGCGCCGAAAGCAATTCTTGGTTTTAATCCCAACTCATCAATTAACGCTGCACGTAGCGTGCTTTCAATTGCTTCATGGTTCCAAGTTGTTAATGGCGCTAGGACTTCTAAGGACCGCTTCAAAACCTGCTTGCTTTGATCATCTTTAATCTTCTCTTTTGATTCCGCTTCGACAGCGAATTCTTTTACAAAGAGGAATTTAAGCATGGCTGGGATTTCATCTAACTTAACAATGCGCTCTTGAATAATCGGTAGCGCCGCCTTTGCCAGTTCAATTTCACTATCTGTGCCGGTGATGACATTAGCTTGCGTTAAGAAAGGCAATGCGCGCTTAAGGAACTCCTCAGGTGAGAGCGCACGAATCTTATCTCCATTGATTGCTTCCAATTTCTTCATATCAAAACGTGCCGGTGATGAGTGCACATCATGAACTTCGAATAATTCAACCAATTCCTTCATGGAAATATCTTCGCGATCTTCTCCTGGCGACCAACCTAGCAGTGCCAAGTAATTACAGATTGCTTCAGGTAGAAATCCTTGTTCGCGATACCAAGCAATTGAAACTTCACCGTTTCGTTTAGAAAGTTTGGCATTATCTTGACCCATCACAAATGGCAAGTGTGCAAATGTTGGATACTGGTCAGGCTTTAGCCCCATCGCTTTATAAACTTGAATTTGGCGCGGAGTTGATGAGAGCAAATCTTCACCACGTAATACATGGGTTACCTTCATTAATACATCATCCACTGCCACCGCTAAGGTATAAAGCGGCGAACCATCAGCACGCATTAATACAAAGTCCGGAACATATTTGTGATCAAATGAGACTTCGCCGCGAATTTCATCAACAAATGTAGTGCTGCCATCATCCATGCGCATTCTAAGTACTGGATTGCGACCTTCGGATTTAAACTTTTCAATCTCTGCAGTTGTTAGATTGCGGCAAGTTCCGCCATATCCCGGCGCCACATTGGCCGCTCTTTGGCGTTCACGTTCGGCTTCTAACTCTTCTGCGCTGCAGTAACAGTGATATGCCGCGCCACTTGCTAAGAATTTATCTGCCCATTCTTTGTAAATATGTAAACGTTCCGATTGCAGATACGGACCATTTGGACCACCAACTTCTGGTCCTTCATCCCAATTTAGCCCCAGCCACTTTAAAGTATCTATTGCGCGTTGAATATATTCATCGGTAACACGTTCTTTATCGGTATCTTCGATACGAAATATGAAAGTTCCGCCAGTGTGACGCGCAAAAGCCCAATCAAAGAGCGCAGTGCGGATATTGCCGACATGCAAATCTCCAGTTGGAGATGGTGCGAAACGGACTCGAACGTTATTAGCCACGGGCGCTGAGTTTATTGGTTAATTCGCCTAACCCTGAAATCGCGCAGGTAACGGTTGATTTCTCTGGCATTGGACCAATTCCCGCAGGCGTGCCAGTCAAAATTACATCGCCAGGTAGCAAGGTCATCACTGAGGTAACAAAATGAATGATTTCATCAACCCCAAACATCATCTGATTAAGCGTAGCTTTCTGCTTGACCTCGCCATTTACTGTGCAAGTAATCTCTTGGTTACCTGGAATGAAATCTGTGTCGATCCATGGCCCAAGTGGGCAGAAAGTGTCAAAACCTTTAGCGCGAGTCCATTGTCCATCTCTTGATTGCAAATCTCTGGCGGTGACATCGTTTGCAATGGTGTATCCAAAGATTACTTCATTAGCGCGTTCGCGTGGCACATCCTTACAAATTCTGCCAATCACAATAGCTAGTTCCGCTTCATGATCAATTCTTTCTGACATCCATGGCCAATGAATCACATCATTTGGACCAGCAACTGCAGTATTTGGCTTTAAAAAAATAATAGGTTCAGCGGGGACTTCCCCACCCATCTCTTTTGCATGATCTGAGTAATTCTTACCAACGCAGACAACCTTGCTTCGTGGTAGAACCGGTGCCAGTAATCTGACTTCTTCCAGCTTTGTAAGCTGGCCATTCTTAGCAATTCCATTAAATAGTGGATCACCATTGATAACCGAAATTGTTTGTTGGTCATCTTCAACGACTCCGAATAATGGATCGCTTCCCAGTTCAGAACCTGGTTTTGGTGTAAATCTGATTACGCGCATGAGATAAGGCTACAGCGCAATTTCGCTCTCTTCACGTTCCATAATCACACTACTAATTCGACGACGACGGCCAACTGGGCGTTCGGCAGTAACTTTCCAGCCAGCCAAATTAAATGTGGATCCAGGTATTGGCACGCGGCCCAATACCTTTGCCATTAATCCACCGATGGTATCCACATCATCAACTAGCTCTTGATCTAATTCAATTTCTAATTCTGAAGCCACGTCTTCAATATGTACTTTGGCTTGTACGCGCAATTTATCTTCGGAAAGCCAGACAAATTGCTCTTCTTCATCATCAAACTCATCAGCAATTTCACCGACAATCTCTTCAATAATATCTTCGATGGTAATTAAGCCAGCAGTGCCACCATATTCATCAACCACAATGGCTAAATGAATCTGATCTCGCTGCATATCCTTTAATAGCTCAGCTGCTGATTTAATTTCAGGAACAAAACCCACCGGACGCATCAATTGCTCAACTTTTTCAATCTGTTCGGCCTCATGATGATCGTGCGCGCGTTTTGCTAGATCTTTAATATATGCGATACCAACAATCTGATCTATATTTTCACCAACCACAGGTATTCGTGAATATCCAGAGCGAAGTGCCAAGGAAAGTGCTTGGCGTAAAGTCTTATCGTGTTCGACCCAAACCATCTCTGTGCGCGGAACCATAAGTTCGCGAACTAAAGTATCCCCCAGTTCAAACACTGAATGAATCATTTCGTGTTCGTCTTCTTCAACTAGGCCGCGTTCGTGAGCTTGGTCCACTAGTTCGCGAAGTTCTTCCTCATTCTTAAAGATATTTGTTTTAAATCGCTGACCGGGTGTTAGCACATTTGCGATGCCCACAATCAATTTTGAGAATGGTCGAAAGAAAATTGCACCAAATCCAGATAGAAAGGCAATTAAAGCAATCAGGAAATATTTCACTAAGAGGCTCGCTTTACTAGATCTTCTTGTAACGCAAACATAACCTTCTCTTCATCCAATTCTTGATGATCGTAACCTAATAAATGAAGCAAGCCATGTGCTGCCAAGATTTTCACTTCATGTTCGAAAGAGTGTCCAGCTTTCTCGGCCTGAGCGCGCGCAAATACTGGGGAAATCACAATATCGCCCAAGATGCCAGGCTCTGGATCATTTGGCTTTAATTCATCCATAGGAAAGCTCATCACATCGGTCGAACCAGGCAGATTCATCCACTTAAGATGTAACTCTTCCATCTCAATGTCGTTTATAAATGCCAAAGTTAATTCACACTCTGGATGTAAACCCAATTCTTTAATAGAAAATTCGAGTAACTGCTTTATCTCTGCTTTGGGCGCTAAGTGACCCGATCGATTCTCAATTTCAATCATTATCGTAATTGGCGAGTTTGCGAAATTGATTTCTCTTTTGCGGCGTCATAAGTCTCATATGCACTAACAATGTCACTAATTAAACGGTGGCGAACCACATCTTCTGCAGTTAAATCCATGAACGAAATATCATCGACGCCATCTAAGATCTTGCGAATTGTGGCCAGGCCAGAATTCTTACCACCAGGCAAATCAACCTGAGTAACGTCACCGGTGATGACCATTTTGGAACCAAAGCCTAAGCGAGTTAAGAACATCTTCATCTGTTCTGGAGTGGTGTTCTGCGCTTCATCAAGAATAATAAATGAATCATTAAGAGTGCGGCCACGCATATATGCAAGCGGCGCAACCTCAATGACACCCGATTGCATCAGTTTCGGAATCGCATCTTGATCTAACATGTCATGAAGCGCATCAAACAGAGGGCGCAGATATGGATCAATTTTTTCAGTTAGTGTTCCCGGCAAGAAACCAAGATGCTCTCCAGCTTCAACTGCTGGCCTGGTCAGAATAATTCGATTTACTTCGCGCGCTTGCAGCGCCGCAACTGCTTTTGCCATTGCTAAATAAGTCTTACCGGTACCTGCTGGTCCGATTCCAAAGGTAATTGTGTGTTCTGCAATTGCCTCTACATATGCTTTTTGGTTAGCAGTCTTAGGTCTAATAGTGCGACCACGATTGCTGACAATATTTAAAGATAAAACTTCGGCTGGATGCTTCTGTGGATGCGACTTAAGCATCGATATTGAACGTTTAATTACTTCAGGATTAATGTCTTGACCAGAACGAAGCACAACTAACAATTCGGTGACTAATTGTTCAACTCTTTCACACTCTTCGACATCCCCACGTAGCGCAATCTCGTTTCCGCGCACGGTCATTGAGACATTTGGAAATGCGCTCTCAATTTCTCTTAAATTATTATCGGCTGGGCCTACAAGTGCGACCATTGGAATGGCGGTCGGTACCGTAATTAAAGTTCTTTCCATCAGTAAGTTAATTCTAGCCTGGTGGCCAGGTGAAGTCGCGCCCGCCTAATAGGTGCATATGAGCGTGAAAAACTGATTGGCCAGCCGCTGCGCCGGTATTAAATACAGTGCGATAGCCAGGTAGCGCTCTTTCAGTGGCGATTACTTTCGCAGCTCTTAAAAGCGCAGCAGTTACCACTGCACTGGTCTCTGCCATCGTGGCTGCGTTTTCAACATGCAGCGTTGGAACTAAGAGCACATGTGTTGGCGCTTGAGGGTTTAAATCATTAAATGCCACTACATTGTCATCTCGATAAACGATATCTGCTGGAATTTCACCTTCAATGATTTTGCAAAAGATGCAATCGGAATCTAGCGCCATGTAATCACCATACCTTCATTAACGCGCTAACTGCGCTAACTGCCGCGATGCCAGCGTGTGCCGAACGCAATACTGGCCGTCCTAACTTAATAATCTTGCCGCCAGCTGCTTCAAATTGCGCCAATTCTTGATCGGAAATTCCACCTTCTGGTCCAATCACGATTAAAGTTTTTGCGGCAGGTTTAACCACTTCAGATATCTTGCTAGTAGCAGATTCATGACAGATTAAAACTTGCTCAAAATCTTTAAATATTTTTATAGCGCTATCAGTATCCAACTTTGTAGAGAGAGTTGGAATGTGAAATCTTCGACTTTGTTTGCTAGCTTCTAAAGCTGCGACTGCCCATTTATCGCTCTCTTTACCTATAGCGCGCTGAGATTGCCAAGGATAAATCTCTGAAACTCCTGCTGCAGTTAAAAGTTCAACAGTCTCTCTAGCACGATCGCTCTTTGGAATAGCCTGTAATACAGAAATCCTCTGACTATCTAGCGCTTCAAAACCTTTTTCAATAACTGAGAGTCCCACAATCTTCTTTGAGATTGAGGTAATTGCACATCGAGCCCAGTTGCCTTGCCCATCGGAGACCAACAACTCTTCTCCGACATTCATTCGTAATACGCGCTCTGCATGATGTGCGTTATCACCAGTTAGCGCTGGATTAGCTAAATTATCCAAAAAGAATAGTTGGAGCATTAAAATCTAAATGCTCCACGAATTTTGTTTAATAAAGAGCCATCATCAGCTTTAACTTTGGCGGAAGTACCATCTTCGCCGCGAAGTTCTGCAAACTTCTTTATTAACTCTTCTTGTTCGCGATTTAATTTAGTTGGTGTTAATACTTCGATGTAAACAATTAAATCGCCACGGCCAGATCCGCGTAATCTAGTCATGCCCCGCTGCTTTAATGCAATTTTTGCACCTGACTGCGTGCCACCTTTTATTTCAATCTCTTCTTCGCCATCAAGCGTCATAACTTTGGTTTTGGTACCTAAAGTTGCCGCGCTAAATGGAATCGAGAGCGCTAGATGTAAATCATCGCCATCTCTTACTAAATATTCATGTTCATCTTGAATAATTTCAACATATAAATCTCCTGCTGGGCCACCACCAGGTCCAACCTCACCACGGCCTGCTAATTGAATTCGATTTCCAGTTTCAACACCGCCTGGAATCTTTACATTAATTGTTTGGCGTGCACGTACTCGTCCATCGCCGTGACATTCACGACAAGGACTGGAAATAGTGGTTCCAAAACCTTGGCAGGCTGCACATGGTCGCGAAGTCATCACTTGGCCAAGAATTGACCTGGTTACTTGTTGTGTCTCGCCGCGACCTTTGCAAATTCCACATGTAGATGGTGTAGTTCCATCTTGGCAGCCACTGCCAGAACACTTTTCACAGCGCACCGCACTTTCAACTGTAATTTCTCGTTCAGTTCCGAAACAGGCTTCTTCAAGAGAAACTTGCACTCGAATTAAGGCATCTTGTCCTGCGCGAGCACGAGAACGCGGCCCACGTTGTTGTCCTCCTTGGCCAAAGAATGCATCCATGATGTCGCTAAATCCAAAACCACCATTAAATCCACCTGCGCCCCCAAATGGATTACCACCCATGTCATATTGCTGGCGCTTCTGCGGATCACTTAAAACATCATATGCTGCAGTAACTTCTTTAAAACGTTCTTGCACCTGCGGATCCGGATTAATATCTGGATGTAGTTCACGAGCTAGCTTGCGATAGGCGCGCTTAATCTCATCGCCATTTGCATCGCGCGATACGCCAAGTGTTTCGTAGAGATCGGCCATTTATGAATTCTCCTGAAGATAGCGACTTACATAATTTGCTACCGCACTTACCGCCGCCATTGAACTTGCATAATCCATACGCGTTGGGCCAATCACACCCAGTGCTCCAACTTCACCATATCCCATCGAAATCACTGAAGTCTCTTTTAAATTCGCTTCGCTCTGTTCACTACCGATTCGAACTTGTACTCCATTTGAAGCTCCGCCAAGTAAACGTAGAAGCACCACCTGCTCTTCTAGCGCTTCCAGAATTGGATGAATCTGTGCCGAGAAATCTTGGCGGAATCGAGTTAAGTTAGCAGTTCCGGCCAACACGACCTTCTCTTCCGGTTTTTCTAAAGCCATTTCAATCAAGGTAGAGATGATTACCGCCATATTTCGACGATCAGAAACATTTAATGAATCCATCAAAGTAGAGAGTCGATCTGCCACATCGGGAAGGCGCTGACTAGATATTGAATTATTTAATTTAATTCGCATAGAGTTTAGAAAATCATCATCAATCTCTGATGCTAATTCAATGACTCGCTGCTCGACGCGTCCAGTGTCAGTAATCAGAATCAACATAATTCGAATTGAATTTAAAAGCACCAATTCCACGTGGCGTACTCGAGACTTTACTAACGATGGGTATTGAACTACCGCTACTTGCTTTGTTACATCCGCTAATAGTTTGACGGTACGCATAACCACATCATCTAAATCAAGCGCACCTTCTAGAAATGTTTCAATAGCTCGTCGTTCTGGTGCAGAAAGTGGTTTGACGCTAGCTAATTGATCTACGAAGGTGCGATATCCAAGGTCTGTTGGAATTCGACCTGCAGAGGTATGAGGCTGAGTAATCAACCCTTCCTCTTCAAGTACCGCCATCTCGTTTCGAATTGTGGCTGGCGAAACTCCTAAGTTATGGTGCTCAGCAAGCGCTTTAGAACCAACTGGCTCTTGAGTAGCGACATACTCATCAACAATTGCGCGAAGGATTTCCAGGCGGCGGCTCATGATTGGCAGATTTTATAGCCTAGATCAATTCACGGACGATTCGGTCTGCAATCAAGCGCCCCGCAGGCGTTAATTGTGCGCTCTCGCCCGTGATTGTTACCTGCTCTGGATATTTCTCTAACACTCCTATTTGTGATGCAGTTAAATCAGATAATTTAAGTCCCTCTCGCAACCTAATCTGCAACATAATCTTC
>JBJTCN010000024.1:0-2358 GCA_046091905.1 Candidatus Nanopelagicaceae bacterium
CACCATACTTGGTTGAAACCAATGCATATGTAGTTGCAGTAAATGGATAGGCATCTGAATCTGTAGTTAAGTAATCGAAGGTCAACACACCTGTAGCGTCATCGATTGCAGCTACGCCACCTGCAGCAGCTGCGGAATCAGGTGAACTGGAAATGAACTTACCCGCGGCCACGCCTGCATAGATGGTTTAGGGTTTACCTCTGTATGACAAATGGCAACGCTTATCCGCACCTAGTCTGGGTCGATTGTGAAATGACCGGCCTGGATACCACCAACGATGTCTTGGTCGAAATCGCAGTTTTGGTCACAGATTCAGAATTAAACATTATTGGCGATGGCGTCGATGTCGTTATCAAAGCCACCCCTGAACAGATTTCAGGCATGAATGAATTTGTCACCAAGATGCATACCGATTCTGGGCTAATCAATGAAATCCCTAAAGGTATTTCGGTTTCCGCAGCAGAAGATTTAATTCTTAAATACTTGGATTCCGCAGGCGTGGTAGCCGGAAAATCTCCGCTAGCCGGTAATTCAGTTTACGTCGATCGCATTTTTATTACTCGCGATATGCCAAAGCTCTCTGATTATCTGCACTATCGCACCATTGATGTTTCATCTATCAAAGAATTAACCAGGCGTTGGTATCCAAAGGTTTATTTCAATGCCCCTGCCAAGACCGGAAACCATCGCGCACTTGGCGATATCAAAGACTCAATTGCAGAGCTCTCTTTCTATCGCAAGACGGTGTTTGTAGATCAACCCGGGCCACAAAGCGCAGATATCAAGCAGATTGCCGCAATTTTTAACGGCTCAAATAACGAGGAAGCAACTTCTTCAGAGGGCTGATAAACTTCGCCAGTCCGAAATACGACATGGTGGATGTAGCTCAGCTGGTAGAGCATCCGGTTGTGGTCCGGAATGTCGCGGGTTCAAGCCCCGTCATTCACCCCAAGTTTTACCAATCAATGGAGATTGCGATGAATGAAATGACTTTTGATGTCTTAATCGAAATTCCAGCAGGTTCCCGCAATAAATATGAATTAGATAAGAGCTCCGGAAAAATTCGTTTAGATCGCATGCTCTTTACCTCAACTCGTTATCCGTGGGATTACGGATTTGTGGAAAATACCCTTGGTTTAGATGGCGATCCCATTGATGCGCTAGTGATGCTAGATGAACCCACCTTCCCTGGTTGCGTGGTTTCATGCCGAGTTATCGGAATGTTCCGCATGACCGATGAAGCCGGTGGCGATGACAAACTGCTCTGCGTCCCAGCTGGAGATGTGCGCAAAGAACATCTGCGCGATATTCACCATATCTCTGAATATGATCGACTAGAAATTCAACATTTCTTTGAAGTTTATAAAGATTTAGAACCAGGAAAATCAGTTGAGGGCGCTACCTGGGTTGGCCGTTTAGAGGCAGAGCGCGAAATTCAAAGTTCTTTTGACCGCTACAAAGCTTAGTTCTAACACTTCGCCAAAATATTTTTCATCGCCGTTTTCTCTGGCGCAGTTACCCATAATCCATACTTTTCTTTAATCGCAATTTGTTTTGAAACATAGGTGCAGCGGTACTTCTTCAATGGCGGCAACCAGGTAGCGGCATCACCATCTCCCTTTTGGGAATTTAACCTTCCCTGTACCGCTAATAAATTATCTGGGTCATTCGCAAATTCAGTTCGTTTTGCCAACGTTAATTTAAAGGCACCGGTCTGCCAGGCATTACTTAAAGCCACAACATGGTCTATTTGTACCTCCATGCTGCTCTTCTCCCCTTTTACGAAGTAAATAGTGATACCCGAATAAGGATCAATCAAAGTTCCACTCTCAACCACGCAATTTCTAGTGCCTGCTCGAAAAACTACATCAGTTAAATCTCTTTGCAGGATGTCATTTCGAGTATCGCAACCATTTCGATTTTCTTCTGCCCAAGTCTGACCAAATTGCGCCCTGGTGTAGCCAGTTTTTGGTGCGCGGCCTTTTACTCCTAAAGAATCCAAAATCGTTTCAGCAGTTGAAGTTGCGGCAGTTGCATTTGGAAAAGTTGATAATGCAACTATTGCACTCAATGTGAATGCCCAAATGCTCCGATTTCTCATGCTTAGATATTAATTGCCTGACGCCACTTTCGTGATGATTTTGCGCTCTTGCCAGAAATTGATAGGGTCTGACCCGTTCAGTCTTTGGGTTGTTAGCTCAGTTGGTAGAGCAAGTGACTCTTAATCACTGGGTCGTAGGTTCGAGTCCTACACAACCCACCAAAGCTACGCGTGAAAGCGCGGAAATTTTCTTTTTTCTGAAATCCAAACGCCTTCATTTCTAGTTTCGTCTAAGACCTGCTTAAAACGTCCTAAGT